>DASSME010000587.1:0-6649 GCA_035689035.1 Longimicrobium sp. | reverse complement strand
CCGGCATCCGCGGGATGATCGCGTACATCCCCACCGCCGGCCTGCCGAAGGGCGAGAACCTGCTCCTGGTCACCCAGCTCGCCGAGCCGGACGCGAAGCCGGGGGACAAGCCCGCCCAGCCGTACCGCATCCCCTTCTGGCTCTGAGCCGAACCCGGTTGGAGCCCGGACGCGGCGGACGCCGAGCCGGACCCTGGGCGGGGGGTGGGGGGTGGAGTTCGTACGACGGCGCCTTCGCCACGGCAGCGGCCCCCACAGCCTCGCGCGGTTTGCGAGGCTTCCTGCGGTCATAGCTGCGGCTTCAGCCGCCCGGCGCGGTACGGGGGCATCGGCATGGCCGCCCCGGCACCTCGCGAAACGCACCTCACGCACCTGCTACGTTCCCTCGCCCTGTCGTCCGGCCGCGCCGGAGCGTAGCTTGTCGGTCCTCTCCCGCGCGCCCACACGCGCGCCCGTCCCGGCCCCGCAGCCCGTCCCGGACCATGCAATACCCGCTCAGCCTGTCGTTCAAGAAGCTCGCGCTGTCGCCGCAGATCACCGTGCGCGACCCCTCGGGGCAGATCCGCTTCTACGTGAAGCAGAAGGCGTTCAAGCTCAAGGAGGCGGTCACCGTCTTCGCCGACGAGCAGCAGACCCGGCCGCTCTTCTACATGAACGCCGACCGCGTGATCGACTTCCGCGCGCGCTACCACTTCACCGACACGGCCAACAACTACATCGGCTCCATCAAGCGCCAGGGCGCCCGCTCCATCTGGCGCGCGCGCTACGACATCGAGTACAACGGGCAGGTGGTGTTCACCATCCAGGAAGAGAACCCCTGGATGAAGGTGGCCGACGCGGTCTTCTCCGAGCTCCCCATCGTGGGGCTGTTCGCCGGCTACGTGTTCAACCCCGCCTACTCGGTCACCGCCCCCGACGGGCGCGTGCTGATGCGGCTGGTGAAGGAGCCGGCCTTCCTCGAGGGCAAGTTCCGCATCGAGGAAACGCTCGACATCCCCGAGCACGAAGAGATCCGCATCATCCTGTCGATGCTGATGATGCTGCTGCTGGAGCGCCGCCGCGGCTGACCCCGCCGCGGGGCCCGTGATGGTGGAAACCCGTCCGAGGGAACGCACGATGAAGAAGGTGATCGCGCTGGTGGCGTGCGCCGCCGCGTTCGCGCTGGCCCGCCCGGCGCGCGCGCAGGACGAGCCCACCCCGGCCCGCACCGCCGCGGCCGAGCAGCTGATCGCGTCGATCGACATGGAGCACACCTACGCGAAGACCATGGAGATGATGGTCCAGTCGCAGCTCCGGCAGAACCCCCAGATGGCGCAGTTCGAGGGGGTGATGCGCTCGTTCTTCGCCAGGTACCTGAGCTGGCCCCAGATCCACGCCGACATGGCGCGCATCTACGCCCTCACCTACACCGAGGACGAGATGCGGCAGCTCACGGCGTTCTACCAGACGCCGCTGGGCAAGCGCCTGCTCGAGACCATGCCCGAGCTGGCGCAGCGCTCGTCCGAGGTCACGCAGCGGCGGGTGATGGAGCACATGCCCGAGCTGATGGAGCAGATGATGGGCGCCATGCAGGGCGGCGGGTCCACGCCCGCGCCGCGGCCCTAGACGGACCTTCCGGGGCGGCGGCAGCGGTGCCGCCGCCCTTTTTTCACCCCACGCTTTCCGTGCAGAGGCGCCTATGATCGTCCCCGTCTCTCCCCAGGCCGCGCGGCGGAGCCACCGCCGCGCGCGAGACCCTTCTTCCTGCGCGAGACGACACGGAGATGACTTCGATGCTGCAAACCTCACGGCTGCGGCTGGTGGAGGCGACCGCCCCGCTGCTGCGCGCCGAGGGTGACGACCGCGCGCTCTTCGGCCGCCTGCTGAACGCGCGCGTCCCCGCCGGCTGGCCGCCCGAGCTGTACGACGACGACGCGCGCCGGTGGACGCTGAACGCCGTGGAAAGCCGGCCGGAGCACGCGGGCTGGTGGATGTACTACGTTCTGCTGGGCGGCGATGACCCCGAGGTGGCCGGCGTCTGCGGCTACAAGGGCCCGCCGGGGGAGGACGGGACGGTGGAGGTGGGCTACGGCATCATGCCCGCGCACCGCCGCCAAGGCTACGCCACCGAGGCCACCGCCGCGCTGGTGGCCCGCGCCTTCGCCGACCCGCGCGTGACCCGCGTGATCGCCGAGACGCTGCCGGAGCTGGTTCCCTCGATCGGCGTGATGGAGAAGCTGGGCTTCGCCTTCGAGGGAGACGGCTCCGAGCTCGGCGTGATCCGCTACACCCTGCCGCGCGAGCGCTGGACGACGCGCGGCGGATGATGGGACCGAGCCCGCGCCGGTGATGGCCGCCGGCGCGGGCTTCGTCCGAACCGCTTCGCTTTCGCCTTCACCCGATCCGCCTGGAGGCTTTGCGCTTCGACGATGAACCTGGCCTGATCCGCCCGATCGCGACCTTTGCTCTCGTCGCCGTCGCCGCGTGCGCGACCGCGGCGGTCCGCACCGACGGAGTGCCGCGAGACGACGAGGCCGAGCTGGTGGCGGCGGAGCGCGCGTTCGCGGCGGCCGCTGCGCGCGACGGGATCCGCGACGCGTTCCTCGCCTTCGCCGACGACGGCGCGCTGGCGTTCACGCCCGAGCCCGCGAACGCGAAGGCGGTCTGGCGCGCCCGGCCGCGGACGCCGCGGCGGCTCACCCGGTATCCCGCCTTCGTCCGCGCCGCGCGCGGCGGCGACCTGGGGTTCACCACCGGGCCGTATCGCGCCGCCGACGGCGAAGGTCATGAGACGGGGTACGGGCAGTACGTCACCGTCTGGCGCAGGACGCCGGCCGGCTGGCGCTTCGTGGTGGACCTCGGCACCACCCACCCGCGGCCGGACGTGCCGGAACCGGAATGGAGCCCGTCCGCGCCCCTCACGATGGCTCGCGCCACCGCCGTGGACACGGCTGCCGCGGGGGCGCTCCTCGCGGCGGACAGCCTCTTCTCGGCGTACGCGGGTGTGCACGGGTTCGCGGCGGCGGTGCGGGCGTTCGGCCACGCGCAGGTGCGGCTGCTGCGCCCGCGCACGCCGCCGCGCGTGGGGCTGGGGCCCACGCTCGCGGCCGCGCTGGCGGACAGCGCCCGCCGCTACGCCGCCCGCCCCATGGGCGGAAATGCGTCCGCCGCGGGCGACCTGGGGTGGACGTGGGGCGAGTACCGGTACGAGAATCAGGGCGCCGGCCGCCGCGAGACCGGGCACTACGTCCGCATCTGGTCGCGCGACCCCGGCGGCCCCTGGCGCGTGCTGCTCGACGTGGTCGCCCCGCGCCCCTCCGAGCGCGACGAGTGATCCCTCTCTCCGTCCCCCGCGGGCAAGCACCTGGAGAAGCGATGACACCCTACGAGAGGCTCGAGCGCTGGCTGGCGGCGCATCGCCCGCAGATCCTGGCGAACCTGCAGCCGCCCGCGAGCGAGGCGGAGCTGGCCGGCCTTGCGGAGAGCCTGGGCGTGACCCTGCCGCCGTCGTTCCTCGACCTCTACCGTTGGCACAACGGCCAGCGCGATCGACAACAGCCCGGCCCATTCTACGGACTGTCGTTCCTGAGCATCGACGGCGTGCTTGCGGAGTGGCGGAACTGGAACGAGATCCTGGCCGCCGACGACAGCACCGACGTCCACGGGTTCTGCGCGTCGGTCGCGCCGGGGGTGGTGAAGGAGCTGTACGCGAACCGGCGGTGGATTCCGTTCTCGGACGACGGGGGCGGCAACCACATCGGCGTCGATCTCGACCCGGGCCCCAGGGGCCGCGTGGGGCAGGTGATCAACTTCGGCCGGGACGAGGACGTCAAGTACGTGCTCGGCCGGACCGTGGAAGCCTTCGTCGAGCGGATCGCCCGAGAGCTGGAAGCGGGCAACTACGTGCTGATGGACCCGCCGGACGGTGGATTCGAGACCAGGAAGCCCTCGTCGTCGCACTTCCTGGACGCCGCGAGCGAGTGGTTCGGAACGTGACCCCCGGGTGCCGCGGGAGAACGGGCGCGCGCGGCCGAAGCGGTGGCTCGCTGGACCACGAAGCACACCGGCGGCCGGGCAACGTCGATCATCCGGCCGTCGCTCCATCGTCCGCGAAACTTCGCACCCTCTTTTCACGAAATATCCTGGCGCGGGGTGACCCATCCCGCCTCTCAGCCCCGGCCATGCCTCACCCGTTCTCGACTCCTGCCGTGCGCACGCCCACGCCCCGCGCCCTCTTCGCGCTGATCGCCCTTCTCCTCGCCACCGCCGCGGGGTGCGGGCGCGACAACGTGGACGTGCCGCCCCCCGAGCGCGGCGGCGCGTCGCGACCGGTGCCCGACCCCGAGCCGAGCGTGGTGAACCTGCCCGTCACCGTGTCGCTGGCGCAGGTGGCCGCGCAGGTGGAGAACAAGGTGCCGCGCGGGCAGAACAAGGAAGACGAGTGGCAGCCGATCGGCAAGTTCGCCGTGGTGGGCACGGTGTACGTGAAGGAGATGTGGGAGCGCGACCCGCTCAAGCTGAACATCCACGACGACCACGTGGACGTTTCCGCGCGCGTGCGCTACCGGGCGCGCCTGGCGGCGCATCCCTGCGTGCCGGTGGCCGGCTGCCGCTGGGTGCAGCTGGGCTCGTGCGGGACGGACGAATCCGGGCCGATGCCCAGCATGGACGTGGGGCTGCGCACCGCTCTGGTCTTCCACCGCGACTGGACCGTGGCCCCCAAGACACGGCCGTTCCCGGTGGAGCCCGGCGTCCGCTGCAAGCTGACCGAGGCCAACATCGACGTCACCGAGCGGGTGCAGGCGCTGGTGCAGGGAGTGCTGGACCGCGCCGCGCCGCAGATCGACGAGAAGATCCGCGACGCCGTGGACCTGCGCCGGCGCGTGGAAGACGTGTGGAGCGACATCCAGCAGCCGATCCGCGCATCCGGCAACGTCTTTCTGCTGATCCAGCCCGAGTCGGTCGCCGCCAGCGCGCCGCGGGGGAAGGGCACCACGCTCACCACCAACGTGGCCGTCGTGGTGCGCCCCCGGGTGGTGATCGGCGACCGGCCGCCCGTGGCCGAGGTGCCGCTGCCGCTCAGCGGCACCGTGGCGGCGGGGCGCGGCTTCCAGGTGCAGCTGGTGGCCGAGCTGCCGTACGCGGTGGTGGACAGCATCCTGGAGAAGAAGCTGGCGGGCCGCGTCTTCGATGCCCGCGGGCGCAAGGTCACGGTCACCGGCGCGCACCTGTACGGCAGCGGCGACCGCGTGGTGCTGCGGGTGCGGGTGAAGGGCGACGCGCGCGGCACCATCTACCTGGTCGGCACCCCCG
Organism: Longimicrobium sp.; assembly: GCA_035689035.1. GTDB lineage: Bacteria > Gemmatimonadota > Gemmatimonadetes > Longimicrobiales > Longimicrobiaceae > Longimicrobium. The sequence goes on along the minus strand of DASSME010000587.1, from coordinate 1,358 downwards.
AGTTCGACCCGGTGACGCGCACGATCAGCGTCCCCGACCTCGATTTCTCGGTGGAGAGCCGGCAGCTGGTGCCGAAGGTGGCCGAGTGGCTGATGGGTGACCAGTTGCGCGACGAGCTGCGCGGCGCCGCCCACTTCGAGCTGGGCGACCGCGTGGACGGGATCCGCGGCGACGTGGACCGCGCGCTCAACCGCAACCTGGGCCGCAGCGTGCGGATGACCGGCGGGGTCGACGCGCTGCGGCCGCTGGGCGTGTTCGTGTTCTCGCGGTCGCTGGGCGCGGTTGTGGCCGCCGACGGCCATCTCCAGATTCACGTGGACGTCCGCGCGCGCGGCGGGGCCTCGCCGCCCGCCGCCTCTCCCTGAATTCACGCGAGCCCATGAGCGGCGCTCCCTTCCGCGACAACGTGGTGGTGCTCACCGGCGCCAGCGCCGGCATCGGCCACCAGATGGCGCTGCAGCTGGCCGCGCAGGGCGCGCACCTGGTCCTCGCCGCGCGCGACGCCGCGAAGCTGGAGCAGGCCGCCGCCGGGTGCCGCGCCCTGGGCGCCCGCGTCCTCGCCGTGCCGACCGACGTGGGCGACGAGGCGCAGTGCCGGGCCTTGATCGAGCGCGCGGTGGCCGAGTTCGGCCGCATCGACACGCTGGTGAACAACGCGGGGATCGGGATGTGGGCCCGCTTCGAGGAGATGACCGACCTCGCCCCGTTCGAGCAGATCATGCGCGTGAACTACCTGGGAAGCGTCTACCCCACGTTCTACGCGCTGCCGCACCTGAAGCGGACGCGCGGCCGGATCGTGGCGGTGAACAGCCTGACGGGGCGGACGGGCGTGCCCACGCGCAGCGGCTACGCGGCCAGCAAGCACGCCGTGGCCGGCTTCTTCGACACCATCCGCATCGAGCTGGAAGACAGCGGGATCACGGTGACGCAGGTGTTCCCCGGCTTCGTGGCCACCGAGATCCGCGAGCGCGCCTTCGGCCCCGACGGCCGCCCCCTCGGCGAGGGGAACAGCCCCGTGAAGGAGCGCGAGGTGATGACCGCCGACGAGTGCGCGCGCCAGGTCATCGACGCCGCCGCGAAACGGAAGCGCGAGCTGATCATGACCCTGCGCGGCAAGATCGGCGCGCGCCTCAAGCTGATCGCCCCCCGCCTGGTGGACCGCATCGCGAAGAAGGCGATCGAGCAGGGGAAGTAGGCGTGGGGGGTCAGGGAATCGCGTGGCCGCCGCAGAGAGGCCCCGCCACGCCCGGCCGGAGCCCTTCGCCGGCCGTGGGCATCGTTCGCCGCGCGAATGCCGGCGTGCGAGTCCGCGCAGGCGGACTTCGGGCCGTTGTAGCCTCGGGTTTCAACCCGGGGTG
>DASSME010000586.1:0-4600 GCA_035689035.1 Longimicrobium sp. | reverse complement strand
AGGCGCTCGTCGTCGGCCAGCTCCGCGAGCTCGTGGACGAGCTCGCCGCCGAAGACCCGACGTTCCGCGCCGAGGTCCACGCCACCCTCACCCGCGGCGGCTTCGAGGTGTCGTCCGATGCCCTTATCGTGCGCACCGTGCTCGACGCGGCTGCCGCGGTCACCGGCGAGCGCCCGCAGACGCGCGGCTTCGGCTTCTGGATGGACGCCTCGTTCCTGGGCGAAGCCGGGATCGAGACGGTGGTCTTCGGCGCCCGCGGCGACGGCGCCCACGCCGACGTGGAGTGGGCCGACGTGGACAGCCACGTCCACCTCGCCGGCATCCTGGCGAAGACGGCGGTGGCGTACTGCGGGGGAAGCAAGAATCCAGTATAGAAGTTCGGCCGCGGGGGTCGCTCACCGGCGGCTGAAGCCGCAGCAACAACTACGAAAAGCCTCACAAACTGCGTGGGGCTTCAACTCCGCGCGGGGGACGCTCCGCTCGGCTCGGATGGATCTTTGCCCCGCGCACCGGCACGTCGGTCCGTGCCGGGCTTGCAGTCCGCGAAGGCGGACTTCGTGTAGTCGTTGCAGCGAATTCATTCGCCCCTCTTCGCCAGCGACCGCGCAACTGGAGGATCGGAAGCAGTAAAGGCCTTTCGCTCGCGCCTGCTACACATCATCTTACCACCCAATCCCCACATCATCCGCAACGCAGCTCCGGCCTGACGAGGACCGCATGGAGCCTACGTTCATCGCCATGGTGGGCGACCACGATCCCGACGTGGTGGCGCATCGCGCCGTGCCCAAGTCGCTGGGCCTCTCCGCCCTCTCCCTCGGCCGCCCCGTGGACGCCGTGTGGGTGGCCACCGAGCGCGTGGCCGAAGACGAGGAGGAGGCGCTGGGACACGTCGACGCCATCTGGCTCGTCCCCGCGTCTCCGTACCGCAGCATGGAAGGCGCGCTGGCCGCCGTGCGCCGCGCCCGCGAGCGCGGGATGCCGTTCCTGGGCACCTGCGGCGGCTTCCAGCACGCGGTGATCGAGTTCGCCCGCAACGTCTGCGGCATCGACGACGCAGACCATGCGGAGACGAACCCGCACGCGCCCAACCTGCTCGTCGCCCCGCTCGCCTGCGCGCTGCGCGAGGTGGCGGGCCGCGTCCGGCTCGAGGACGGTACGAAGATCCACGCCGCGTACGGGCAGGAGTGGATCGAGGAGGAGTACATGTGCGGCTACGGCCTGAACCCCGAGTTCCGCGCGACCCTCGAGAGCCACGGGATGCGCTTCACCGGGCGAGACTCGGAGGGCGACATCCGGTCTGTGGAGCTGCCCGACCACCCCTTCTTCGTGGGCACCCTCTTCCAGCCCGAGCGCGCCGCGCTGCACGCGCACACCCCGCCGCTGGTGCGCGCCTTCGTGCACGCCGCCACCACGGTCCGCGCGCCCGCGCCGGCGTGAGCGAAGGCCGCAACCGGCGGCTGAAGCCGCAGCAACCACCACGAAGAAGCCTCGCAAACCCCGCGAGGCTTCTTCGTTTCGGGGCCGCGAGATGCCATCGCGGTTGAAGTCCGCGAAGGCGGACTGCGCGCCGTTGCAGCCGCGACTTCAGTCGCAAACTCGACACCCGGAACGTGGGCCTCTTGCGCCCCTTCGCGCGTTTGTTGCAGCGTGTCCGCCGTCCGAGCCCCATCCCGATGGAAACCGCCGGAGCCCGCTCATGCCGCGATTCGCCGTACCGCTCGCGCTCGCCGCGCTGCTCGCCGCCTGTGGGCGCGACCGCCAGGCCGTCCCGTCCGCCGAGGCCCACACCGCCGCTGGCGACTCCGCGGCGCCGCCGTCCGCGCAGCTCGCCGCCGCCACGCCGCCGCGCTGCGACGCCGACAACGGCGGCATCACCCTGCCGCGCGGCTTCTGCGCCACCGTGTTCGCCGACGTGGACGGCTCGCCGCGGCACATCGCCGTGGCGCCGAACGGCGACGTGTACGTGGCGCTCACGCAGCGGCGCGGCAGCACCGCGGCCGGGGTGCTGGCGCTGCGCGACAGCAACGGCGACGGCAAGGCCGACCAGCGGGAGCGCTTCGGCCCGTACACCGGGGGAAGCGGGATCGCCATCGCCGACGGGTGGCTCTACTTCGCGCAGGACGACGCGGTGCACCGCTGGCGGCTGGCGCCGGGCGCCCTGCTCCCCGCCGGGCGGCCGCAGTCCATCGTCCTGGGGCTCCCCACCGGCGGGCACACGGCCAAGACCATCGCGCTGGACGGGAACGGCGGGCTGTTCGTGAACATCGGGTCGCGCACCAACGCCTGCCAGCAGCAGGACCGGCAGCGCGGCTCGCGCGGCATCGACCCCTGCACCGAGCTGGACACCCGCGCCGGGATCTGGCGCTTCGACGCGAACAAGCCCAACCAGACCCAGGCGGAGGGCCAGCGCTACGCCACCGGCATCCGCAACGCCGTGGGGATGACGGTGAGCGGCAGCCAGCTCTACGCCACCCAGCACGGCCGCGATCAGCTGAGCGACAACTGGCCCGACCTGTTCAACGACCAGAAAAATGCCGAAAACCCCGGCGAAGAGTTCCTGCGGGTGAACCGCGGCGACGACTTCGGCTGGCCGTACTGCTTCTACGACGTGGACCAGCACAAGCTGGTGCTCGCCCCCGAGTACGGCGGCCGGGGCACGGAGGTGGGCCGCTGCGCGCAGAAGAAGGGGCCCGTCGCCGTCTTCCCCGGGCACTGGGCGCCCGAGAGCGTGGTGATCTACCAGGGCACGCAGTTCCCCGTGCGCTACCAGGGCGGCGCCTTCATCGCCTTCCACGGCAGCTGGAACCGCGCGCCGCTCCCGCAGGCGGGCTTCAACGTCTCGTTCGTCCCGCTCGGCGGCGGGCGCACCGGGCCCGGCGAGACCTTCGCCGACGGCTTCCGCGGCGCCGGCGGCGGCCAGGCCGCGCACCGGCCGATGGGGCTGGCCGTGGCGCCCGACGGCTCGCTCTACATCACCGACGACGCGGGCGGCCGCATCTGGCGCGTCTTCTGGCGCGGGTGAGCGCGATGGAGATCGTGCGGCTCAGCACCCGGCGTCGGGCGGAGATGGTCGACGTCACGCGCCCGGTGCAGGAGGCGGTGGAGCGGTCGGGGGTGCGCGAGGGGCTGGTGGTCGTCCAGTCGCTGCACACCACCGCGGGGATCACCGTGAACGAGAACGCCGACCCCGACGTGCAGCACGACGTGCTCGCCAAGCTCGAGCGCGTCTTCCCGCACCGCGAGCCGTTCTACCGGCACGCCGAGGGGAACAGCGACAGCCACCTGATGACGTCGTTCATGGGCCCCTCCGTCACCCTCGTCGTCCACGAGGGCCGCGTCGTTCTGGGAAGGTGGCAGGGGATCTACTTCTGCGAGTTCGACGGCCCGCGCGACCGGCAGGTGGCGGTGCAGCCCGTGGGGCAGGGGGGATGATGGGGGTGCAGCTCCGGCCGCTGGCCTCGATGCTCCGCCTGGTGGCCCGCGGGATCGTCGCCGGCCGCGGCGCGGAGCCGGTGGCCGAGGTGCCGCGCCGCAAGCCGTCGCTCGAGCGCGTGCACCCCGGCGTGGACGCGGGGGTGCACGCGCGCTACCTGCTCGCCACGGCGGGCGAGGGGATCGAGGCGCTGGCCGGCCGCACGCTCTCGCCCGTCTTCCCCGCCACCTGGGAGACGGCGCAGACGCTGGAGCTGCTCTCGGGGCTGGACCGGCCGCTCCCCGCGGGCGGCGTGGTGCACGTGGAGGGCGAGCTGGTGCAGCTGCGGCCGCTGGGGCTGGACGACCACGTGCGCTGCCGGGTGGAGCTGGAGCGCGCCGAGCGGGTGCGGAAGGGGATCCGGCTGACCGTTTCGGCGCGCAACTGGACGGCGGGCGGGCAGCTGTGCACCCAGAGCACCGCCGTGTTCCTGGCGCGCACCCGCACCCCGGCCGAGGACGCGCCGCACGCTTCGTCGCGCTCCACCGCGCGCGACGAGGGCGACCCGCGCGGCGAGCCGCCCGCGAGCTGGGACGAGGTGGCGCACTGGAGCCTGCGCGGCGACGCGGGCCGCCGCTACGCCGCCGTGTCGGGCGACTACAACCCGATCCACCTGTGGGCCGTCACCGCGCGCCCCTTCGGCTTCCGCCGGCCGATCCTGCACGGCTTCTGCACCCAGGCGATGGTGGCGCACGCGCTGATCCAGCACCGCCTGGGCGGCGACCCCGCGGCGCTGCGGCGGCTGCGCATCGCCTTCCGCGCGCCGCTGCCGCTGCCCTCGCGCGTGCGCCTGCTGGTGGGCGACGGCATCGGCGTGCGCTGGTTCCGCGTCGCCGGCGACGGCGACACCATCTACGCCGAAGGCACCTGGGCCGGCGGCGCCAACCCGCCCCGCCGCCTCGCGCTGGTGAAGTAGAAGAACGACAAAGCGTCACGCGGAGCAGCGGAGGAGAACGGAGCAGCGGAGAACTTCTGGAGTGCCCCCCGTAGATTGATCCAGGTACAAACGGAGTCCAGACTGCCGACATGGCAAAGAGGATTCGATGAAGAGGAGAAAGTTCACGGCGACGCAGATCGTGGGGATGCTGCGCGAAGCGGAGGCGCTGCTGAGCACGGGGAAGACGGTCT
>DASSME010000585.1:0-3286 GCA_035689035.1 Longimicrobium sp. | reverse complement strand
GGGGGAGTTTTTATCCGGAGAGTTTTCCGCCTGAGTGCAGTTGCAGTCAGCAGTTGCCGTTTGTGGTTGTAGTAGCAGTTGAAGTGCTCCCCTCCCCCCGCGGAGCGCCGCGGAGCGGGGGGAGGGGCCGGGGGCGGGGCCGGGGGAGGGGGGCCGCCCGCGGCCGCACCGAACCCTGGGTCCGGCACCTCGATCCCGCGCACGTTCCGCGCGTAGCCCTCGCCCATGCGCCCGCGCGGCGACAGATTGACCGGCGCGTCTCGCTTGCCCCGTTCCGCGCTCCCGTCCCCATGCCGCCACCCCTGGATCAGCGCACGCAGCCGCCCCGCCGCGGGCTGGCGAATACCCTCCGCCACCTGGGCCCCGGCCTGGTGACGGGCGCCGCGGACGACGATCCGTCGGGGGTGGCCACGTATTCGGCGGCGGGGGCGCAGTTCGGGTTCGGGCTGCTGTGGACGGCGCCGCTGATCCTCCCGCTGATGGCGGCGATCCAGTACATGTGCGCCCGCATCGGGATGGTGTCGGGGATGGGGCTGGCGGCGGTGCTGCGGCAGTACTACCCGCGCTGGGTGCTGTGGATGAGCTGCGGGCTGCTGCTGGTGGCGAACACCGTCAACATCGGCGCGGACCTGGGGGCCATGGCGGCGGTGGCGCAGATGCTGACCGGCGTCCCCTCGGCCGTCTTCGCGCCGGCGTTCGCGGCGCTGATCCTGGCGCTGCTGGTATTCGCCAGCTACCGGGTGATGGCGCGCGTGTTCAAGTGGCTCACCCTGGCGCTGTTCGCCTACGTGGGCGCCGCGTTCCTGGCCCGGCCGGACTGGGGCGAGGTGCTCCGTTCCACCGTGGTCCCCTCGCTGGCGTGGGAGCGGGGGACGGTGCTCACGCTGGTGGCCATCCTGGGCACCACCATCTCGCCCTACCTCTTCTTCTGGCAGGCCGACGAGGAGGTGGAGGAGGAGAAGGCGCTGGGCCGCGTGCGCGTGGCCGACCGCCGCGGGGCCACGCCGCGGGCGATGCGGGCGGCGCGCTTCGACGTGCTGGCGGGGATGACCATCTCGGTGGTGATCTTCTACTTCATCGTGCTCACCACGGGCGCCACGCTGCACGCGGCCGGGCACACCACCATCCAGACGGCCGAGGAGGCCGCGCAGGCGCTCAGGCCGATCGCCGGGAGCGCGGCCAGCCTGCTCTTCTCGCTGGGGATCGTCGGCACGGGGATGCTGGGCGTGCCGGTGCTGGCCGGATCCGCCGCGCTGGCCGTGGCCGAGGCCGAGGCGTGGAACGCGGGGATGAGCGAGAAGCCCAACCGCGCCGCCCGCTTCTACGGCGTGATGGCGCTGTCGCTGCTGGCGGGGATGGTGATGCTGGGCAGCGGCATCCCCGCCATCCGCATGCTGTTCTGGGCCGCGGTGGTGAACGGCCTGCTCGCCCCGCCGCTGATCGCCGTCATCCTGGTGGTCTGCAACGACCGCCGGGTGATGGGCGAGTGGCGCAACGGCCGCGTGCTGAACGTGCTCGGCGGCGTGGCGGGGATCGCGATGGCCGCGGCGGCGGTGACGCTGGTCATCCTCTCGTGAGGACGCGGCCCCCGCCCCGCCGCCGGCCCGCGGACGCAGAAACCCTGTCCCGGCGCGGATTTCCGCGGCGTGCCACGCCGGGCATCCCCGTTGCACCTCCCAATGCCGTGCGTCCCCGGCATCCCTCCGGCGGCGCGGCGCGCTTTCACATGCGCGCAAGCTACTCTGCAGCAAGGAGTTAGAGATGTACAAGCTCGCTTGTCTGGCGGTGGTCGCGGCGGCCCTTTCGGCCATTCCGGGCACCGCGAACGCCCAGACCACGGTCACCTGCGAATCCTCGCGAGGACGCCGGGAGACCTGCCGCGTGGACACCCGCGGCGAGGTGCGGCTGGTGCAGCAGCTCAGCGACGCGCGCTGCGTCCGCGGCCGCACCTGGGGGACCGTTCCCGGCGCGGTGTGGGTGGACGACGGCTGCCGCGGCCGCTTCGCCAGCTACGGCAGCAGCCGCGGCGGCTACGACGGGCGCAACGGCGGCTACGGCGGGCGCGACGGGCGTTACGACCATGGCCGCAACGGGCGTTGGGACAACGACCGCAACGGCCGCCATGACGACCGGAACGGCTCGTGGGCGGTGGAGCGCTGCCGCCAGGCCGTGCGCCGCGAGATCGGCAACCGCCGGCTGAACCTGTGGATGGAGAACAACAGCAGCAACAACGCCCGCGTGGGCTGGCGCGCGGACCGCGGTCAGTCGGGGAGCTGCCGGGTGGACCGCAACGGCCGCGTGGACGTTCGCTACGACCGCCGCCGCTGAGCGCCCGCGCCGGTGACGGAAAAGGGCCGCGGCTCACCCCGGAGCCGCGGCCCTTTGCGCATCCAGGAAACACCCTGGGGTGATTTGTGCACGCAAATTGCTAACTGACAACGACTTGAGTGGAGCGGGCGCTTCGTGGAGGCGCGCGGGTGGACACAGCAACAGGGGAGGGGATGATGCGCAGACTGGCGATTCTGGCCGCGGGGGTGGCGGCGGCGGTGGGGATCTCGGCCCATCCGGCCAGGGCACAGACGCAGATCGCTTGCGAGTCGCTCAACGGGCAGCAGCGCGTGTGCTCGATGGACACCAGCGGCGGCGTGCGGCTGACCAAGTACCTGAGCATGACGCCCTGCGTGGAGGGGCAGAACTGGGGCGTGACGCGCGGTGGCGTGTGGGTGAGCGGCGGGTGCCGCGGCATCTTCACCACGGCCGGCGTGGCGGCGGGAAGCGGGCGCTACGGCACGTATGACCGCTACGGCCGCACCAACGGCACGTACGACGACTACGACAACCGCACCACCTGGAACAACAACGCGCTGGCCACGGCCGACAACCTGTGCCGCCAGGCGATCCGGCAGAGGCTGGGCAACCGGAGGCTGGCCACCTCGGTGCAGAACACCAACCGCAACAACGTGCGGCTGGCGTGGCAGTCGTCCAACGGGCACGCCGGCACCTGCCGCGTGAACCGCAACGGACAGGTCACCGTCGCCATGAGCCGCTGACCAGGGCCGACGGACGGAACGAGGGCCGCGGCGCACCGGGCGCCGCGGCCCTTTTTCGATGCCGGTGCGGGGGGCGGGCATCGCAAACGGGTGCGTGAGTGCGCCAGTGCGTGAGTGCGTCCTCCCCGGCGCGAGAAGCCGCGCCCGCGCCGAAGCCAAACGCACTTGCGCACTCACGCACTGGCGCACCTTTTGAGAGACCGCTTGCGTCAAACGAGAAATGTTACTAACATAGA
>DASSME010000584.1:0-4731 GCA_035689035.1 Longimicrobium sp. | reverse complement strand
AGCTCACGAAGTCGGCCAGCCCCTTGGCGGCCTGGATCCGCGTGATCGCCGCGGTCAGCGTGGTCTTGCCGTGGTCCACGTGGCCGATGGTGCCCACGTTCACGTGCGGCTTGGTGCGCTCGAACTTCGCCTTGGCCATGTTGCTTGCTTGATCCCGGTCCGGTGTTTGAGACTGATCCGAAGAGGGCGCCCATGGCTCACCTCCCCGTGCGGGAAGTGCGCTGCACCCGCGTGCTCGGGCTGGTGTGCCCGAAACGACGAACAGGAGACCTTGCCCGCGCCTTCACGCTGGCAAGGTCTCGTGGCGCCTTTCGCGCCGCCTGAACGAAGGGCCTCCGGCGGCGGTCTCTTTCGAGAGCCAGGCCGTCCGGTAGGTACACTTATCCCGGCGGAACGCAAGACGAGGAAGTTACGGAAAACCGCCGCGAGAGTCAACCCCCTGCGGCGGCGCATCGACTTATACGAACTGACGCGGATTCGATCATGGTTCGCGCGGTGCTCCCCTGATCCGCACTTCTCGCCAAGCCGATCCGGATAAACACACACAACAAAACTCTTGCGCCGCCAATGCGCAGTCTATAATATGGACACTATTGACAGCAGCGAGGCCGCCGGGAGCGGAGAGCCCCGCCGGCTGTGCAGCCGGCGGGGCTCAAACCTCGACGTCACCGGCCGCAGCCCGTGGGCTCCTGCGCAGCAGATGCCGCTACCGAGGAATTACAGGGTCAAAAGTAAACGAGGGGAGGAAGAAATGCAAGGGGGAGTGAGCATGGCCGCGCTGGAACGCGCGATGTCGCGCGAGCGGCTGCGGGCGTACCGCCTTCCCGGGGACGCGGACGAGGCCGACGGCGTGGCGCGGTACGCGTGGAACCTGGCGCTGGCGGCGGCGCTGCTCCCGGCCATGCACACGCTGGAGATCGCCTTTCGCAACGAGCTGAACCGCGCGGCGGTGAAGCTCACCGAGAAGCGCGGCTATCGATGGCACCGCGTGGCGTCGTGGCTGGATGCGCGCCCCACCATGCTGCTGCCGCACGAGGCCGAGAAGGTGGAGCGCGCGAAGATGCAGCTCGGCGGCGACCCGCGCTCGCAGACGGAGGGGCACCTGATCGCCAAGCTCGACTTCGGATTCTGGGTGGCGCTCTGCCGAGACCCGTACGCCGACTCGCGCGCCGCGGGGCCGCGCCTCTGGCCACGCGCGCTGGACCTCGCGTTCCGCCACCGGCCGGCGCCGGTCACCACGCGCAGCCAGATCTTCCACCAGTTCGACCGCGTGCGGAAGTTCCGCAACCGCGTGGCGCACCACGAGCCGATCTGGGACCGAGCCTACGAGGCCGAGCACGAGCACGTGCTGGAGAGCCTGGCCTGGATCTCACCCAGGCTGGCCGAGGCGCTGCGGCACACCTCCCCCGCTCAGGCGACGTTCCGCGCGGGTCCCGCGGCGTACCGTTCGTGCGCGGACTCGATCCTGGGAACCTCGCCGGGCGCGGTGATCATCCCCGAGTTCAAGCTGCACGGCGTGACACCTGGGCACCGCGACGCCGCGGCTGCCGCGGGGCCATCGCCGCGCCGGGGCTGAGCGCGTTCCCGACCATTGCGAGGCATCTACGGCAGCGGGACGACCTCGGGCGGCGCCCTCCCAGGTCGATCAGCGTCCGGCGGGTGCGGATGCGCCGGGGAGTGCGGGGCCACGGAGCTTCACCGGTGGGTGGGGACAGGAGGTGCATCTTCCCGCGAGACTGTATCCTACGCCATCATCGATGCACCCCGGGCAAGTCGATCCCGGACATGGCGGACGGGTTGACGCTCACCTTTGGTGACGTATCTTGGAGAGCCACCCCGAGTCACCCCTCCTTCGATCCTGCTCACCTGGAAGGAATCCGTCCATGAAGAAGCTGAGCCTAAAGCCCGAGGAGCTGTGCGTGGAGAGCTTCGGCACGCTCGATACGCCGCGGGCGCGCGGGACCGTTCGCGGCGCAGCCGACACGCTGGCCGAAACGTGTACCTGCCCCGACAGCCAGATCGACACGTGCCTCTGCGCCGACACCTACGGCGACTGCACGTACCTGGACTGCCCCGACACGTACAACCCGTCGTGCCCGCGCACCTGCGGAATCGTGATCGCCGACGGCGCGGACGGGATCGCGATGGCCCCCAACTCGTGGAACTGCCCCTGCATGTGACCGGCAGGCGGCCGCGCACGACACCGCCCCCGGAGCCTGGCTCCGGGGGCGGTTCTGCTTGTTGGGCTCGGCGTCGCCGGCGGTCAGGGCGCCGAATCGGCGGGGGCGAGGAGGAAGGCGCGCATCAGGCGCTCCACCTGGTCGGGGTGCGAAAGGAAGACGGCGTGCTGGCCGCCATCGATCACCTCCGCGCGGGCGCCGGGGAGCGCGCGCTGGAACTCTTCCTGCGCGATCCGGCGGTTCTGCGTGGATACGTCCACGTACACCTGCGCCAGCAGCTTCTCGGCGGGGTTCATCTGCCGCGCCCACCAGAACTCCTGTTCGACTTTCGAGCGCTCGGCGAAGATGGCCAGCACGGGCGCGTGGATGTGGTCGTAGCCCGGATGCGCCACGCCGCGCCCCATTGCCTGCCACACCCACTGCGGCACCGGGTAGCTGGTGGTGCCGTCGCCGTACTGGACGATGGAGCGTAGCTCGGCCTCGGGGTACGCGAAGCCCAGGGTCCGGCGCTGGTACGCCATCATTCCGGCGGGGGTGAGCGAGTCGCGCGCCGCCATGCGCGGCATGGGCGGGCGCAGCGGCGGGCGGCCGCGCTGGACCGGGTTGCCGCCGCCGCACGGCCCGCAGTAGCTGTCCAGGTAGACGATGCGCTCGGTCCGCTCCGGGTACGCTGCCGCGAAGTACGACATCTCCGTGCCCCCGAACGACCATCCCGCGAGGTTCGCCCTGGCGATCCCCAGGCTGTCGAGCACCGCCTTCACGTCGGCCGCGAGCGTGGCGGCGTCGTACGGGCCGGCCTCGGGGCGGTCGCTGGCGCCCACGCCGCGGCGGGTGAGGGTCACCACGTGGAAGGCGTCGGTGAAGCGCGGCGCGAAGGTGTCGAACACGTGGCCGGTGTTGATGAAGCCGGCCAGGAACACCAGCGCCGGCCCGCTGCCGCCCCAGTCCAGCACCTCGAGCTTCACGTCCGGCGCCACGCCCACGCGCAGCACCCGGTGCGCCGCGTCGTCGGTGAAGACGCGGTGGACGGCGGGGACGGCGCGCTGGGCCGCCGCCGGGTAAGCGGCCAGGAGCGCGGCGAGCAGGGCGTGGGCGGCGGGGAGCGAGCGCATGGGATCGCTTCCTGAAGGGGTGACGGACCGCGGATGCTCGTTCACACGATCATCCCCGCCCGTTCCCGGCGCAAGTGGCTCGCGGCGGCCGGACGCGGGCCGCGGCGCCGGATCGTGGCGAGCGCGCTACTCGATGGTCTTGGAGAAGCGGGCCACGCTCAGCATCAGGATCACCACGGCCATCGCGGCCAGCGTGGCGATCTCGGGAAGGAGCTGGGTGATGCCGGTGTCGCGCAGCAGGATGCCGCGCAGGACCTTGAGGTACTGGGTGAGCGGGAGCACGGCGCTCATCCAGCGCATCACCCGGGGCATGGCCTCGACCGGGAACATGAAGCCGGAAAGTAGGATGTTGGGCATCAGCAGCATGAAGCTCATCTGCATCGCCTGCGCCTGGGTGCGCGCGACGGTGGAGACGAACAGCCCGAGCCCGAGATTCGCCAGCACGAAGAGCAGGCTCACGGCGTAAAGCTGCACCAGGCTGCCGCGCACCGGCACGCCGAACAGGATCCACCCCAGGAGGAGGATCACCGTCATCTGGACGTAGCCCACCAGCACGAAGGGGAGGATCTTCCCCAGCATCATGCTGAGCTTGCCGATCGGGGTGACGATCAGCTGCTCGAGCGTCCCCCGCTCGCGCTCGCGGGTGATGGCGAGCGAGGTGATCAGGATCATGGTGAGCGACAGGAGGACGCCGATCAGCCCGGGGACGATGTAGACCTCGCTGCGCACGCCGGGGTTGTACCAGGGGCGCACGCGCACGTCCAGCAGCGGCACCGGGTCGCGGCGGCCGGCCAGGCGCGGGGCGGCGGCCTGCCCGGCGAGCATGGCGCCGGACATGGCGCTCTGCGAGGCGAGCGGGTCGGCCGCGTCCACGATCACCTGCGCGGTGGCGCCGCGGCCGCGCTTGAGGTCGCGCGCGAAGCCCGGCGGGATCACCACGGCGGCGCGCGCGCGGCCCCGGCCGATCCAGTCGCGCACCTGCTCGCGGCTGGTGACGCTGGCCACGATGCGGAAGTTGCCGGTGTTGCGCATCACCTCCACCAGCGCGCGGCTCTGGGCGGTGTTGCTCTCGGCCAGCACGATGGTGGGGAGGTGGCGGACCTCGGTGCGGATGGCGAACCCGAAGATGACCAGCTGGATCGCCGGGATCATCACCATGATCGCCAGCGTGAGCCGGTCACGCCGCATCTGGATGAACTCCTTCCAGAGCATGGGCCAGAGGCGCCAGCGCACGACCCGGTCGAGGAGGGTCATGGGACGGGGCCCCCTCCCCCGGCTCGCCGAGGCTCGCCACCCCCTGCTCCAACAACCGACGCAACAACCGACTGGGGGAGGGGATGCCGCATCGGCATCCGCACGATACGACCAGCGCTTTCGCGGCCGGGGCGGGGGGGGGGGGGGGGGGGGGGGGGGGGGGGGGGGGGGGGGGGGGGGGGGGG
>DASSME010000583.1:0-2528 GCA_035689035.1 Longimicrobium sp. | reverse complement strand
ATCACGCCCTTCGGCCGCCCCGTGGAGCCGGAGGTGTAGATGACGTACGCCAGGTGGCCGGGCGTGAGCCCCGCGCGCGCGGGGTTCGTCTCCGGCCCCTCGGCCCATGCCGGGGTGGGGGCGTCGAGCTCGACCACCGGGACGCCGAGCCCCGCGAAGGTGCCGGCCAGCGACGACTGCGTGACGAGCGCCGCCGGCGCGCTGTCCTCCAGCATGGCGCGCAGCCGGTCGGCGGGGTACGCCGGGTCCAGCGGCAGGTAGGCGCCGCCCGCCTTGAGGATGGCCAGCAGGCCCACGATCATCTCCGGGCCGCGCTCCACGCAGACCGCCACCCGCGCGTCCGGCCCCACGCCGAGCCCGCGGAGATGGTGCGCCAGGCGGTTCGCGCTCCGGTTCAGCTCGTCGTACGTCCGCGCGGCACCTTCGAAGACCACCGCCACCGCGCCCGGCGTGCGCGCCGCCTGCGCCTCGAACAGCTCGTGGATGCACGCGCCGGCGGGGAACGCGGTGCCGGTGGCGTTCCATTCCTCCACCACCGTGCGCCGCTCGGCCGCGGAGAGCAGGTCCAGCTGGTGGACCGGCATCGCGTCGTCCGCCACCATCCCTTCCAGCACCCGCCGCAGGTAGCCGGCGTGCCGCTCCACCGTCTCCCGGTCGAAGAGCGCGGTGGCGTAGTCCACCGCCCCGCCGATCCGCCCGCCCTCTTCCCAGAGCGCCAGCGAGAGGTCGAACTTCGCGCTCACCTGCGGCGGCGAGGCCCCGGAACCCGCCGGGTCCAGCGGGACCGGTGCCAGCCCCGGCAGCTCCAGGCCTCCCCCCGGCGCGTTCTGCCAGGCGAACATCACCTGGAAGAGCGGGGTGTGCGCCAGGCTGCGCGCCGGCTGCACCCGCTCCACCACCTGCTCGAAGGGGATGTCCTGGTTGGCTTGCGCCTCCAGCGCGCGCCCCTTCACGCGCCCCAGCACCTCCGCCACCGTGGGCGCGCCGGAAAGGTCCACGCGCAGCGGCAGCGTGTTGACGAAGAAGCCGATCAGGCCCTCGATCTCGCTCCGCCCGCGGTTGGCGCTCGGCGTGCCGATCACCACGTCGTCCTGCCCCGACAGCCGGGCCAGCACGGCGGCCCAGCCGGCGAGCAGCGTCATGAACAACGTGGTGCCGTGCCGCTGCGACAGCGTCTTCAGCGCCGCGGTCAGCGCCTCGTCCAGCTCCACGTCCAGCGACGCGCCGGCGAAGTCCTGCTTCGCCGGGCGCGGGTGGTCGGTGGGCAGCTCCAGCAGCTCGGGCGCGCCGGCCAGCGTCTGGCCCCAGTAGTCCGCCTGCCGCTGCAGGACTTCGCCCTGCACCCACCTGCGGTGCCACGCGGCGTAGTCGGCGTACTGCACCGGCAGCGGCGGGAGCGGATCGGCATCGCCGCGCGCGAAGGCGGCGTACAGCGCGCCCAGCTCGCGGAAGAGCACGCCGGCCGACCAGCCGTCGGAGACGATGTGGTGCATCGTCAGCAGCAGCACGTGGTCATCCGCCGCCATCCGCACCAGCCGGCCGCGGACCAGCGGCCCCCGCGCCAGGTCGAAAGGCGCGCCCGCCTCGTCCCGCACCAGGCGGCGCAGCTCGTCCTCCCAGTCCGCCGCGGCGCGGAGGTCGTGCTCCACCAGCCGGAACCCGCTCTCCTCGGCCGGGGCGACGTGCTGGACCGGCTCGCCATCGACCACGGGGAAGGTCGTCCGCAACGCCTCGTGGCGCGCGACGATGCGGTCCAGCGCCCGCACCAGCGCGCCGCGGTCCAGCTCCCCCCGCAGGCGCAGGCTCATGGGGATGTGGTACGCCGCCCCCATCCCCCCCAGCTGCTCCAGGAACCAGAGGCGCTGCTGCGCGAACGAAAGCGGGATCGCGGAAGATCGATCCACCGGCGCGATCGCCGTCGCCTCGGCGCGCGCGGCCGACTCCAGCCCGCGCGCGAAGTCCGCCAGCACCGGCCGCTCGAACAGGTCGCCCGGCGACACCTCCACGCCCAGCGCCTGCCGCACGCGTGACGCGACGCGCACCGCCACGAGCGAGTGTCCACCTCGCTCGAAGAAGTTGTCCCCGCGGCCCACCCCCTCGGCGCCGAGCACCTGCGACCAGATCGCGGCCACCGCCTGCTCGGTCTCGCCCACTGGGGCCTCGTACTCCCGGGCCCCGTACGCGTCGCCCGCCGGGTCGGGGAGCGCGCGGCGGTCCACCTTCCCGTTCGGGGTCAGCGGATACGCCTCCATCCACACGTACGCCGCCGGCACCATGTACCCCGGCACCCGGTCCGCGAGATGCGCCTTCAACGCGTCGACGGCGACCGGCGCGGCGGCGAGGTAGTACGCCACCAGGCGCCGGTCGCCGGGCGCGTCCTCGCGCACGAGCACGACCGGGGCGCGCACGCCCGGGTGCTCGGCGAGCCGCGCCTCGATCTCGCCCAGCTCGATGCGGTAGCCGCGGATCTTCACCTGGAAGTCGAGCCGGCCCAGGTACTCGAGAACAGCAGTGCGTGAGTGCGTGAG
>DASSME010000582.1:0-4619 GCA_035689035.1 Longimicrobium sp. | reverse complement strand
CTGGCGGCCGGCCCGCGCATCCCCGGCAAGAAGCCGCACGACCGCGCGCTGGTCTGGCTGCGGGGCCAGCTCGGCTTCCGCGCCGACACGGTGATCGTCCAGCCGTTCGACTTCGACACCGTGCCCGGGGCCAGGCCGGTGCGGATGACCAACGTGCTGGCGCGCTTCCGCCCCGCCGAGCGGCGGCGCATCCTCCTCGTGGCGCACTGGGACTCGCGCCCGAAGGCCGACAACAGCGCGAACCCGGAGGCGCGCGAAAAGCTCCCCGTTCCCGGCGCGAACGACAACGCGAGCGGGGTGGCGGTGCTGGTCACGCTCGCCGAGGTGATGCGGCAGCAGGCGCCCGGCGTGGGCGTCGACCTCCTGTTCACCGACGGCGACGACTATGCGGACGGGCGGCTGCCGGGGACGGAGCGGTACCTGTCGGCGTTGCCGGCCGGGCAGAAGCCGGCGTTCGCGATCGTGCTGGAGTCCGTCGGCGACCGCGACGCGTGGTTTCCGCGCGACGCGGGCTCGCGCCGGCACGCGCCCGCCCTGGCGCACCGCGTGTGGGAGACGGCGCGGGCGATCGGCCGCGATTCGGTCTTCACGCAGGAGACGGTGGACGACAGCGCGGGCGCCCACCTGCGCTTCAACGCCGCGGGCGTCCCCGCGGTCCTGGTCAGCGACCCGGTCTACGGGCCGGGGAACACCTACTGGCACACGGAGAACGACCTCCCTTCCAACGTGAGCCGCGAGACGCTGGCGGAGGTGGGCGAGGTGCTGGCCGAGATCATCTACCGGGGGATCCCGGAGGCGAGGCGATGAACACCACCCCGCAGGAGCGCACGGCCCTGGGCGTCTTCGCCCTCCTGGTCTCCCTGGGCGTCGGCGCGCGGATGCTGAACCGTCCGGACGCGGTGGAGCTCACCGGCGCGGCCCCGTCCGAAGACTCCGCGGCGTTCCGGCAGCTGGAGCAGGGGGTGGAGACGCGCACGGCCGACGCCGCGCGGCGGGCGGCGCCGCTGGCCGCGGGCGAGCGGATCGACCCCAACACGGCGGCGGAGAGCGAGCTGGACCGGCTCCCCAAGGTCGGCCCGGGCCAGGCGCGGCGGATCGTCGCATGGCGCCAGGCCCACGGGCCGTTCCGGACGCTGGCGGACCTGGACTCCGTCCCCGGGATCGGCCCGGCGGCGCTCGCGGCGGTGGCGCCCTTCGTCACCCTCCCGCCCGCGCCTGCGGGATCAGAGCGCGGGGCGCACCCCGAATCTGCTACGGCACGCGAGGGTGCGAATTCGCCGCCGCGCGCGGCCGGGCCGGTGGACGCGGTGGAGGGCGGGCGGCGGGTGAACCTCAACTCGGCGAGCGCGGACGAGCTGCAAACCCTTCCGGGAATTGGGCCTGCGCTGGCCGCACGCATCGTCGCCCACCGGGCGGCGAACGGGCCGTTCCGGAGCGTGGAAGAGCTCCAGGAAGTGCCCGGAATCGGCCCCGCAACTGCTACGCGGCTGAAGGGGCGGGTGGACACAAGCCCTTGACAGGGCAGCACTTTACGGCGATGTTCCTGCCTCACCCGCCACATTCCGGAACCAGGATTTTTTCCCTCCGGCACGCGCAGGTCCTGACTTCCCGAGGTCTATGGCCGTCTCCGCACCCGCCGACCGCATCGGCGACCAGCTCGTACACGAACAGCTCATCACGCGCGAACAGCTGCAGAGGGCGCTGGACGACGCGCGCGCGAGCGGCACGCGGATCGGCTTCAGCCTGGTGAAGCTCGGCTTCCTGGGCGAAAGCGACCTGGTGCGCGCGCTGGCCCGCCAGCACCGGGTCCCCGCGGTGGACCTGGAGCGCGTGCGGCTGGACCCCAAGATCCTGAAGCTGATCCCCAGCGAGTTCGCCGTGAAGCACCAGGTCCTCCCGCTGCGCCGGGTGGGCCGCACGCTCACGATCGCCATGTCGAACCCCACCGACCTGGGGGTGATCGACGACCTCAAGTTCCTCACGCGCCTCGACATCGAGCCGGTGATCGCCGGCGACTTCACGCTCAAGAAGATCGTGGAGCGCGAGTACGAGTCGAGCGACGAGAAGATCAACGAGCTGCTCAAGCAGTTCGACATGGACGAGGTGGAGGTCGTCGCCGAGGAGCAGGAGGACGTCAACCTCACCTCGCTGCAGCAGGCGGTGGAAGAGGCGCCGGTGGTCAAGCTGATCAACGGCATCCTGACCGACGCCGTGCAGCGCGGGGCCAGCGACATCCACTTCGAGTGCTACGAGAAGGACATCCGCGTCCGCTACCGCATCGACGGCGTGCTGATGGAGATCATGCGGCCGCCGCTGAAGATGCGCGCGGCGCTGATCTCGCGCTTCAAGATCCTGTCGGACCTGAACATCGCCGAGCGCCGGGTGCCGCAGGACGGCCGCCTCAAGCTGCGCTTCGGCAAGCGGGTGATCGACTTCCGCGTGAGCACGCTGCCCACGCTGTTCGGCGAGAAGATCGTGCTCCGCATCCTGGACAAGGGGAACCTGACGCTCGACCTGGAGAAGTTCGGCATGGAGCCCAAGGCCGAACAGGACTTCATGAAGGCGATCATGAACCCCTACGGGATGGTGCTGGTCACCGGGCCCACCGGCTCCGGGAAGACGACCACGCTGTACAGCGCGCTGTCGCGGATCAACACCCACGAGGTGAACATCATGACCGCGGAGGACCCGGTCGAGTACAACCTGCACGGGATCAACCAGGTGCAGGTGCGTACCGACGTGGGGATGACCTTCGCGGCGGCGCTGAAGGCCTTCCTCCGGCAGGACCCCAACATCATCATGGTCGGCGAGATCCGCGACCTGGAGACGGGGTCCATCGCCATCAAGGCGGCCCTCACCGGCCACCTGGTGCTCAGCACGCTGCACACCAACGACGCCCCGTCGACCATCACCCGCATGATCGACATGGGGATCGAGCCGTTCAACGTGGCCAGCGCGGTGAACCTGATCACCGCGCAGCGCCTGGTGCGCCGCATCTGTGGCAACTGCAAGGAAGAGGCGACCTACCCCGAGGAGTACCTGCGCGCCGGCGGCCTGAGCGACGACGACATCCACAACACGGTGTTCTACCGCGGCAAGGGGTGTGACAACTGCGGCGGCAGCGGCTACAAGGGGCGCCAGGGGCTGTACGAGGTGATGGCCATGAGCCCCACGCTGCGCCGCATGATCCTGCAGGGCGCCAGCACCGCCGACCTGCAGAAGCAGGCCGTGACCGAGGGGATGCTGACGCTGCGCATGGACGGGATGCTGAAGGCGCGCAAGGGGGTCACCACGCTGGAAGAGGTGATCAAGGAGACGGCAGCGGGCTGACGGGTGCGGAGGTGCGGTGTGCGGTGAGACACGCGGAACGAACGGCAACCGTCCGTCCGCAATTGAAGTAGACCCAATGCCCGAGGTTCGAAGGCATGCGCATCATGGCTACCAACGTGAGCTGAGGCGAGGATGCGGAAGATTCGGCTGAAGGTTGAAGATCTGGCGGTGGAGACACTAGACACCGGGGGATCTCTTAAAGATGCCGGGACGGTGCGGGCGCGTGGGAGCGACGAAGTCTGTATCCCCACGTACTTCTACGATGTCACTTGTGGTGCATACGGCAGCTGCGACCCGCGCGTGCAGTGCGACGGCACGGTGGTCAACGACACCTGCCCGGGCGCCGGGGGCGACTGCTGACGCAGCAGGGCGCCGCGGCACGCGTCTTGGTAATACAGGGCACTTTCCCACGAGATTCTTGATCGCGCGCGGAGTTTCCGGCGCCGCGGGCCGTGCAGGGTGCAACCCGCGTTGCAGCCTGCACGGACACGGGCTTGCCCGGCGCGCGGTGCCGGCTGGCTGGACCCACAACCACTGAAGTCGAGAAGGATGACGATCGCCACCGAGGCCCGAGAGGTCACCCGCACGCTGAACCTGCGCTCGCTGCTCGAGGAGATGATCGAGCGCGGCGCCAGCGACCTGCACATCACCGCCGGCGAGCGGCCCAAGGTGCGCGTGGACGGGCACATCACCGACAGCGTGACGGACTACATCCTCACGCCCAAGGACACGCTGCAGCTCACCTACTCGATCCTCACCGAGAACCAGAAGAAGCGGTTCGAGACCGAGGACGAGCTGGACTTCAGCTTCGGCATCCAGAACCTGGCGCGCTTCCGCGGCAACGTGTACCGCCAGCGCGGGTGCGTGGCGCTGGCCATCCGCCAGATCCCCTTCAAGATCCTCACCTTCGAGGAGCTGCGCCTTCCCGCGGTGATCCAGAAGTTCGCCGAGAAGCCGCGCGGGCTGATCCTGGTGACGGGGCCCACGGGATCGGGGAAGTCGACCACGCTGGCGGCGATCATCGACAAGATCAACAAGGAGCGCCGCGGGCACATCCTCACCATCGAGGACCCGATCGAGTTCATCCACCGCCACCAGGGGTGCATGGTGAACCAGCGCGAGGTGGGGAGCGACACGCAGTCGTTCGCCCGCGCGCTGAAGTACGCGCTGCGGCAGGACCCCGACGTGATCCTGGTGGGCGAGATGCGCGACCTGGAGACGGTGGCGGCGGCGCTCACCATCGCCGAGACGGGCCACCTCTGCCTGGCCACGCTGCACACCAACTCGGC
>DASSME010000581.1:0-8165 GCA_035689035.1 Longimicrobium sp. | reverse complement strand
AATGTCTGCCAATCCGGAGTTGTTTCATCCATCCCCCGAGATATTATCCATTCCCAGACTTTCATCCGAGGCCACCCTTGACACTCGCGCCTATATCGATTATTTAACCATAAGGTTATTTAACCGACTAGCTAACTACATGATCGAGACCGATCGTCTCAGCGCCACCTTCGCGGCTCTCGCCGACCCCACACGTCGGGCGATCCTGGGGCGCCTGGCCCGCGGCGAGGCCACGGTGACGGAGCTGGCGCAGCCGTTCGACATGAGCATGCCGGCCATCTCCAAGCACCTGAAGGTGCTGGAGCGCGCCGGGCTGATCGAGCGCGGGCGCGAGGCGCAGTGGCGGCCGTGCCGCCTGCACGCCGAGCCGCTGCGCGAGGCCGACGACTGGATCGAGCAGTACCGCAGGTTCTGGGAAGAAAGCTTCGACAAGCTGGGCGAGTACCTCCGTGAACTCTAGGCAGGGGAGAGTGAAGGATGACCACCACCGCAGACCCGTCCGCCGCCACCACCTTCGAGCTGAGCGGCGACCGCGAGGCCGTGATGACGCGCACCTTCGCCGCGCCGCGCGAGCTGGTGTGGCGCGCGATCACCGAGCCGGCGCACTTCGCCCGCTGGTGGGGGCCGCGTGGCTACACCTGCAACGTGAAGGAGATGGACGTGCGCCCCGGCGGCCGCTGGGAGGCCGAGCAGACCGCACCCAGCGGCCACGTGCACCGCTTCCGGGGCGAGTACCTCGAGGTCGCGCCGCCCGAGAAGCTGGTCCACACGCAGCGCTACCTGGAGTACCCGCCGCTGGAGGTCACCATCACGCTCCACGAGCACGACGGGCAGACCACGCTGCGCAGCGTCACCCGCTTCGACACGCCCGAGAGCCGCGCGGCCACGCTGCAGGCGGGGATGGAGTGGGGCGCCCGCCAGAGCATCGACCGGCTGGCCGAGCTGCTGGAGACACTGTGAAGACCCGCGCCGGCCGCGTGGCGCGGGCGGCGCATCCCCATCATCCTCTCGAACCAGGGACAGAACGATGTCCGCAGCCCAGATGACCGATCCCCACACCGTCGGCGCCGACCGCGAGATCGTGATGACGCGCCTGTTCAACGCGCCGCGCGAGCGGGTGTTCGAGGCGTACGGCCGGCCGGAGCACGTGGACCGCTGGTACGGCCCGCGCGGGTTCACCACGGTCACCGAGTCGATGGACTTCCGGCCCGGCGGCGCGTGGAGCTTCACCATGACCGGGCCGGACGGCACCGTGTACCCCAACTACGTGCTGTATCACGAGATCGACCGGCCCAATCGCCTGGTGTACGACCACGGCTCCAGCGCCCAGGAGCCGGACCTGTTCCACGTGACCGTCACCTTCACCGAGGAAGAGGGCGGCACGCGGGTGACGCACCGCTCGGTCTTCCCCACGCCCGAGGCGCGGGCGGCGGTGGTCAGGATGGGCGCCATCGAGCTGGGCCAGCAGACGCTGGAGAAGCTCGGCGAGCACCTGTCCACCATGGAATGACCTGTTCCGGTCCGCGCCCTTTCGCCTCGTCGAAACGGCGCGGGTTCGTTCGTCGCCTTCTTGAACCACGAGATGCGGGAGAGCCGGGATGTCCATCGATACGACCAGCCCCGCCACCCCGGTGGCGAGAGACGAGTCTGGCGAAGAGCTGGTGATCAGCCGCACCTTCGCCGCGCCGCGCGAGCTGGTGTGGCGGGCGTGGACGGGCGCCGAGCACCTGTCGCGGTGGTTCGCGCCGCACGGCGCCACCGTGGAAGTCGTCGCGGCGGACGCGCGGCCGGGCGGCACGCTCCACTTCTGCCACCACCTGGCCGGCGGCGAGGAGGTGTGGGTGAGGGGCGTGTACCGCGAGGTGGACGCGCCGCGGCGGCTGGTGATCGAGGGCGGCTTCAGCGACGCGGAGGGGAACGAGCGCGAGCGCCCCGGCTTCTTCCACCAGACGCGCATGGTCGTCACCTTCACCGAAGAGCCGGGCGGCACCCGCGTCACCATCCGCCAGGGGCTGGACGCCGACCGCGGCGAGAGCCGGGGGTGGAGCGAGCAGCTGGACCGGCTGGCCGGCTACCTGGCCGAAATCGCAGGGTGAGCATCATCCCCCGACGCACCGCCGTCGCCCACCACGAAAAACCGGAGAGGAGCCCGAGATGTCGATCTTCACCCCCGCGCCCGCACCCTGGCCCAGCCGCGCGCTGAGCATCGTCCGCATCGTGTTCGGCCTGCTGTTCATCACCTTCGGGACGATGAAGATCTTCGGCTGGCCGCACATTTCGCAGCCGATGCCGCCGATGCCGCCGTTCTCGCAGATGTGGATCGGCGGGTGGCTGGAGATCATCGGAGGGCTGCTGATCACGATCGGGCTGCTCACGCGGCCGGTGGCGTTCATCCTGGCCGGCGAGATGGCGGTGGCGTACTTCCAGTTCCACTTCCCGCAGGGGTTCTGGCCGCAGCAGAACATGGGGATCGGCGCGGTGCTGTACTGCTGGTTCTTCCTGTACCTGGTGTTCGCCGGCGCGGGCGAGTGGAGCGTGGACGCGGCGCTCGCCCGGCGGCGCGGCGAGCGGGCCAACTCGTAGCGCGCGCCTTGGGGATCCGACGACAACGGGAGAACGGACGATGGCGGGAGGGTTCTCGGCCGCGCGGCTGGAGCGGATGCGGCGGGTGATGGAGGGGCACGTGGAGCGCGGCAGCGTGCCGGGGCTGGCGACGCTCGTCAGCCGGCGCGGCGAAACCCACGTGGAGGCGCTGGGGACGCTCGCCGCGGGCGGCGGCGAGCCGGTGCGCCGCGACACGCTCTTCCGCGTGGCGTCGCTCACCAAGCCCGTGGCCGCCGTCGGCGCGATGATCCTGGTGGAGGAGTGCCGCGTCCGCCTGGACGGCCCCGTGGACGACCTGCTCCCCGAGCTGGCCAACCGGCGGGTGCTGAAGCGCCACGACGCTCCGCTGGACCAGACCGAGCCCGCGCGGCGCTCCATCACCCTGCGCGACCTGCTCACGCTGCGGCTGGGGACGGGCCACGTGATGGACCGCTGGGGCGAGCTGCCGATCCACCACGCCTTCCGCGAGATCGGCGTCCTGCAGGGCCCGCCGCACCCCGCCACCACCGTGCCGCCCGACGAGTGGATGCGCCGTCTGGGCGGGCTCCCGCTCGTCCATCAACCCGGCGAGCGGTGGCTGTACGACCTGGGGATCGACATCCTTGGCGTGCTGATCGCGCGGGCGGCCGGCCAGCCGCTGGAGACGTTCCTGCGCGAGCGCGTCTTCGAGCCGCTGGGGATGAAGGACACCGCCTTCAGCGTGGCGCCCGACCAGGTGCACCGCCTGGCGACCGCGTACGAGACCGACGCCAGCGGCGCGCTGGCCGTGTACGACGTGCCCGGCGGCGAGTGGAGCCGGCCGCCGGCGTTTCCCTCCGCGTCCGGCGGGCTGGTCAGCACGGTGGATGACTACCTGGCGTTCGGCCGGATGCTGCTGGGCGGCGGCAAGCTGGGCGACGAGCGGATCCTGTCGCGCCCGTCGGTGCAGCTGATGACCACCAACCAGCTCGCGCCGGGGCAGAACGCCGGGAGCGAGATGCTCATCCCCGAGCACCGCGGCTGGGGCTTCGGGATGGCGGTGGTCACCGGCCGCGACGACGTGTCGGCGGTGCCGGGGCGCTTCGGGTGGGATGGCGGGCTGGGCACCAGCTGGTACTGCGACCCCGCCGAGGAGATGGTCGGCGTGCTGATGACGCAGGTGGCGTGGACGTCACCCGTCGGCCCCCGCGTCTGGTCCGACTTCTGGACCAGCGCCTACCAGGCGATCGACGACTGATGAGGTTGCCCGGGGCTCGGCGTCCGCACGCCCCTCCCGGAACGTCATCCTGAAGGAGCCGCCGCACAAAACCCGCGCCCACACCAACGTTTGGCGGCGCCAGAGACCCGTGTGGACGCGGTTGCGGCGCGGCGGTTCCTCAGGATGACATCCGTTTCGCTCCACGACACACAGAGTTGCAGCCTCGGCCGTTACGCCGCTCCGAAGCGCACGCGGTTGCGCTCGCGTGCCTTTTCGGCCTCCACGGCGCGGTCGCGGGGGTGGGCGGTGGTGGAGAGCGAGGTAAAGAGCGTGCGCGCGGCGGCGGCGACCTCGTCCACGGCGCGGTCGAAGGCGGCCTGGTTGGCCTGCGAGGGCTTGTTGAAGCCCGTCAGCTTGCGCACGAACTGCAGCGACGCCGCGCGGATCTCCTCGTCCGTGGCCGGCGGGTCGAAGTTGTACAGCACCTTGATGTTGCGGCACATCGGCGGATTCTCCTGAAGCACGTCTCGAGCGCCCCTGCGGGGGGCGAATGAATTTGAATTCGCTGCAACAACCACACGAAGTCCGCCTTCGCGGACTACCGGCTTCGGCTCGGCGGCAGTGCCGGCGCACGGTACTGGCACAACTCGGGGCGAAGCCGGACCTT
This sequence comes from Longimicrobium sp., assembly GCA_035689035.1. GTDB lineage: Bacteria > Gemmatimonadota > Gemmatimonadetes > Longimicrobiales > Longimicrobiaceae > Longimicrobium. The sequence continues at coordinate 3,717 of DASSME010000581.1, read as the reverse complement.
TTCCGCGGCACTCCGCCGCGTCCGAGATGAAGTAGCCGCGCGAAGCGCCCCCCGGTCCCTCTCCTGCAGTTCGGGAGAGGGACAGGCTTTCAGGACGCGACGCAGTCGCGCCTGAAAGCCAGGGTGAGGGCGGGTGAGGGCTACGCCTCGGCGGCTTTCCGCGCGCGCTCCAGCAGCAGGTCGCGCTCGCGGACGTTGCGGGTGAGGGTGGCGGCGCGCTCGAACTCGGCGCGGGCTTCGGCGTGGCGGCCCAGCTTGGCCAGCAGGTCGCCGCGGACGCTGGGGAGGAGGTGGTACTCCTTCAGCGTCGGCTCGTCGCGCAGCGCGTCCACCACCCGCAGACCCGCCTCGGGGCCGAACGCCATCCCCAGCGCCACCGCGCGGTTCAGCTCCACCACCGGCGACGGGGCCAGGCGGCTGAGCGCCTCGTACAGCGCCGCGATGCGCACCCAGTCGGTGGCCGCCGCCGTCCGCGCGCGGGCGTGGCAGGCGGCGATGGCGGCCTGCAGGGTGTACGGCCCCAGCGCCCCGCCCAGCGACTCGGCGCTCTGCAGCGCCGCCAGGCCGCGGCGGATCAGGAGCTGGTCCCAGCGCGCGCGGTCCTGGTCCAGCAGCAGGATCGGCTCGCCGCGCGGGCCGACCCTCGCCCGCAGCCGGCTCGCCTGGATCTCCATCAGCGCCACCAGCCCGTGCACCTCGGGCTCGTCCGGCATCAGCCCCGCCAGGATCCGCCCCAGCCGCAGCGCCTCTTCGCACAGGGCCGGGCGCACCCAGTCATCGCCCGCCGTGGCCGAATACCCCTCGTTGAACACCAGGTAGATCACCGCCAGCACCGACGACAGCCGGTCGGTGAAGTCTTCGCCGCGCGGCACCTCGAAGGGGACGCGCGCCTCGGCCAGCGCGCGCTTGGCGCGGACGATCCGCTGCGCGACCGTGGGCGTGGGGACCAGGAAGGCGCGCGCGATCTCCTCCGTGTTCAACCCGCCCAGCAGCCGCAGGGTGAGCGCGATGCGGGCCTCGGTCGCGAGCACCGGGTGGCAGCAGACGAAGATCAGGCGCAGCAGGTCGTCGCCCACGTGGTCGTCGATCGCCTCGTCCAGCTCGGCCGTGGCGCTTTCGGCGCGGTCGTCCAGCTCGTGCGCCAGCATCTGGTGCTTGCGCTCCAGCATCTTGCCGCGGCGCAGGCTGTCGAGCGCGCGGCGCTTGGCGGTGGCCATCAGCCAGGCGCCGGGGTTGTGCGGCACGCCGGTCTCGGGCCAGCGCTCCAGGGCGGCCACCAGCGCGTCCTGCGCCAGGTCTTCGGCCTGCCCCACGTCGCCGACCATGCGCGCCAGCCCCGCGATCAGCCGGGCCGACTCGATCCGCCAGACCGCGTCGATGGTGCGGTGGATGTCAGGCGTCGTCGCGGCTGCGGGCATCGGGAGACGGGTTGAGGTGGGCGCGATCCATCGGCTTACCGCTCCGCCGCATCCAGCACGGGCTTGACGTCGATCACCGGCGTGCCGTCCAGCGCCTCGAGCGCGTCCACGCGAAACCGCGTGCCGTGGGCAATGGACAGCACGCGCACGCGGTGGATGCCGACGGGGTTGGGGCGGTCTGACGAGCGGGTGCTGAACACGCCCCGCAGCGGCGCGGTCTCGTCGTCCCGCGGATGGACGGAGAGGACGCCGCGGTCGCCGCGGTCGAGCCAGGTGAGCACCAGGAGCTCGTCGCCCTCGCGGATGTCTTCCAGTCCTTCGCGGAAGTCCGCGCTGAACTCCAGCCACGCCTCGGGGGCGCCCTCGCGGCCCTGCCTGGGCGCCTGGGCGCGGTCGGTGAGCGGCGAGCGGACGCGGCCGATTGGAACGAGGTTGAACATGCCGGCGCGGTGGCGAGGCTCGGTGATGGTGGAACGGGGAAGATTCCGCGCCGAACGCGTCGTCGCAACCCTTCGTCCGCGCAACGGGCCATCGTGTGACCGGAAGACCGCCGGAATGTCTCATGGAGGAACGGAAGAACGGAGGAAACCGCGTGTGGCGGCGATTCCTCCGTTCTTCCGTTCCTCCGTGAGAGCCCCGCGGTCCAGCGACTACGGGCCCGCGCCGGTGGCCGTCATCACGCGCCGGCGCCGGCCGGCACCTGCGCGCCCACGGTGTTGATCAGCCAGGGGATGCCGAAGCGGTCCACCAGCATCCCGAACGCGGGCGACCAGAACGTCTCCTGCACCGGCATCCGCACCTGTCCGCCCTCGGCGAGCGCGTTGAAGATGCGCTCGGCCTCGGCCGCCTCGGTGGGGTTCACCGCCACGCTGAACCCCTGCGGCTTCTCGAAGTACTGGGGCGGCGCGTCGGAGCCCATCAGCTCGTTGCCGCCGAAGGTGAGCTGCGCGTGCATGATCTTGTCGTGCCAGTCGGGCGAGGTGTGCTCGCGCGCGGGCGAGTCGCCGTGGGTCATCATGTTCAGCTCGCCGCCGAACACCTGCTGGTACAGGCGGAACGCCTCGGCGCAATCGCCGCCGAAGGTGAGGTACGGGTTGATCTTCACGGTCTCCTCCAGTGATGGGTGGTCGTGCATGGATGCGAACAGCCGGAACATCGGGATCCGCGGTCAGCTGTCGGCGCCCGCGCCGGCGGGCACGGCGGCGGTGCGCGCTTCGTTCTCGGAGACGCGCTTGAGGTCGGCCAGGCCGCTCTCGAAGTCGCGCCCGATCATCCGGTCCATGTTGACGAACAGCGACATCGCCTTCCCCGCGAAGGTGTTGCGGCCGCTGATCGCCCAGGTGACGCGGATGCCGCCCTCCGCCGGCTGCAGCGTGAACTCCACGTCGTTGGTGGCCGCGAACGGCTTGATGAACTGCGCCTGCACGGCGACGCGCCGGTTGGGCTCCAGCCGGGCGATGGTCATCCGCCCCTCGCCCACCTTGTCGCTGACGTAGTGGTAGGTGGCGCCCACGCCCTGCTCCGGGCCCGAATAGCTGCGGCGCATGGCGGGGTCCATCCGGTCGTAGCTCATCCAGTTGGGCCAGTTGTGCAGGTCCTGGATCTGCGCGTAGACCACCTTTGCCGGCGCGGCGATGATGGCGCTGCGCCGCACCGTGAAGGTGGGCGGCCGCGTGGCGATGGCGATCAGCAGCACGGCCAGCAGCACGGCGGCGGCGATCCCGATCTTCGCGAGCATGGTGCGCTCCTGTGGCTCGATGGTGAGGCGCCGGAGATGCGAATCCGGCGCGGGTTTCGTCGAATGCCTCGATTCCGTTCCGCCGCGTTCCACCGTGTTCCGCCGTGTCCGTTGCGAAGTTTGCGAGTGAACTCGCGGCCTCGCGGCTACAACGGCACGCAGTCCGCCTGCGCGGACTTCAACCGCGGGCCTATGCGTTGGCGGCGGCCTGGGCGCGGAGGCGGTCCTCCTGGGCGAGGATGCCGTCGGTGAACTCGGGGCCGAAGTCCTCGGCCTCGTAGATCGGGCGGAGCTCCAGCACCACGTTGCCGCCGCCATCTTCGGTGGGCCAGCGGCGCGCCCACTCGACCGCCTCGTCCAGCGAGGCCACGTTCCAGATGCTGAAGCCGGCCACCAGCTCCTTGGTCTCGGCGAACGGCCCGTCGATCACCCGCGGCGTGCCGTCCTGGAAGGCGACGCGCGCGCCCTTGCGGCTGGGGTGCAGCCCCTCGCCCGCCGTCATCACGCCGGCGTTCACCCGCTCCTCGGTGTAGCGCATCATCGCCTCGAACAGCTCGCGAG
>DASSME010000580.1:0-9295 GCA_035689035.1 Longimicrobium sp. | reverse complement strand
TCGGCGAGGTCCAGCAGCGGCACCCCCGCGTCGGCGAAGCGCGGCGCCAGCTCGCCCGTGGTCAGCAGCAGCGCGGGCGCGCTGTCCCCGAGCATCCAGCGCAGCCGTTGCCCGGGGTAGTTGGGGTCCCGCGGCACGTACGCCCCACCCGCCTTGAGCACGGCCAGCAGCGCCACCACCATCGCGGGGCCGCGCTCCAGGCAGATCGCGACCCGCGCGTCGGGCCCCACGCCGCGCGCGCGGAGGTGGTGCGCCAGCCGGTTGGCCCGCCGGTTCAGCTCCGCGTAGCTCAGCTGGACGCCGCCGCACGCCAGCGCCAGCGCGTCCGGCACCCGCGCGGCCTGGTCTTCGAAGAGGTGGTGGATGCACGACTCGCTCGCGAACTCCGCCGCGGTGCGGTTCCACTCGTCCAGCACCCGCGCGCGCTCGTCCGGCGGGAGCATCGGCAGCCGCGCCACCGGCTGGTGCGCGCCGGCCGCCATCGCCCGCAGCACCCGCCGCAGGTAGCCGGCCCAGCGCTCCACGGTGTCGCGCTCGAAGAGCGAGGTGGCGTACGTCACGGTGCCCACGATGCGGCCGTCCGCCTCGCCCAGGGTGAGCCCCAGGTCCTGCTTGGCGGCGCCGGTGTCGTTCGGCGCGGCCGCGGGGACGAGCGTCAGCCCCGGCAGCTCCAGCCGCCCGCGCGGCGCGTTCTGCCAGGCGAACATCACCTGGAAGAGCGGGGTGTGCGACAGGGTGCGCGCCGGATCGATCCGCTCCACCACCTGCTCGAAGGGGATGTCCTGGTGGTGCTGCGCCTCGATCACCCGCCGCTTCGCCCGTTCCAGCAGCTGGGCCACCGTCGGCGCGCCCGAAAGGTCCAGGCGCAGCGCCAGCGTGTTGACGAAGAAGCCGATCAGCCCCTCGATCTCGCGGTGCCCGCGGCCCGCCGTGGGGGTGCCGACCACCACCTCGTCCTGCCCCGCGAGCCGGCCCAGCACGGCGGCCCAGCCGGCCAGCAGCGTCATGAACAGCGTGGCGCCGTGCCGCCGCGACAGCGCCTTCAGCTCCGCCGTCAGCGCCTCGTCCAGCTCCACCCCCAGCTGCGCGCCCGCGTGGTCCGGCTGCGCGGGGCGGGGGCGGTCGGTGGGCAGCTCCAGCAGCTCGGGGGCGCCCGCCAGCGTGCGCGTCCAGTACTCCGCCTGCTCCCGCAGCGCCTCGCCCTCCATCCACCGCCGCTGCCAGACCGCGTAGTCGGCGTACTGCACCGGGAGCGCGGGAAGGCGCGCCTCCCCGCCCCGGGCGTGGGCGGCGTAGAGCGCGGAGAGCTCGCGGGTGAGCACCCCCATCGACCAGCCGTCGCTGACGATGTGGTGCAGGGTGAGGAGGAGCGCGTGGTCGTCCGCCGCCAGCCGGACCAGCCGCCCCCGGACCAGCGGGCCGCGCTCCAGGTCGAAGGGCGCGCGCGCCTCCTCGGCCATCAGCCGGCCGAGCTCGGCTTCCGCGTCGGCCCGCCCGCGCAGGTCGTGCTCGGCCAGGTGGAAGCGGCTCTCCTCCACCGGCGCGATCCGCTGCTCCGGTGCGCCGTCCACCCGGGCGATGGTGGTGCGCAGCGCCTCGTGCCGCTCCACGATCTGGTCCAGCGCGCGCGCCAGCGCCGCCCGGTCGAGCTCGCCGCGCAGCCGCAGGCGCGTGGGGAGGTGGTAGGCGCTCCCCAGGCCGCCCATCTGCTCCAGGAACCAGAGCCGCTGCTGGGCGAACGAGAGCGGCACCCGGCCGTCTCGCGGCGCGGGCTCGATCGGCGGCAGCGCCGCCCGCGCCGCCGTCTCCAGGTGGCGCGCGAAGTCGTGCAGGACGGGGCGGGTGAACACGTCGCCCAGCGCGACCTGGGCCTCGAGCACCTGCCGCACCCGCGAGATCACCTGCACCGCCAGGAGCGAGTGCCCGCCCAGCTCGAAGAAGTGGTCCCGGCGGCCCACCCGCTCCACGCCGAGCACCGTGGCCCAGATCTCGGCCAGCGCCTGCTCGGTCTCGCCCAGCGGCGCCTCGTACGCGCGGGCGGCGTACGCGCCGGCGTCGGGGGCGGGGAGCGCCGCGCGGTCCAGCTTGCCGTTCGGCGTCAGCGGCCACCCGTCCAGGCGCACGTAGAGCGCGGGGACCATGTACTCGGGGAGCCGCTCGCCCAGGTGCGCCCGCAGCACCTCGGCGCCCGGCGACGCGTCGCCCACCCAGTACGCCACCAGCCGCGTCTCGCCCGCCCCCTCCCCGCGCGCCAGGACGACGGCCTCGCGCACGGCCGGGTGCTCGGCGAGCCGCGCCGCGATCTCGCCCGGCTCCACGCGGAAGCCGCGCACCTTGACCTGGTGGTCGGCGCGGCCGGCGAACTCCAGGGTGCCGTCCGGCCGCCACCGCCCCAGGTCGCCGGTGCGGTACAGCCGCGCGCCGGGCTCGCGGCCGAACGGGTCGGGAACGAAGCGCTCCGCCGTCAGCGCCGGGCGGCCCAGGTAGCCGCGCGCCACGCCGGGGCTGGCGACGAACATCTCGCCCTTCACCCCCACCGGCACCGGCTCGCCGCCGCGGTCCAGCACGTAGACGCGCGCGTTCGGCATCGGTGGGCCCAGGGGCGGGCTCCCCTCCTCGCCCTCGCGGCACACGTGCCAGGCGGCGCCGATGGTGGTTTCGGTGGGACCGTAGCCGTTGATCAGCCGCCGCCCCGTCCGCCACCGCTTCGCCACCGCCTCGGGGAGGGTGTCGCCGACCAGCACCAGCGTGCGCACGGAGTCCAGCCGCACGTCGTCCGCCAGGGTGGCCAGCACCGCCGGCGGGAGGGTGACGTGGGTGATGCCGTCGAGCGCGCGGACCAGCGCATCGCCCGCCAGCACGGCGCCCGGGGGCGGCAGGTGCAGCGCCGCGCCCGCGCAGAGCGCCACCAGGATCTCGGCCACCGACGCGTCGAAGCTGAACGAGGCGAACTGCAGCACGCGGCTGGCGGGCTCCACCGCGAACGCCGCCACCTCGGCGGTCACCAGGTTGCACGCGCCGCGATGGCCCACCATCACCCCCTTGGGGCGGCCGGTGGAGCCGGAGGTGTAGATGACGTAGGCCAGGTGCTCCGGCGTGAGCGCGCCGCGCTCCGGGTCGGTCGCCGGCGCGGCCGCCCACGCGGGCGCTTCGGCGTCGAGCTCCACCAGGGGCACGCCGGCGTTCTCGACCCGGCTCCGCGGGCCCCTCTGCGTGAGCACGGCCGCCGGCGCGCTGTCGGCGAGCATGTAGGCCAGCCGCTCGGCCGGGTACCCCGGGTCCAGGGGCACGTACGCGCCCCCCGCCTTGAGCACCGCCAGGAGCCCCACCACCATCCCGGGGCCGCGCTCCACGCAGATCCCCACCCGCACGTCGGGGCCCACCCCCAGCGCGCGGAGATGGTGCGCCAGCCGGTTCGCGCGCTCGTTCAGCTCCGCGTAGGCGAGCGTCTCGCCGGCGGAGACCAGCGCCGTGGCTCGCGGGGTGCGCCGCGACTGGGCTGCGAAGAGCTCGTGGATGCAGGACTCGGCGGGATACGGCGCCCCGGTGCGGTTCCATTCCTCCACCACCTGCCGCCGCTCCGCGGCGGGGAGGAGCGCCAGCCGCTCCACGCGCCGGCCCTCGGCGGCCGTCATCTCCTCGAGCACGCGCCGCAGGTAGCCGGCGTGGCGCTCCACCGTCTCGCGCTCGAAGAGCGCGGTGGCGTAGGTGAACCCGCCGGCGACCCGCTCTTCCGTCTCCCACAGCGAGAGCGACAGGTCGAACTTCGCCTGGACGTGCGACGCGTCCGGGTCCATCCTCCCCACCTCGAGCCCCGGGAGGGGCGGAGTGCTCCCCGCGGAGCGGTTCTGCCAGGCGAACAGCACCTGGAAGAGGGGGTGGTACGCCAGGCTGCGGGCGGGAGCCAGCCGCTCCACCACCTGCTCGAAGGGGATGTCCTGGTGCTTCTGGGCGGCGAGCGCGCGCTCCCTGGCCCGCTCCAGCAGCTCCGCCACCGTCGGCGCGCCGGCCAGGTCCAGCCGCAGCGCCAGCGTGTTCACGAAGAAGCCGATCAGCTTCTCGATCTCGCGCCGCCCCCGGCCGGCGGTGGGGGTGCCGATCACCACCTCGTCCTGCCCCGAGAGCCGGCCGAGCACCACGGCCCACCCGGCCAGCAGCGTCATGTAGAGGGTGGTGCCGTGCCGCCGCGAGAGCGCCTTCAGCCCCGCCGTCAGCTCCTCGCCCAGCTCCACCCCCACCCACGCCCCCGCGAGCTCCGCCTGCGCCGGCCGCGGCCGGTCGGCGGGGAGCTCCAGCAGCTCCGGCGCGCCGGCCAGCGTCCGCGCCCAGTACTCGGCCTGCTCCCGCAGCACCTCGCCCTCCACCCAGCGCCGCTGCCAGACCGCGTAGTCGGCGTACTGCACCTCCAGCGGCGGCAGCGGGTCCGGCGCCCCGCGGCGGAACGCCTCGTACAGCGCGTCGAGCTCGCCGAAGAGCACCCCCATCGACCAGCCGTCGCTGACGATGTGGTGCATGGTCAGCAGCAGCGCGTGGTCCGCTTCGCCCAGCCGGATCAGCCGGCCGCGGACGAGCGGCCCCCGCTCCAGGTCGAACGGCGCGCGCGCCTCCTCGGCCGTCAGGCGCTCGAGCTCGGCCTCGGCGTCCGCCCGGCCGCGCAGGTCGTGCTCCGCCAGGGTGAACCCGGCGTCGGCCGGCGCGATCCGCTGCTCGGGCACGCCGTCGGTGTCCGCGAAGGTGGTGCGCAGCGCCTCGTGCCGCGCCACGATCCGGTCCAGCGCGCGCCCCAGCGCCGGCCGGTCCAGCTCGCCGCGCAGACGCAGGGCCCCGCGGATGTGGTACGCCCCGTCCGAGTGGCCCAGCTGCTCCACGAACCAGAGCCGCTGCTGGGCGAACGACAGCGGGACCCGACCCTCGCGGGCGGCGGGCTCGATCGGCGGAAGCTCCAGCCGGGCGCGCGCAAGGTCGCGCGCCCGTGCCATGCCCAGGAGCTTTCTCCGGTCGGCCGGCGTCAAGCCGGTCAGGGTCAGGTCAGGTGTCATGGAGCGTTGCGGGGCTGATTCCAGGGTGGAATGGAAGCACGCGATCCCGAACCGACTCTCCCTACCGCCGCCCCATCACCGCGGCGCGGCGTACCTCGATGGCGCCGGCCTTCCCGGGGCGATCCGTCCCTCGCGGCGCCGTCCCAGGGCTCCAGCGGGCCGCCGGCGGGTGGCTGCGGCCGGCACTACGCGGCCGTTTCACGGCCTCTTTCGTGGCGAGCTCGCGCCCGGGCGCCGCGATCCCCGTCAGGGGACGGCGGGCTCGCGCAGGAGGGCCGCCAGCTGCGCGATCTCGTCCGGATCGAACTGCGCCACCTGGAGGTCGACGATCACCTGGGCGAAGTCCTGGAGCACGGGCCGGGTGAACAGCTCGCCGAGCGCGACGTCCACCTCCAGCCCCTGCCGCACGCGCGAGATCACCCGCACCGCCAGCAGCGAGTGCCCGCCCAGCTCGAAGAAGTGGTCGCACCGGCCCACCCGCTCCACGCCGAGCACGTCCGCCCAGATCTCCGCCAGCGCCTCCTCGATCTCGTCCGCCGGCGCCTCGTACTCCTGGGCGGCGTACGCACCGTCGTCCGGGGCGGGGAGGGCGCCGCGGTCCAGCTTTCCGCTCGGCGTGAGCGGCCACGCCTCCAGCCGCACGTACGCCGAGGGCACCATGTACTCGGGCAGCGACGCGCCCAGGTGCGCCCGCAGGCTCTCGGCGTCGGGCGCCGCGCCGGCCACGCAGTAGGCCACCAGCCGCTCGCCCCCGCGGGCATCCTGGCGCGCCACGACCAGCGCGTCGCGCACCGCGGGGTGCTCCCGGAGCCGCGCCTCGATCTCGCCCGGCTCGATGCGGAAGCCGCGCACCTTCAGCTGGAAGTCGGTGCGGCCCAGGAACTCCAGCGTCCCGTCGGCCAGCCACCGCGCCCGGTCGCCCGTGCGGTAGAGCCGCGCCCCCGGCTCGGTGGCGAAGGGATCGGGGACGAAGCGCTCCGCCGTCTGCCCGGGCCGCCCCAGGTATCCGCGCGCCACCCCCGCGCCGCCGATGCAGAGCTCGCCGGCCACGCCCACCGGCACCGGCTCGCCCGCGCGGTCCAGCACGTAGACGCGCGTGTTCGCCACCGGGCGGCCGATCGGCACGGTGGCGCGCCCCGGCTCGGCCACGCAGCGCGGCAGGCTCGCCGCAGTCGCCGCCTCGGAGGGACCGTAGAGGTTGTGCAGCTCGACGCCCGGCACCCGCTCGCCGAAGCGCTCCAGCAGCGCGCCCGGAAGCGCCTCGCCGCCGCAGAGGATGCGATCGAGGCCGGTCAGATTTTCCACCTCGCGCTCGTCCAGCAGCACCTGCAGCAGCGAGGGGACGAGGTTGACGGTGGTGATCCGCTCGCGGCCGATCACCTCCAGCAGGTACGAGGGGTCGCGGTGCCCGCCGGGCCGGGCCAGCACCACGCGCGCCCCCGCCATCAGGGGAAGGAAGATCTCGCGCACCGAGCCGTCGAAGCTCAGCGAGGTCTTGCAGAGCACCGCCTCGCGCGCGTCGATCCCCCATGCGCGCCGGCCCCAGGACAGCCGGTTCACCAGGGTGCGGTGCTGGTTCATCACCCCCTTCGGCCGGCCGGTGGAGCCCGAGGTGTAGATGACGTACGCCAGGTGCTCCGGCGTCAGCGCGCCGCGCCCCGGGTCCGTCGCCGGCTGACGAGCCCACGCGGGTGTGGACGCGTCCAGTTCCAGCACCGGCACGCCCGCGCCCTCGACCCGGCAGCGCAGCGCCGTCTGCGACAGCACCACGGCGGGCGCGCTGTCGGCCAGCATGTGGCGCAGCCGCTCGGCGGGGTACTCGGGGTCCAGCGGCACGTACGCCCCGCCCGCCTTGAGGACCGCCAGGAGGCCCACCACCATCTCCGGGCTCCGCTCCAGGCAGATCCCCACCGGCACGTCGGGGCCCACGCCGAGCGAGCGGAGGTGGTGCGCCAGCCGGTTCGCCCGCCGGTTCAGCTCCGCGTAGCTGAGGTGCACGCCCTCGAAGGCCACCGCCGCCGCGTCCGGCGTGCGCGCCGCCTGCGCCTCGACGAGCTCGTGGATGCACGACGCGCGCGGGTAGTCGGCCGCCGTCCGGTTCCACTCCTCCACCACGCGGGCGCGCTCGTCCGGCGGCAGCACCTCGATCCTGCCCAGCGCCCGCTCCGGCGCCGCCTCGAGCGCCCCGACCAGCCCCGCCACCGCTCCGTGCATCATGGCGGCGACCCGGCCGGCCCCGAACCGCCCCTTGACCTTGGCCGTGAGCGCGAAGTCGTCGCCCAGGTCCGTCACCGCCAGCGTCAACGGGTAGTTCGAGCGCTCCTCGCCGTGGATCGTCCGCATCCCGTCCAGCGCGGCGGGTGCGCTGGAGGCCGCGGCCGCCGCGCCGTGGCGATAGTTCAGCAGCGCCGTGAACAGCGGCGCCGACGCGTCCACCGCGCTGCAGCGCTGCGCCAGCGCCAGCGAGGCGTGCTCGTGGCGCAGCAGCTTCGCCAGCAGCGCGTGCGCCTGCCGCACGCCCGCCTCGGCCCCCGTCTCGCCCACGGGCAGCCGGATCGGGAGGGTGTTGATGAAGGGGCCCATCACCCGGTCGGACCCCTCGCCCCCCTGCATCCGGCCGAAGAGCACGGTGCCGAACACCACGTCGTCGCGCCCCGAGGTCCGTGCCAGCACCTGCGCCCAGGCGACGTGGAAGACGCTCGCCGCGCTCACCCCCAGCGCCCGCGCCCGCTCGCGGAGCCGCGCCGCGAGCGGCCCCTCCACCCGCACCCGCGCCTCGTCCATCCCGGACCCGTCGCTCCGCACGTCCAGCAGCCCGAAGGGCGCCGTGGGCTCGTCCACGTCGCCGAGCAGCTCGGTGAAGAACGCCCGGTGCTCGTCGTCGCTCACGCCCAGCCGCGCCTGCGCCACGTAGTTGCGGAACGGCAGCGGCGGGGGGAGCGTGTCCGCGCGGCCCGCGAGGTACGCCTCGATCTCGGAGCGCAGCACCTCCTTGGCCGTGTGGTCGCCGGTGAGGTGATGGTCCAGCAGCAGGAGCAGCCAGCGGCCATCCGCCGGGTCCCGGGCGATGCAGAGGCGCAGCATGGGGGCTTCGCGCACGTCGATGCGGTAGTGCCGCGGATCGAAGCGCGCGCGCAGCTGCTCCGCCGCATCCCCGGAGGCGGGATCCAGCGCCACCTCCTCGACCGCGAGCGACGCCCGGCGCCACACCACCTGCACCGGCTCGCGCAGCCCTTCCCACGCCACCGAGGTGCGCAGGATGTCGTGCCGGTCCACCACCGCCTGGAACGCGGCCAGGTAGCGGTCGAGCCCCTCCCGTGTGGCGAAGCCGTAGAGGATCGCCGCCAGGTACGGGTCGCCCTCGCTGCTCATCAGGTGGTGGAAGAGGACTCCCTCCTGCAGCCGCGCCAGCGGGTAGATGTCCTGCACGTTGGCCGCGCCGCCGGGCACCGCGGCAACGACCTGGTCGATCTCGGCCTGGTCCAGCGACACCAGGGGGAGCATCTCCGGCGTGATCCTCTCGCACCCGGGGGGGATCCGGTTCCCCGGCACCTCCACCCCGGGAGATTCGCCGGCCAGCTCCGCCGCGAGCGCCACCAGCGTGGGCGCCTCGAAGAGCGCCTGCACCTCCAGGTGCAGCCCGATCTCGCGCATCCGTGCGATCACCTGCACGGCCAGCAGCGAGTGCCCGCCCAGCTCGAAGAAGTTGTCGTGGCGGCCCACCCGCTCCAGCTCCAGCAGCTCCGCCCAGATCCCGGCCAGCGCCTGCTCGGTCTCGCCCACCGGCGCCTCGTACGCCCGGGCCGCGTGCGCGCCGCCCTCGGCGGATGGGAGCGCCGCGCGGTCCAGCTTGCCGTTGGGCGTCAGCGGCCACTGCTCCAGCCGCACGTACGCGGCCGGGATCATGTGCTCCGGCAGCCGCTCCCCCAGGTGCGCCCGCAGCGCCTCGGCGCCGGCCGTGGCGTCGCCCACCACGTACGCCACCAGCCGCTCGTCGCCCGGCCCATCCTCGCGCGCCACCACGACGGCCTCGCGCACCCCCGGATGCTCCAGCAGCCGCGCCTCGATCTCGCCCAGCTCGACGCGGTAGCCGCGCACCTTCACCTGGTGGTCGGTGCGGCCGGCGAAATCCAGCGTGCCGTCCGGCCGCCACCGCCCCAGGTCGCCCGTGCGGTACAGCCGCGCGCCCGGCCGGCCGCCGAACGGGTCGGGGACGAAGCGCTCGGCGGTGAGCCCCGGCCGGCCCAGGTAACCGC
>DASSME010000579.1:0-13898 GCA_035689035.1 Longimicrobium sp. | reverse complement strand
GACTACCGGCTCCCGCGGCGCCGCGGCACCGGCACGCGGAAGAGGCTTCGGTGCGGCGGCGGTGAGAGAAGCGATGGAGGGCGGGGAGCACGCGCGGCCCCGGCCTTGCAACCTCCGGAGCGCGGAGAGCGCACAAGCCGCGGAACGACCAACAGCCAGAGACGGAGCCGGAACATGTCGTCGATCAGCCGCCCCCTCGCGGGGCCCTCGCTCACCTTCCACCTCGCCGAGCAGGTGAACACGCTGCGCCAGGACGAGGCGTACCAGCGCAGCGGCCGCGCGGGGCGCACGCTGGTGAAGGACGAGCGCTTTCGCGTGGTGCTGCTGGCCGTGGCCAACAACATGGAGATCGGCACGCACAAGGCCGACAGCCCCATGACGCTGCAGGTGGTGCAGGGAGGGCTGCGCTACCGCGACGCGGGCGGCCAGTACGAGCTGCGCGAGGGCGACCTGCTCTTCTTCGGCCCCGGCCAGGCCGAGGACATCGTCGCCACGGCCGAGACCGCCCTGCTGCTGACGCTCAGCGCCACCAACGACGACTACAAGCACGAAGGCCGCGCCAACGCCGATTCGTGATGCCTGCGGGCTTCAGCGCGTGGGGGGAGAACGGAGCGCGGTGAGCACGCGAAGGTGCTCACCGCGCAATTCATGAGTTCACAACCGATCAACTCTCGACCCCGCCCTTCCGATACTTCTGCCCCGGGTCGTTGGGCTTCTCTGGATTGATGTACGAAAGCTCGCCCGCCTGCACCATCGGGCCGATGTACGAAGTCCGCAGATACGATTTCGAGCGCTCGAGGATTCCCGCGAGCTCGCCCGTGCTCAGTGGCCGCCACGCGCACAGCCGCTGAATCAGCCGGCGCAGGTCGGGTTGCGGGGTCCACAGGTTGAGCCGTGCGATGGCGGTTGCAAGCTCCGCAGGAAGCTCGCTTCGGAGGTCGCCAGATTGTGCCGCGAGGTTGCCAGGTTTCTTTCTGAGCTTGCCAGCTTTGCGCGGCTTCCGGAAGTTGCCAGGTTTCTGGCCGAGCTTGCGAGATTTTGCTCCGGATGTGCCAGCTTCGCGCGACTCTCGAAGGTTGCCAGGTTTCCGGCCGAGCTTGTCAGGTTGCTGGCGGAGCTTGCCAGGTTTCTCAAGGTCGCCAGGTTGCGCGAGGTTGCCAGCTTCCTCGAGCGCCGCATCGCTTTCAAGGGTGCTCGTCGGAGCCTGCGAAACACTTCCGGCCGACCCGGGCTCCAGAAACCGCTCCGTTGGCGTGTAGTAGGTGGCGGCACCACGGTCGTGCTGGCGCAGAAGCTTCAGGTCGCGCAGCCGGCGAAGGTGTGTGCTGGCCTCGAGCGTTCCCACACCGTTCAGGTCGCGATAGACCGCGTTGGTGATCTGCCCGGCCTCTCGCACATGCACCAGCGCCCTCGTCTCATCCATCGCGAGGTTAAGCGCCGCGAAGTGCGACAACCACGCCAGGTCCTCGTCATCCAGCAGGTTGTGCAGGAAGAAGGTGGCGACGAACTCGTCGCGGCCGCGGTCGGAGCGGAACGTGGGCGGGGCGAGGTTCATCTCGTTCAGCAGCCGCCGCATCACACGGATGCCGCTCCCTTTCGTCTCGGCGAACGCCGTCTCGTGCAGCACCGCGGCAATCAGCGGATTCCGCGTTTCCGACCCCGGTTCTCCAAGCCTGTCCTCCGCTTTCAGCGAGTGCCCCGGATTGCGGATCTCGATCCGGTTCGAGTAGCGGATGATCTGCGTGGGGCCCTGGGTGCGGTAGCTGCGGTGCATCAGCGCGTTTACCACCGCCTCGCGCACCACGCGGTCCGGGATGCGGGGCACGTCGGTGCGCTGGATCTCACCCTGGGGCAGGTTGAAGCGCCGGGGCAGATCGTCCAGGATCGCGGCTTCGGCGCGCCGGATCAGGCGAATGATGGGGTCGCGCATGTCGACCGTCTCGAACCGCCGGTCAGGGTCTTCGACCCACTCACGGCCGGGCACGCGGATGTAGTCCAGCCGCGTCATCGGAAAAACGCGCCGCAGCAGCTCCCGCTTGCCGAACAGCAGCACGCCGGCCACGGTGGGGATGACCCGTCCGTCGTCGCGCACGGCGCAGCCGATGCCCACCAGCATCTCCTCGTCACTCCAGGCGAGCTCCTCGGCCGCCGGATTCATGCGTGCGCGCTCGCGCCGGTATTCGGCGACCGCGACCTCATCCATCTCGTCCAGGCTCGCATCCGGGACGGGCGACCGGTCGAAGGTGTGCGGGCTCTGCTCGGAGAAGAAGACGAGCAGGTCGTCGTCCGTGCAGCGCTGGTCGGCGGAGCCGATCCGGCGGAACGCACCCCGCGGCAGCCCCTGCGCCTTGAAGTAGACCGGCTTCTGCGCCGAGGGACTCTCGGGGATGTACGCACCGACCAGCGGCTTCCCATCCACGACCTCGATCCACATCTCGGGCCGCACCGCGCAGTTGAACAGCGAGGTGCATTGTGAGGCCAGGTCGGTCTGGAGCTTGTCGGTATTCGGCACGCCTGTCGCGTGGTAGCAGCGCCCGGTCGGGGTGTCGGCGGCCGAAACGCCGAACAGCAGGTACCCGCCGCCAAGCCCCGGCTCGTTGGCGAACGCGCACACCGTCTGCAACGCCGACTTTCCGAGCTCGGACCCGGTCTTGGCTTCGACGCGCGGGTGTTCGTCCAGCTGGTTCAGATCACGAAGCAGGTCGGCGGCGGTGATTGGAGCCATGAACCGGCATTCCCTTCGTGGGTGAATGGGCCGCGGCGTCGGAAATCGACAACAAAGACGATGGAGTGAACATAGCATGCCCGCGCCGGGAGGGAAGACCGGCCGGGCATTCCGCGGATCCGGGAGGTAGAACGATGCCGCTGTGGCTGCAGGCGGGTGGTTGGGGATTGTTCGCCGGCGGCGCGCTGGTGGTGGGCGCGGCGATCGGCTGGTTCGCGCGCGTGCCGCAGCGGGCGATCGCGGCGGTGATGGCGTTCGGGAGCGGCGTGCTGATCTCGGCGCTCTCGTTCGAGCTGATGGACGAGGCGTACCGGGGCGGCGGGTTCACGGCGACGGCGGCCGGGTTCCTGGGCGGCTCGGTCGTGTACACCGCGGCCAACCTCCTCCTTTCGAAGCACGGGGCCAAGCACCGCAAGCGCTCGGGCGACAAGCATCCCGCGCCCCACGAGGCGGGCGGCACCGCCATCGCGCTGGGCGCGCTGCTGGACGGGATCCCCGAATCGATCGTGATCGGGCTGAGCCTGCTGGGCGGCGGGGTGGTGAGCCTGGTGGCCGTCGCGGCGATCTTCCTTTCCAACGTCCCCGAAGGCCTCTCCAGCGCCGCGGGGATGAAGAAGGTGGGCCGCAGCGCGAAGTACGTGTTCGGCATCTGGTCGGCGATCGCGGTGGCGAGCGGGGTGGCGGCGCTGGCCGGGTACACGCTCTTCGACGGCGCCTCCGCCGGGCTGATCTCCGCCACCACCTCCACCGCCGCCGGCGCCATCCTGAGCATGCTGGTAGACACCATGATCCCCGAAGCCTTCGAGGCGGCCCACGACTTCGCCGGCCTGATTACCGTCGCCGGGTTCCTGGCCGCGTTCGCGCTCTCCAAGCTGGCCGGCTGACGACGAGGGGTGAGAGACCGAAGCGCCGGGGGGGACCGCCCCCCGGCGCTTTTCCGCGTGGCTATGCACGCGACGCGCGGCTCAGGTGCAGCAGTTGGGGGCGCTCCCCGTGTAGCAGGCCGTCAGGTTCGAGGGGCACGAGCGATCGCAGGTGAAGCAGATCGTCTCGCACTGGGTGTTCCAGCTCACGGGCGCCGCCGCGTCCGCCTCCTCCCCGGGGAGGGGCTGCGGGTCGGTGTCGTGCGCGCGCACCGTGCCCGGGGAGACGGGGGCGCGGCCGGTCACGAAGGTGTCCACCTCGAGCTGGTCGATGGTGAGCGTCAGCTTCTTCATGCGTCCTCCTTCGCGCGTGGTTGGGGGGATAGCCGCCGGAACACCCGGCGGCGGCGCCTGATATCGCGGCGCCGAGGTGCTCTACCTACCGGAGGAGAGCAATGACGGACCGGACGGATCAACCGCGTGGCCGAGGGGGTGGAGGCGTTGGCGTTGCTGCCGTCCTCCCCTCCATCTCGGCTACCCGTCCGTTCATCTCCCTGGCAGATCGCGAGCGCAGTGTCTTTGCAAAAAACGTGACGAAGTGTATCGCCTCACGGCATCACGCGGCCGTCCCGTCCGGCCATCCGGCGAGAAGGAGCCGCGGCACTCGCAAGTCCGGAACACTCCGCTTTCGCTGTCGGATTGATCAAGACTCTTGACATCGTGTTTGCCAATACGTATTAGCTAATACGCATTAGCAACCCCACCCGCCCCGCATGCCCAATTCGAGCCCACGCCCGGTCACCACGCACGACGTCGCGCGCCGCGCTGGGGTCTCGCAGGCCACGGTGTCGCTGGTGCTCAGCGGCAACCCGCGGGCGCGCGTGGCGCCGGCCACTCGCGAGCGCGTGCTCGAGGCGGCCGAGGAGCTGGGCTACCGGCCCAACATCCTCGCCCGGGGCCTGGTCCGGGGAAAGTCGTACGCGATCGGGGTGGTGGTCCCGGACCTGACCAATCCGTTCTACCTGGACGTGGTGACCGGCGCGCAGCGCGTGGCGGCCGAGGCGGGGTACGCGGTGCTCCCCGGCGACACCCGCGAGAGCACGCCGATCCGCCACCTGGAGGCGTTGCGGGCGCGGCAGGTGGACGGCGTGATCATCGACGGGGTGGGCGCCGCGGCGCTTCCGCACGACGCGCTGTCGGAGTTGAAGGTCGTGGTGGTGGACGAGCCGTCGGAGCGCTGGCCGGGGGTGGCGAGCGACGCGCTGGCGGCGGGGCGGCTGGCGGCGGGGCACCTGGTGGGGCTGGGCCATCGCCGCGTCGCCTTCATCGGCCCGGCGACGGACGTGCACGGCTTCCGGATGCGCGAGCGCGGCTTCTTCCAGGCGCTTCGGGACAGCGGCATCTCGCTCCCGCACGAGTGGCTGCGCCGGACGCCGCCCACGGTGAGCGGCGGGCTGGCCGCGATGAAGGCGCTGCTCGCCACGAGTCGCCCCACCGCGGTGTTCTGCGCGAACGACCTGATCGCGATGGGCGCGCTGAAGGCGGCGCTCAAGGCCGGCGTGGACGTCCCCCGCGAGCTGTCGATCATCGGCTGCGACGACGTGGAGATGGCGAGCGTGGTGACGCCCGAGCTGACCACCATCGCCATCCCCGCCCGCGAGCTGGGCGCCCGCGCCGCGCGGCTCCTGATCCGCCAGCTGGACGGCCAGGAAGTGTCGGCCAGGCCCGGCAAGCCGCTCCCCGTGCGCCTGGTCCGCCGCGCCACGACGGCGGCCGCGCCAGGGGGGACAGGGGAGAGGGAACAGGGGACAGCCGGCAACGGCTGAGCGCCCGCCCGTCCACGGAAACCCAACGCACTCACGCACTTGCGCACTCACGCACCCGTAAGCAGTTGATGCGCCACGCAACCATCACCGGCACCGGCTCCTTCGTCCCCGCGCGCGTGGTCGCGAACGCGGAACTGTCGGCCGCGCTGGGCGAAGACATCGACGCGTTCGTCACCCAGACGCTGGGGATCCGCGAGCGGCACTGGTGCGGGCCCGACGAATCCACCGCCGACCTCGCCGAGCAGGCCGCCCGCGCGGCCCTGGCGGACGCGGGGCTCACGGCCGGGGACGTCGACCTGCTGATCGTGAGCACCGACACGCCCGAATACGTCTCCCCCGCCACCTCGTCCGTGCTGCACGGGCGGATCGGGATGCGGAACACGGCGGGGACGTTCGACGTGAACAGCGCCTGCGCCGGGTTCGCCACCGCGCTCGACGCCGCGTGGAAGTACATCCGCGCCGACGAGCGCTACGAGCGGGTCCTCGTCGTCGCCGTCTACGCGATGAGCAAGTTCCTCGATCCCGCGGACAAGAAGACGGTGACCATCTTCGCCGACGGCGCGGGCGCCGTGGTCCTGGAGCTGGCGGACCAGCCGGGGATCCTGGCGAGCGAGCTCTACGCCGACGGGTCGCTGGCGCCGGGGATGGGCGTGTTCGCCGGCGGCACCGCCGAGCCGATCACCGTGGACGTGCTGAACGCCGGCACCCGCAACCGCCTCCGCTTCGTCACCAAGTATCCCAAGGAAGTGAACGAGGAGGGGTGGCCGCGCATCGCCCGCTCCGTCCTCGGCCGCATCGGGAAGACGGTGGAGGACGTGGACCTGTGGCTGTGGACGCAGGTGAACCGCTCCACCATCGAGATGGTGATGGGCCGGCTGGGCGTCTCGATGGAGAAGGCGCACACGGTGATGGACAAGTGGGGCTACACCGGCTCGGCCTGCCTGCCGATGGCGCTGGACGACGCCGTGAAGGCCGGCCGCCTCCACCCCGGCGACCTGGTGATGATGACCGGCTCGGGCGCGGGGCTGTCGATGGGGTGCGTGGCGCTGACCTGGAACCCGCGGCGAGGCGCCCGGTGAGCACCGTCGCCCGCGCCTTCCTGGCCCGCGCCGCGCGCCACCCGGAACGGGTCGCCTACCGCACCCTGGCCGCCGGCGGCGCCCCGGCGGACTCGACGCTGACGTGGGGCGAGTGGGCCGAGCAGGCCCGCCGCTTCGCCGCCGCGCTGGTGGCGGACGGGGTGCGGCCGGGAGACACCGTCGCGATCCTGGCGGGAAGCTCGACGCTCTGGCCGGTCGCCGACCTGGGCGTGCTGATGGCGGGGGGCGTGAGCGTGGGCATCTACCCCACCAGCGCGCCGGCCCAGGTGCGGCAGATCGTGGCGGACTGCGGCGCGGGCGTCATCGTGGTGGACACGGCCGGCCAGCTGGCGAAGGTGCTGGCCGTGCGCGCCGATCTCCCCGCGCTGCGCCGCGTCGTCGCGGCGGACGGAGCGGGGGAAGGCGTCGTCGGCTGGGACGCGTGGCTGGCGAGCGGGAACGAAGCGCTGGCAGACGCCTTCGCCGAGATCGGCCGGCGGGTGGACGAGGCACGGGCGGACGACACGGCGATCCTGATCTACACCTCGGGATCGACCGGCGAGCCGAAGGGAGCGGAGATCTCGCACCGCTACCTCCTCGCCTCGGCCGCGTCCATCGCCGAGTCGCTGGAGCTGCGCGAGGATGACACCACCCTCTCGTTCCTCCCCTTCTGCCACGCGGCCGAGCGCATCTTCGGCCTCTACACCCGCATCCATGCCGGGATGGAGGCGGCGCTGGTGCCCGACCATGCGCGTGTGTGGGACGCCGCGAACGCGTACGGCCCCACGCTCTTCGGCGGCCTCCCCCGCTTCTACGAGAAGGCGTACGAGGCGCTCCAGGCCGAGCACCTGGCCGCGGCGGATGGCGAGAGGGCGCGCTGGGACCGCGTGGTCCAGCTCGGCATCACCCGGTCCCGGCTCACACAGGCGGGGCAGTACGTGCCCGCCACGCTCGAGGACGAGTGGAGGGAGGCGGGCGCGCCGCTGTTCGAGCGCGCGCGGCGGCTGTTCGGCGGGCGGGTGCGGCGGGCGACCAGCGGCGGCGCGGCGCTCCCGGTGGACGTGGCCGAGTACCTGGACGCGCTGGGGATCACCGTCCTGGGCGCCTACGGGCTCACCGAGCACCTGTGCGTGGCGATGAACCGCCCGGGCGCCTACCGCTTCGACGCCGCCGGCCCCCCGATGCCCGGGACGGAGATCCGCATCGCCGACGACGGCGAGATCCTGGTGCGGCGGAGCGAGCTCTCCTTCAGCGGCTACCACGGCCGTCCCCAACAGTCCGCCGACGTGTTCACGCCAGACGGGTGGCTGCTGACCGGCGACCTGGGCCAGCTGCTGGACGACGGGTCGCTGCGCGTGACCGGGCGCAAGAAGGAGCTGATCGCGCTGAGCACCGGGAAGAAGGTGGCGCCGCTGCCGATCGAGGCCGCGCTGGCGCAGGACCCGTTCATCGGCCAGGCCATGCTCTACGGCGAGGGGCAGAAGTTCATCTCCGCCCTGATCGCGCTGCGCCCCACGATGCTGCGGCGCTGGAGCGACGGGCACCCGGCGGAGCACAACGGTGACGCCGTGGTGCGCCACCCCGAGCTGCTGACGCGGGTGCAGGCCGCGGTGGACCGCGTGAACGCGGGGCTCAGCCGCACCGAGCAGATCCGCCGCTTCGTGGTGATCGGCCGCGAGCTGACGGCCGAGGACGGGGACCTGACCCCCACGCTCAAGCTCCGCCGCACCGTGGTGGCGGAGAAGTTCCGCGACGAGCTGGACGCACTCTACCAGGCAGCCGAATGACCAAGCACATCGCGCTGATCGCCATGGTGCTGGCCGCGCTCGCCATCGCGGCGGCGTATGCGTCGGCCTTCCTTCCCGGCGGCGCGCCCGGGTGGGCGCCGTGGCTGATGGCGCTCGGCATCCCCACCGTCCTCCTCGCCGTGATGGTGCTGGGCGCGGCGCGCGACGGCCGCATCGGCAGGCTGGCGTTCCCCTTCGCCTTCTCGTTCCTGGTGCTGGCCGCCGGCTTCTGCCTGGCCGTGGCGCTCCCCGAGGACGCGGGCGCCGGCGCGCCGCTGTACCTGGGGCTCCCGCTGCGCGCGGCGATCGTGATCTACGGCATCGGGCTCTTCCCGATCGTGGTGCTGCCGATCGCCTACGCGCTCACCTTCGGCGAGCAGACGCTGAACGCGGCCGACCTGGAGCGCGTGCGCCTGGCCGGCGAGGCGTGGGCCCGCGAAAAGGCCGCCGCCACGCAGCCTCCGCCCAGCCGTCCCGCGCCCGCCCCGGCGGCCGAGCCCGAACCCGCCCTTCCCGGAGCCCGCGCGTGAACCCGGCCATGCAGCACGTCAGCCATCCGTCCATCATCGTGGTCGCCGCGCTCTACTTCGTGGTGGTGATCGCGATCAGCGTGTGGGCCACGCGGCGCACGAAGACGGCGAGCGACTTCTTCGTCGCGGGTCACGGGATCGGCCTGGTCGCCCTCACGGTGGCGTCGGTGTCCACCAGCGTCTCGGGGTTCGCCTTCATCGGCGGGCCGGGGCTGATCTACACCATCGGGCTGGGGGCGATGTACATCGTCCTTCCCGCGTCGGTGACCAACGTGATGGGCGCGTGGGTGCTGGCCAAGCGGATGCGCCTGCTGGGCGAGGCGCGGCAGCTGATGACCGTGCCCGACGCGATCGGCGCGCGGTACCGGTCGCCGCTGGCGCAGGGGCTGTCGGGTGTCGCCATCCTGATCGGCATCCTGGGCTACATGGCCACCAACGCGCTGGCGATGGGCGTGGTGATCGACGCCATCTTCGGCGTGGGGATGGGGTGGGGGATCTGGATCGGGATGGGCGCCACGCTCGCCTACTCGGTCGCGGGCGGCATCCTGGCGGGGATCTACGTGGACGTGTTCCAGGGGACGCTGATGGCCGCCGCCTCGGTCCTCGTCTTCGCCGCGGTGCTGAAGGTGGGCGGCGGGCTGGCGGGGATCAGCGCGCCGATCATGGCGCACGACCCGGCGTTCCTGGGGCCGTGGGGGAAGATCACGCCGCTGGCCGCGCTCTCGTTCTTCTTCGTGTTCGGCCTGGGCTCGCTGGGCCAGCCGCAGGGCGTGCACAAGTACTACATGCTGAAGGACCCGCTCCAGCTGCGCTGGTATCCCCTGCTCAAGACGCTGGGGCTGATCCTGGTCCTCCTCCTCTACTTCGGCGTGGGCGTGGGAGTGAAGAGCCTGGTGGCCCGCGGCGCCCTGGCCCCGCTCGCCGCGCCCGACGCGGCCACGCCCACCTTCCTGCTGCGCTTCACCCCGGTCCTGCTCGCCGCGCTGGTGTTCAGCGGCGTGGCGGCGGCCACGATGAGCGCGGTGAACTCCTTCATCAACATCGCCGCGGCGGTGGTCACGCACGACCTGCCGCTGGCGTTCGGGCGGACGCCCCGCAACGAGCTGCGGTGGGGGCGCATCTCCACGGCGGTGCTGGCGATCCTGGCCGCGCTGCTGGCGCAGGTGAGCGGGACGATGGTGGCGTTCCTGGGGATCTTCGGGTGGGGGCTGTTCGCCTGCACGCTGGTCCCCGCGCTGGCCATCGGCCTCAACTGGGAGGGCGCCACCCGCGAGGGCGCCATCGCCAGCATCAGCACCGGCCTGGTGGTGACGCTGGTCGCCGAGACCCTCGCCTTCAAGAAGCTCTACACCCTTCCGGCGGGCGTGACGGTGAGCGGCCTCTCGCTGGTCCTTTCCGTCCTCGTCTTCTTCGCCGTGAGCTGGCTCACCCGCGCCCGCGCGCAGTCGCAGATCGATCCGGACGTGCGGCTGGTGATGTCGGTTTGAGGGTGCTGGGTGCTGAGTGCTGGGTGCTGAGTGCTGAGTGCTGGGTGCCGAGTGGGGGTCGATGGGGCGCGAACGGGCGCCGAACCTACGAGCGAAAGCAGCGGATGACGATCCAGGAGATCGCGGTGGGGCAGACGGCGGAGTTCACCAAGACCGTCACGGAGACCGACGTGGTGCTGTTCGCCGGGATCACGGGCGACTTCAACCCCGCGCACGTGGACGAGGTCGAGGCCGCCCGGGGGATGTTCGGCGGACGGATCGCGCACGGGCTGCTGTCGGCCGGCTTCATCAGCACCGTGCTGGCGATGCGCCTTCCCGGCCCCGGGACGATCTACCTGTCGCAGAACCTGCGCTTCGTGCGCCCCGTCCGCATCGGTGACACGGTGACGGCGCGCGTGGAGGTGGCCGAGGTGGTCGCACCCAAGCGCCGCGTCCGCCTCACCACCTCCGTCTCCAACCACCACGGCGAGACGGTGATCGACGGCGAGGCCGTGGTGATGGTGCCCGAGGGACGCGTCGCCGCGGCGGGGTGAGGACGGCGCGATCCGCGGCCCCGCGCCCCCTCCGGCCGGCTTAGGCCGTCCACCTCCCCCCGTACCGGGAGAGGTTGGTGGAGCGAGCACCGTGGTGAAGATCGAGCGATCGAGCCGTTGCAGTTCTCCCCTCCCCCCGCGACAGCGCGGGGGAGGGGCCGGGGGAGGGGGGCCGCCGCGGCCGCGCAAGCGCCCGGTGTCTTCGAACAGACATTCGTCCACCCTCTGTCCGAACGTGGAACCGCCGAGTGCCGGATAGCACTCAGCACCCAGCACCCAGCACCCAGCACTCAGCACCCAGCACTCAGCACTCCGAAGTCCTCAGGAACCGCGGTCGCCTCGAACGAAAAAGGACCGCGAGCGGAGAAGTGGCAGCAGTCGGAGAAGTCTCACCGTGCGCATGCGACCGCGGCGCACACCTGTCCCAACCACATGGGAGATCCTTCCATGAGCAGCAGCGGCACCCGGCGCCTTCCCTGGCGCGCACTCCTGCTGGCAGCGGCCCTGGCGATGCTTCCGGGCTTCGCCGCCGCGCAGACCGGCTCCGTGAGGGGGACCGTGAACGGACCCGGCGGCGCGGCCGTCTCGGCCGCCACCGTGTCCATCACCGGCACCCGGTTCAGCACCGTCACCAACACGCAGGGGCAGTTCACCCTGGCCGGCCTGCCGCAGGGCGTGCAGCGCCTGCGCGTATCGCGCCCCGGCTTCGTCGCGCACATGCAGGACGTGACCGTGAGGCCCAATGAAGAAACGCTCGTGAGCGTGCAGCTGCAGGAAGCCAACGTGGAGCTCGACGCGATGGTGGTCTCGGCCAGCCGCCGCGCCGAGCGGCGCTCCGAGGCGCCCGCCACCGTCACCCGCGTGAGCGCCGACCAGCTGGCGCAGACCCCGGGCAACGCCTTCGTCGGCGCGCTCAAGCAGGCCACCGGGCTCGACTTCGTGCAGGTGGGGATGACGTCGGTCGCCATCAACGCGCGCGGCTTCAACTCCTCGTTCAACAACCGCATGCTGATGCTCGAAGACGGCCGCATCGGCGTGCTCCCCGAGAACGGCCTGCCGGTGGGCGGCTTCACCCCCATCCCCAAGATCGACCTGGCGGGGATCGAAGTGGTCGTCGGCCCCGGCAGCGCGCTCTACGGCGCCGACGCCAGCAACGGCGTGCTCACGCTGCAGAGCAAGGACCCGCGCGAGTACCCGGGGCTGCAGTTCGAGGTGACCGGCGGCAACCGCAGCTACTACGACCTCCAGGGCCGCTGGGCGGGGACGGTTGGGCAGGACTGGGGCTACAAGGTGTCGGGCGAGTGGAACAGCTTCGACGACTGGAGCAACCGCATCCACGCCACCGCCGCCGCCACCAGCCCGCTGGAGCGCAGCGTGGGTGACACCACGGGGCTCGACTGGAACAGCAACGTGCTGCGCGGCTACGGGCAGTTCGTGCGCTACCTGGGCAACGGCGAGGTGAGCCTGACCGGCGGCTACAGCCGCAGCAACGGCGTGGGCCAGACCAACGTGGGCCGCAACCAGCTGGTGGACTGGACCTACAACGTGCTTCAGCTGAAGGCGCAGGTCCCGCACTGGTACCTGAGCGCCTACCGCACCGAGAGCAACGCGGGCCAGAGCTACGCCGCCAACCGCTACACCACCAACCGCGCCGCCGCCCCCACCACCGTCAGCGACGACTCGGTGCGCCGGATGAGCGACTGGCCCAGCGACGGGCAGCTGTACGCCGCCGAGATCCAGAACAACTTCCGGGTGATGCCGCTGCTGAACACCCAGTTCACCTGGGGCGCGCAGTACCGGCACGACATCGTGAGCAGCGACCGCCAGTGGCTCACCGACCGGCTGACCGGCGAAGACCTCACCATCAACCAGTGGGGCGTGTACGCGCAGAGCGAGACGCCGCTGGTTCCGCAGCTGCGCCTGCTGCTGGCCGCCCGCTACGACGACCATCAGAACTACGACCCGCAGTTCTCGCCCAAGGCGGGGCTGCTGTGGAGCCCGGTGAACGGGCAGACGCTGCGGCTGTTCTACAACCGCGCGTTCAAGAGCCCGTCCACGCTGCAGACCAACTTCTGGATCCCCAACTTCGTGGCGTTCGTGGGCGTGTTCGGCAACCGCGACGGCATCACCGTGCGCAAGGTCTCGGACAACTCGGTGGTGCGTGAGTACAAGCCGCTGGAGCCAGAGGAGAACACCACCTGGGAGCTGGGCTACAAGGGGCTGATCAACAGCCGGCTCTTCGTGGACCTGAGCGCCTACCGCTCGCGCTACAAGAACTTCCTGAGCCCGCTGGTCACCATCGCCAACCCGCTGCTGGGCCCGGTGAACGGCACCGTGGCGTACAACAACGCCACCGGCGAGGCCTACACCGACGAGAAGGGCGGCCCCCAGGTGGTGCTCACCTACTTCAACCTGGGCCGCGCCACGCTCACGGGCACCGACGCGTCGCTCACCTACGTGCTGAGCCCCAAGGTCGACTTCACCGGCACCTTCAGCTACCTGAAGCTCGACAACATCGGCGGGATCAACACCAGCCTGGCCAGCGACCGCGAGGCCACCGCGCTCAACAGCCCGTCCACCAAGTGGACCGCGGGCGTGCACGCGCGTGACCTGGGCCGCTGGAGCGGGGGCACCACGCTGCGCTACGTGAACGGCTACCGCTTCATCAGCGGCATCAACAACGGCCGCATCCCCACCTTCAGCACGGTGGACGTGAACGTGGGCTACCGCGTGCCCAGCCTGCGCTCGCAGGTGAACCTGGCCGTGGCCAACGCCTTCAGCTGCCACGCCAAGGACCTCACCATCACCGACGGCGAGCAGTGCGGCTTCGGCGTCAAGCACACCGAGATGGTCAACATGCCCGCCATCGGCACGATGGTGTTCCTGGGCGTGCGGATGGACGTGCGGTGACACGGCGGAACAGGTGCGCTAGTGCGTGAGTGCGCGAGTGCGTGGGGGCCCGGTGGCTCCCACGCACCCGTGCCTTCGCCGCCCTGTCGCACCCCTCCGATCAGCAGTAACGACAGTCACAATCGCAGTTGCAGTTGCAGTTGCAGTTGCAGTGCTCC
>DASSME010000578.1:0-14584 GCA_035689035.1 Longimicrobium sp. | reverse complement strand
GCCGCCGACGCGCTGCGCGCCGCCGGCTGGAGCGCCACGCCGCTGGGGCCGCCCGCGGGGTGGCCCGTGGAATTGCGCGCGGTGGTGGAGGTGGCGTTCGGCTCGCGCATCGCCATGGGGGTGATGTGGGGGCCCGACCTGCTCTGCATCTACAACGACGGCTTCATCCCGGTGCTCGGCGCGCACCACCCCGCCGCCATGGGCCGCCCCTCGCGCGAGGGGCTGGCGGAGAGCTGGGAGAGGCTGGGCCCGCTCGCCACCCGCGTGCTGGAGACCGGCGAGGCGGTGTGGGTCGAAGACGCCGAGCTCACGCTGCTCCACTTCGGCGGGGTGGAGCCGGCGTACTTCAACTTCACCTGCAGCCCGATCCGCGGCGCCCGGGGCGAAGTGGCCGGGGTCTTCGTGGCCGCGGTGGAGACCACCGCGCGGGTGCTGGAGCGCCGCCGCGCCGGCGTGCTCACCGACGTGCTCTCCGCGGCGGCGGGGGGGCCGGACCCCGAGGCCGCGCTCGGCGCCAGCACCGCCGCCGCGCGCGGGGCCGACCTTCCCTGGGTGGCGGTCTACCGCGCGGCCGGCGACGGGTTCGAGCTGGCCGCGCACGCGCCGGGCGACGGGCCGGCCGAGCCGCGCGCGCGGGTGCCCCACCGCGCGCTGGCGGGCGCGCTGCGCAGCGGGCGCGTGCACGAGGTACAGGCGTCCGCGGTGCTGGGGCGCGCCGCCGCGCGCGCGTGGGACGGGCCGGTGCTGGCGTGCCGCACCAGCGAGTACGGCGAGCCCGCGGTGCTGGTGGCGGGCGCCCCCGCCGGCCGCGCGGTGGACGCGGGGCACGCCGACTTCCTGCGCCGCGTGGCCGAGGGGTTGGGGATGGCGCTGCAGCGCGCCCGCCGCGCCGACCGCGCCGAGCGCGAGCGCATCGCCGTGCTGGAGCGGATGACCGACGGCTTCTTCGCGCTCGACGCGCAGTGGCGGCTCCAGCACGTCAACCCCGTGGCCGAGCGGGTGGCGGGCCGCGGCCACGGCGAGCTGGACGGGCGTGTGCTGTGGGACGAGTTCCCCGGCTGGGTGGGCACCCCCTTCGAGCACCGGCTGCGCGCCGCGATGCGCGACCAGGAGCCCGCGCACTTCACCGCGCGCCTTCCCGGCGGCGGCCCCTGGCTCGAGGTGCACGCCTACCCCAGCCCCGAGGGGCTCACCGTCTTCCACCGCGACGTGAGCGAGGCGGTGCGGCTGGAGCAGGGGCGCGCGGAGCTGCTCGAGCGCGAGCGGGTGGCCCGCGCCGCCGCCCAGAGCGCCGAGCGCCGCCTGCGCGAGCTGGTCGAGGGGCTCGACGCCATCGTCTGGGAGGCCGAGGGCGACCCGCCGCGGCTCACCTTCGTGAGCGACCACACCCGCGCCATGCTGGGCTACCCCGCCGAGCGCTGGGTGCACGAGCCCGGCTTCTGGCAGTCCGTCATCCACCCCGAGGACCGCGACTGGGTGGCGCGCGCCTGGTTGCAGGCCACCCGCGAGCACCGCGACCAGGCGGTGGAGTACCGCATGCTGGCGGCGGACGGGCGCATCGTCTGGGTGCGCGACGTGGTGCGCGTCTCGGCCGGGGCGGACGGGGTGCACGTGCGCGGCGTGGCGGTGGACGTCACCGCCCGCCGCACCAGCGAGGACGAGGTGCGCCGCCTGGCCGCCATCGTGGAGGGAACCGACGAGAGCGTGGTCTCCAAGGCGCTGGACGGCACCATCCTGAGCTGGAACGAGGGCGCCCGCCGCACCTACGGCTGGAGCGAGGACGAGGTGGTGGGACGCTCCATCTACGAGCTGCTCCCCCCGGAGCTGCACGAGCAGGAGCGCGAGAACCTGGCGCGCGTGGCGGCCGGCCTGCGCGTCCCCCGGCACGACACCGAGCGCCTGGGAAAGGACGGCCGCCCGGTCGCCGTGTCGCTCACCATGAGCCCGATCCGCGACGGGCAGGGGCAGGTGTGCGGGGTGGCCACCATCGGGCGCGACGTGACGCAGGAGCGCAAGCTGCAGGCGCAGCTCCGGCAGGCGCAGAAGATGGAGGCGGTGGGGCGGCTGGCCGGGGGGATCGCGCACGACTTCAACAACCTGCTCACCGCCATCAAGGGGAACGCCGGGCTGCTGCTGGCCGAGCTCCCGGGCGGCAGCCCCTGGCGCGAGGACGTGGAAGAGATCGAGCGCGCCTCGCAGCGCGCGTCGGACCTCACCCGGCAGCTGCTGGCGTTCAGCCGCCGGCAGGTGCTGCAGCCGCGGGTGGTGGACCTGAACGCCGTGATCGGCGAGACGCAGCGGATGCTGCGGCGGCTGATCGAGGAAGACGTGTCGATCCACGTGCATCTCCACTCCGCGCCGGGGTGGGTGCGCGCGGACCCGGGGCAGGTGGAGCAGGTGGTGCTGAACCTGGCCGTGAACGCGCGCGACGCGATGGCCGGCGGCGGCCGGCTGACCATCTCCACCGGCGCGGCGACGGTGCCGGCCGAGCCGCGCGCGGGGTGGCCGTACTACGTGGCCGCGGGCGAGTACGTGCGGCTGGACGTGGAAGACACCGGCGGGGGGATCGAGCCGGGGGTGATGCAGCACCTGTTCGAGCCCTTCTTCACCACCAAGCCGGCGGGGAAGGGGACGGGCCTCGGCCTCTCCACCGTCTACGGGATCGTGAAGCAGAGCGGCGGCTACGTGTGGGCCGAGAGCACGCCCGGCCGCGGCAGCCGCTTCGTGGTCCTCCTCCCGCGCGCGGCCGAGGGCGACGCCGTGGCGGCGCCGTCGCCGCGCGGCATGCTGGGCGAGGGGTGCGGCGCCACCGTGCTGCTGGTGGAAGACGAAGAGACGGTGCGCTCGCTCACCCGGCGCGTGCTGGGCCGCGGGGGCTATCGCGTGCTCGAGGCCGCCGGCCTGGAGCAGGCGCTGGACGCCGCCCGTGCCCACGACGGCGAGATCGACCTGCTGCTGACCGACGTGGTGATGCCCGGCGGCGGCGGCGCGCTGGTCGCCTCGGCCATCACGCGGCTGCGCCCGGAGACGCGCGTCCTCTACATGAGCGGCTACCCCGGCGACGCCATCGCCGAGCACGGCCTGCCCCCGGGCGTGGACCTGCTCCCCAAGCCCTTCTCGCCCGAGACGCTCCTCCAGCGGGTCGCCGATGCGCTGAAGAAGAAGGAGTGCTGAGTGCTGAGTGCTGAGTGCTGCAACGCGAAGATCGATCGGGCGTGGGGAGTGATGGGGGCATACGGAGCAACGGAGGACTGCCGGAGAAGCGGAGAACCGCGGGTTTCTTCCGTGGTCGTTGCAGTTCTCCGCTGCTCCGCTGCCCTCCGCTGCTCCGTGTGACCCGCGGTTCAGGGAGCCAGGAACGTGCACGGTGTCGTGGTACTCCGTGAAGAACCGGGCACCCAGCACCTAGCACCCAGCACCCAGCACCCAGCACCCAGCACCCAGCACCCAGCACCGTCGAGTTCATGCCGCCTTCGCCTGCTCCTGGGCGACGAGGCCGAGGAGGGCGCGGGCGGCGGCGGGGTCGAAGTGCGAGCCCAGGCCGCGCTCCACCTCCTGCATCGCGACGCGCGGGTGGAAGGCGGGGCGGTAGGGGCGGTCGTGGGTGAGCGCGTCGTAGAAGTCGGCCACGGCCACGATGCGCGCCTCCAGCGGGATGCGCTCGCCGCCCAGGCCGCGCGGGTAGCCGGTGCCGTCCCAGCGCTCGTGGTGCGCGGCGGCGATGCGCTCGGCCATGGCCATCAGCTCGCTGCGGCCGCCGGCCAGGATGCGCGCCCCGATCGCCGCGTGCTCGTTCATCCGCGCCCGCTCGTCGGCCGTCAGCGGGCCGGGCTTGCGCAGGATGGCGTCGGGGATGCCGATCTTGCCGACGTCGTGCAGGGCGGCGGCGCGGCGCAGCATGGCGGCGAAGTCGTCGCCCAGCCCCATCGCCCGCGCGATGCCGAACGCCAGCTGGCCCACGCGGCGCACGTGCTCGCCCGTCTCGTCGTCGCGCAGCTCGGCGGCCTGGGCCAGCCGCTCCAGCATCTCGGCCTGCGCCAGCTCCAGCTCGCGGGTGCGCTCGGCCACCTTGCGCTCCAGGCGGCGGTTCTCCTCGCGCACGTGGGCGTGCAGGAAGCGCATCTCCAGCAGGTTGCGGATGCGCAGCACCGCCTCGGCGGGGTCGAAGGGCTTGGCCAGGAAGTCGCGCGCGCCGCTGGCCAGCGCCCGCTGCCGCGCCTCGGGGGTCAGGTCGCCGGAAAGCATCAGCACGGGAAGCCACCCCTCCGCGTCCAGCAGCGGGCGCAGCTGCTCCAGCACCCGCATCCCGTCCAGCCCGGGCATGTGCAGGTCCAGGATCACCAGGTCCGGCCGCAGCGAGCGGAAGAGGGGAAGCACCTGGGCCGGGTCCGGCGTGGTGGTGAGGTGGGGGAAGCCGGCGCGCTCCAGCATCCGCCGCAGCAGGCGCAGGTTCGGCTCCTCGTCGTCGGCGGCCAGGATGCG
Organism: Longimicrobium sp.; assembly: GCA_035689035.1. Classification (GTDB taxonomy): domain Bacteria; phylum Gemmatimonadota; class Gemmatimonadetes; order Longimicrobiales; family Longimicrobiaceae; genus Longimicrobium. The sequence continues at coordinate 10,102 of DASSME010000578.1, read as the reverse complement.
GGCGCCTTGCAGCTGGCTGATCTCCATCGTCTACACCGGTCCGGGGCCGTGTGGGCCCTCGTGCGTGGCCCGCGCGCGCTTGCGCGGTAAATGCAACGTGGCTAAGTAGCCGCGTCTTTCGTAATCTTTTGCCCCGCGCCCGTCCGGCGCGGCGATCCGGAGAACCGATGCCCCGTTCCGTCCTGCTGATCGACGACGAGCCCGCGGTGGTGCGCGTCCTCGCCCGCTTCTTCGAGCGCCAGGAGTGGGAGGTCTATCAATCCCTGTCCGGAGAAGATGGGGTTCGCACCTTCGAGGCCCAGCGGCCGGACCTGGTGATCCTGGACGTCAACCTTCCCGGGCTCTCGGGGCTGCAGACGCTGGAGATCCTGGTCGCGCGCGGCGCCACCGTGATGATGCTCACCGGCCACGCCGAGGTGAACACCGCGGTCGAGGCGATGCAGCTGGGCGCCGAGAGCTTCCTGACCAAGCCCGTCGACTTCGCGCACCTGCAGACCGCCGCCGAGCGCGCGGTGGAGAAGGTGGAGCTGCGCCGCGCCAACGAGACGCTGGCCGAGCGGATGGAGGAGCGCAGCCGCACCGCCGTCCTGGGCGCCAGCCCGCGGATGCAGGAGCTGGCGCGGCAGGTGGAGCTGGTCGCCTCCTCCCCCCACACCTCGGTCCTCCTGCTGGGCGACAGCGGCACCGGCAAGAGCTTCGTGGCGCAGATGATCCACGCGCGCAGCCCGCGGGCGCGGGGGCCCTTCGTGGAGATCAACTGCGCGGGGCTCAGCGCCACCTTCCTGGACAGCGAGCTGTTCGGCCACGAGAAGGGGGCCTTCACCGACGCCAAGGAGATGAAGCGCGGGATGTTCGAGGTGGCCGACCACGGCACCCTCTTCCTGGACGAGATCGGCGACCTGGCGCCCGAGCTGCAGCCCAAGCTGCTCAAGGTGCTCGAGACCCGCACCTTCCGCCGCCTGGGCGGCACCCGCGAGATCGAGGTGGACGTGCGCCTGGTCGCCGCCACCAACCGCGACCTGCAGGCCGAGGTCAAGACCGGGCGCTTCCGCGAGGACCTGTACTACCGCCTCTCCGTCTTCCCGCTCACCATCCCGCCGCTGCGCGAGCGGAGCAGGGACGACGTGCTGGAGCTGATCCACGCCTCCTTGCGCGACCTGCACCGGCGCCACCCCCACAGCCCGGCCGAGATGAGCGCCAAGGCGCTGGACCTGCTGGTGGGGTACGCGTGGCCCGGGAACGTGCGCGAGCTGCGCAACGCGCTGGAGCGCGCGCTGGTGCTGGCGCGCGGCGCCGACCGCATCCAGCCCGAGCACCTCCCCGAGCAGCTGCGGGCGCCGGGCGCGCCGCGGGCGCAGCGGCAGGACTGGGAGGTGCTCACCCTGGAAGAGGTGGAGCGGCGCCACATCGAGCGCACGCTGCACCTGACCGGCGGCAACCGCACCCTGGCGGCCGACAAGCTGGGGATCTCGCGCGCCACGCTGCATGCCAAGATCAAGCAGTTCGGGCTTCAGGACGTGGGTCGGGACGGGTGAGCCCCAGCAGCGCGTCGGTGGCGGCGGGGTGGAAGCGCGTCCCCGCGCCCGAGACCAGCTGCTGCTCCAGGTAGTCGCGCGTCACCGGCCCGCGGTAGCTGCGCGGGCTCAGCATGGCGTCGTAGACGTCGGCCACGCGGAGGATGCCGGCCAGCAGGAACTCGGGTGCCTGCGGGTCGAGGTGGGCGCCCAGGTCGGCGTGGTCGGTGCCCTGGTGCAGGATCAGCGGCGCCGCGCGCCTCAGCGCCGGCACCCCGCCCACGATCCCCGCGCCGGTGGCGGCGTGGCTGCGGATGCGCTCCAACTCGCCGGCGGTGAGCGGCTCGGTCTTGTGCAGCAGCTCCAGGGGGATGCTCGCCTTGCCGATCTCGTGCAGCACGGCGGCGGTCTCCAGCAGCTCGCGCTGGTCGTCGGGCACCTCCATCGCCTCGGCGATCCGCAGGCAGAGCTCGGCCACGCGGGTGGCGTGGCCGTGCATGTACGGGTCGCGGGCGGCCACGGTGGCGGCCAGCGCGTTCACCGTCTCGCGCTGCATCTGCCGCATCGCCTGCTGCATGCGGTGCAGCTCGCGCCACATCTCGCCGCGCAGGGCGCGCAGGTCGTGGTCCACGCGGCGGATCGCCTCCTCGATCTTCCGCGTCACGTCCGTGCGGCGGAAGGGGCGGGGAAGGGCGGTCAGCTCGGGGAGGCGGCCGCGGGCGGGGATGGTGTCGCCGGTGGCGGCGAAGGGCGCGCCGTCCTCCACCACGGCCAGGTGGCGGCCCACGCGGTTCAGCTCGCGGAAGCGCAGCACGTAGTCGATCTCGTCCAGCGAGCGGCGCGAGCCCAGGTCGCTGATCACCAGGTCGGGGACCAGCCCTTCCTCCAGCGTGCGCAGCGCCTCGGCGCCGTCGCTCACGGTGAGCGCAAGGTGCTGCCCCGCGCGGATGATCGGCTGCAGCTCGGCGATCACCTCCTTGCGATCGCTCACGATCATGATCCGTCCGCTCAGCATGGCCGGTGGTCCCGATGGAAGGGTGAGGTCCGTGCGATGTGCGTCCGTGGCCGGTCCGCCCCGGAACACGCGCGGCCAAAGCCAGAAGCGCGCCGGAGGTGAACGGATCGTAAGTCGTTGATTTGCTTATGGTTGGATGGTATGGCCGGCGATCGCCGATCGTCGCGAACCCATCCGCCGGGAGCGGGTAGGACCGGCTAAGTCGTTGCGGGATAGCGGGATGGATGCCCCGTCGCGATTCCGGACGGTGTCAGGCGGGCGACGTGGAGCAGGTCGGCGGGGATGGACGCTACTCGTGGTATCTACCGAATGGCGTAGGGACAAACAGCTTGGCTCTCACAGAGTTCACAGAGTCCACGGAACTGCGGTAGTTACCGTGAACTCTGTGAGAGCCCGTCGTTTCTTTCGCAGGGTTCGCGACAACGGCGCAGTTATCTGCGAACCCTGCGGACCCTGCGTGAGGCCATTCCGAGCTTTCCGGTGAACGGTCCCCGCGGCAACCGGGATCAACCCGCTCCGGGCGGGACGGGGTCGCCGCCGGCCTTCGCCTCGCCCCGGGCGGCCCCGCCGGCCTCGCTCAGGTACTTCTCGACCGTGCTGACGAGGTCGCTGATGCCGCTCTCGCGGTCGTCCTTCTTCTGCGCCTCTTCCCGGTCCGCGAGGTAGCCGGTGACGGCGGCGAAGAAGGTGGCCATGTCGCCGGCGCCCGCGCAGTCGTCGGTGATCTGCTCGATGGTGTGCAGGCCCAGCGCCCGGTAGCTCTCGAACTGGCTCTCGTCGAACCACTGGTCGGCCGTGGACTCGTGCGGGAAGAACTCCGAGGTGTTGGCGTACGCGCGCACGTCGTACGGCACCGTCTTCCTCCCGCGGCCGTACACCGCCGGCTTGAGGTAGATCAGCTTCCCGTCGGCGGCTTCGGCGTCCACCTTGGAGTAGCCGATCGTGGCCAGCGCGCAGAACACCGCCGTGGGCTGGTCCTTGCGCGGCGAGATCAGGATCGCCTTCTCGAACTCGATCGGGACGCCGAAGTCGATGCGGACCTTGCGGATCGCGTTCCCCAGGTCGGCGAAGCGGGCGTCCGGGTCCGACGCGGCGTCGCTCACCACCAGGTAGCGGCACCGGCGCAGCACCATCTCGTAGATCCCCAGGTTCTCGAAGTGGCCGCCGTCGGAAAGGTTGACGTACGGGTTGCGGCTGCTGGTCTGCCCGAACAGCTCGGAGAGGATCGGGCGCAGCGCCCAGCGCGGGCCGGGAAGCCGGTACGTGCCCGCGCCCGGTTTTCCCGTGTTCCCCAGCCACGCCCCCAGCCGCGCGTTGAACAGCGTGAGCAGGAAGGTGATCCCCGCCGACGAGTGGAAGCCCATGTTGGGGTTGGCCGCCGCGCCCGAGATCGCCACCGCGCTCCCCAGCCGCATCCCTCCCGCGCCGCCGTACTCGCGCGTGCTGCGGTACCCGTCGTGGAAGTTGCCGCAGTACAGCGGGGTCATGCTGAAGCTTTCCGCCTTGCGCTGCTGCCAGGCCAGCTTCTCGCCCCCGCTCACCAGGTTCAGCGTGGCGTTGATGCACGCCAGCGGGCGCTGCCCGGGCCCCTCGGCGCTCCCGTCGTCCCACAGCTCGTGCAGGAAGAAGTCGTCCGCCGGGTCGAAGCCCGAGAACGGGTCGGGGGTGCGCTCCTGGTTCGAGGCGCCCAGGTAGGCGCGCACCAGGCGGTTGCGGTACATGGCCTGCGCCGAGAAGCGGTTCACGTTCACCACCGCCGCCGCGGCCGAGCCCACCAGCGCCAGCGCCACGATCATCCCGGCGAAGGTGGCGATCGTTGCGAAGGGGACGTTCGCGGCCAGCAGGTCGGGATCGGTGGTGAGCAGGTGGGGCCGGCTGGTGACCTGGCTCGCCACCGAGGCGGTGGCCAGCGCCAGCAGCATCGCGATCACCAGGCAGAACAGCGGCGCGGCGACCCGCACCGCGAGCTCCAGCACCTTGGAGCCGCCCGCGGCGTCGTCGCGCCGGCCCGAGAGCGTCTTGGAGCTCTTCCCCGCCAGCCACACCACCGCGCCCGACACGCCGCCCACGCCGGCCAGCCACTTCGTGAACGCCGCGCCGGCGGCCTTGGCGACCCAGGGCGTGGCCATCACCAGCCCGCTCACCCCCAGCCACCCCACGGCGGCCACCAGCACCCACCCGCTGTAGCGGGCCCACCATTCCCGGTCCATCTCGGTGGTCGGCGCGTGCGCGCCGGTGCCGCGCTCGGCCCGGCTGGCGACCGCCACGAAGAGCGTGTGCGCCAGCAGGTGGATGGTGAGGAACGCGGGCACCGCCAGCGCCACGAACACCGGCGGATGGTCCTTGAACCACTCCAGCCCCAGGCGGATCACCACGAACAGCAGCACCCCGGCGGCGAGCCCACCGGAGATGACCAGCGCGGCCAGCTCCCACCCCAGCCTGCGCTGCGGCGCGCCGCGCGGCCGCAGCGCCACCAGCGACACGGCCCACGCCACCAGCGGGCTCGCCACCATCCACGCCACCGCGCAGACCAGGGTCCGCGCCCAGTACCTGGGGGTCAGCGTGTCGGGCGTCCACCGCCCGGCGGTCGCCATCAGCAGCGCCGAGAGCCAGAGCGGCGCCATGATCAGCGCCACCTGGCGCCGGCCGGCCGGGGACCCGGGCGCGTGGCGGTCCGCGGCGCGGGGGCCGTCCTCGCGGCGCCTCGCCTCGGTGGTGTGGCGCATCTGGGCTTCGCGGTACAGGAAGGTGGCCAGGTGCGCCGCGAACCCCAGCACCAGCCCCGCGATCCCCAGGTACCACGCGTTCGGCCGCCAGCGCCCCTGCACGATCAGCAGCGCCAGCTGCGGCAGGGCCACCAGCGCGGCCAGCACGGGGATCACCACCAGCCAGTTGAGCAGCAGGTTGCGCGCGATCACCGCCACCGCCGTCCACAGGTCCACCGAGAAGAGGCCGGTGCGCGGGGTGAGATAGTTGGCGTACTCGCGCAGGTGGTCCACGGGCTTGGGCTCGGGCCCCAGCGGGTTGTCGGGCTTCTTCCCTCCCAGCTCGGTGAAGACCTCGCCGTGCGCGGTGTGGCGCCACGCCTCGAACCAGCCCGCGATGTAGCCGCCGCCCGAGACCGACGACAGGTAGTCGAAGCGCGGCAGCACCTTGCAGCGGGCCAGCGCCTGCAGCACGCCCAGGTTGAAGGTGGCGCTGCGGATACCCCCGCCCGACAGGCAGAGCGCCGCCAGCGGCTCGGTGGGGCTCCCCTCGGCGCCGTCCAGCTTCTGGTGTACCTGCGTGAAGATCCGCCGGGTGGCCGCGTGCCGTTCTTCGCGCGTGGCGGTGTACGGCACCGGGGCCGCGTCGATCACGCCGGGCCGCAGCCGGTCCAGCTCGGCGCGGAAGACCTGCGTGAAGGTGAACGGGTCGTCGGGCTCGCCGGCGGGCCTGGCGGGCGGAGTGGCGGACCGGGCGGGTGGATGGATCGGATCGGACATGAACGGGCCTCGTGGGAATGCGCGTGCTGCGCCGGTGGGACGTCCGTGGGGCTTCGGTACGATCGGATGGCCGGGAAGAGCCGGTTTGCCGCCGCGCGTCGATGATGGGGGGCTGACGCGGAAAGGGGATGATGGAGACCGCGGGATGGGATGCCGGCCGGAAAGGTGTTCGTTCGCGCCTCCCCCGTCCAGTGTTCCGCGCTCGCACCGGCCCGCCGCCCCTCCCCGTGATCGATCGCGCCGTGCCGGGACGAAGCGTGCGGGAGCCTCACGCAGGGTCCAGAGGGTCATCAGAAAACCGCAGTAATTGCGATAGCCAAGCGGCATGCAACTGCTCGCTCATTCCGCAGGCCCAACAACCGGTCTCTCACAGAGTGCACAGAGTTCACAGAGGAACTGCGGTGGTTCTCCGTGGACTCCGTGAACTCTGTGAGAGTCCGTCGTTCCGTTGTTCGTGGTCACGCGCCGCGGTCAGGGGACCATGGATGACGGAAGGAAGGATGGGCACGGCATGCGCGGTCGATCGCCGCGATGGTGATGAGCTCTGGTTCTCCGAACGCCGCATCGGCCGCGTCCGCGGACGTTTCCCGGCGTCGCCTCACGCGGTATTCTCCCGCTCCGCCACCGGGCGAAGATCCATCCCCCGCACGTCCGCTGATGTCACGCCATCGTACCGTCCTGCTCGCCGCCGCGCTCGCCTTCGCCGCCGTCCGCCCCGCCGCCGCGCAGGCGGATGGGGCGCGGGCATGGATCCGTGTGAACCAGCTCGGCCACCTGCCGGGCGCGCGGAAGGTGGCGGTGATCTGCTCGCTCGACGCGCGGACGGTCGATCGATTCGAGGTGCGCGACGATGCGGGGCGCGCGGCGCTGGTGGGGAGGGCGGTGCCGTCGGGCGCGTTCGGCCCCTGCGCGGCCACCTGGCGGCTCGACTTCACGGCCGTGCGCGCGCCGGGCACGTACCGCATCCGCGCGGGCGGCGTGGAGGCGCGCGTGCGCATCGGCGCCGGCGTGTACCGCGGCGCGGCCGACACGCTGCTGGCGTACCTGCGTCAGCAGCGCTCGGGCTTCAACCCCTTCTTCCGCGACTCGGTGCACGCGCAGACGGACGCGAAGCTGGTCGATCACCCCACCCGCGCGGGCGAGTTCGTCCCCGTCAGCGGGGGATGGGCGGACGCGGCGGATTACCTCCAGTACGTCACCACCTCGGCGACCGCGACCTTCGCGCTGCTGATGGCGTGGCGCGACCACCCGCGCGCCTTCGCCGATCGCTTCGGCGCGGACGGCCTTCCCGGCGCCAACGGCACCCCCGACGTGCTGGACGAGGCGCGCCACGGCCTGGAGTGGCTGCTGCGCATGTATCCCCGGGACGATCTGCTCCTGAACCAGCTCGGCGACGACCGCGACCACACCTTCGCGGATCTGCCGACCAGCGACTCGTCGGACTACGGCTGGGGGAAGGGGAGCTTCCGCCCCGTCTACCCGTGCACCGGCCGTCCGCAGGGCCTGCTCGCGCACAAGAACCGATCGACCGGCGTCGCGTCCACGGCGGGGAAGATGGCGGCGGCGTTCGCGCTGGCGGCGCAGCTCTACGCGCGGCGCGATCCGCCGTTCGCGGCCACGCTGCGGCGCAAGGCCGAGGCGGCGTACGCGCTGGGCAAGGCCCACCCCGGCGTCTGCCAGACCGCGCCGGGCCGCGCGCCGTACTTCTACGAGGAAGACAACTGGGTGGACGACATGGAGCTGGCCGCCGCCGAGCTGGCCGCGCTCACCGGCGACGCAGGCTACCGGGCGGACGCGGTCACCTATGCGCGCACCGAGCCCGTGACGCCATGGATGGGTGCGGACACGGCGCGGCACTACCAGTGGTACCCGTGGCACAACAACGGCCACCACGAGGCCTGGCGCGGCGCGGACGCACGGACGCGGCGCGAACTGGCGGGCTTCTACCGGCGCGGGATGGAGCGGGTGGCGCGGCGGGCGGGGAACGGCTTCCGCGTGGGCATCCCGTTCATCTGGTGCAGCAACGACCTGATGGCCTCGTTCGCCACCCAGGCGCTGCTGTATCGACGGATGACGGGGGATGGATCGTTCGAGGAGTACGAGTCCGCCGCGCTGGACTGGCTCTTCGGCGTGAACCCGTGGGGCGTGTCGATGGTGATCGGCCTCCCCGCGGACGGCGTCACGCCGCGCTCCCCGCACTCCATCGTCGCCCGGGAGCTGGGCGTCCGCTCGCAGAGGGGCGGATTGGTCGATGGCCCCGTCTACCGCTCCATCTTCCAGAACCTGAAGTACGTCACGCTCACCGAGCCGGACGAGTACGCGCTCCTGAACACCGGCCCGATCGTCTACCACGACGACTTCGGCGACTATTCCACCAACGAGCCGATCATGGACGGCACCGCGAACCTGGCGTACGTGCTTTCGGCGCTGGGCGAAGGAGCGCCGTAGCCCCTCGCGCATCGCCTTACGCGCTGCCCCTCGGGCGCAAGGAAGAGCCCCACCGACCGCGCGACCGTTCCCCCACGCCGCGCGCGCCCGGATGGGAGCAAATTCCACGGTGGCGGGCCCGGGCGCTTCGCCCGGACGTACACCATTCGGCGCGGAGGTGCGCCATGCGCTCGGCTGCTTCCCTCGAACTGTTCTTCCTCCTCCTGGTTTCCACCCCGCTCGCGGCGGGCTGCGACGATCCCACCCACCCCGAACGGCGATCCGCCCACACGATCGAGGTCGTTTCTGGCGACGGACAGTCCGCGACGGCCGCCGAGGCCCTCGGGCAGCCGCTGGTGGTCAGGGTGCTGGACTGGATCGGGCGGCCCGTTCCCGGGCGCAGGGTCGTCTTCACGGTGGCCGGCGGCGGAAGCGTGGACCCACATGCCACGGTGACCGATGCGGATGGCCTGGTCCACGTCACCTGGACGCTGGGAACCAGCACCGCCGACAGCCAGGAGGTGGAGGTCCGCTTCCTGGACAACGGCGGCGCCCAGGGGCGCCCCAGCGCCGTCTTCCGCGCCCGGGCCCTGCCGGGCCCGCCCCAGCGGATCACGGCCCTGGGAGATTCCGGGTACGCCGGGAGCGTGGGGATGCCCCTGGCCGACTCGCTGGCGGTGCGGGTGACGGACGGCTACGGCAACCCCGTTCCCGGCGCTCCGGTGGTGTGGCGGGTGCTTTCCGGTGGCGGCGGGGTCACGCCCGAGACCGGGAACACGGGAAGCGACGGCGTCGCCCGCACCCTGTGGACGCTGGGGCCGCGGATGGACAGCGCGCAGGTCGCCGAGGGCCTCGCGGGGCTCACGCTGCGGGCGGGGTTCGTGGCCACCGCGGGGGTGGGGCTGGGCGCGCGCCTGGTGAAGGTCTCGGGCGACGCGCAGACGGGCGAGGTGGGCACCCCGCTCGCCGAGCCGCTGCGGGTGCGGCTTCTCCTTGCCGACCAGCGGCCGATCGTGGGCGCGCCGGTCTCGTGGAGCGCGGGCGAGGCGGGGACGTTCTCGCCCGAGGTCTCGACCACCGACGAGAACGGCGAGGCATCGGCGGTGTGGACGATGGGAAAGCCGTTCGGCCCCGTGGCCGCCCAGGCCGCGATCGCGGGGACCGCGCCCGTCCCGTTCTGGGCCACCGCCGTGCAGCTGCCGCGTTCCATCTACTGGCTGGAGCCCAACCTGCACGGCGGCTACCACCCCCCGTTGCTGGTCGGAGCCGCCAACTCGCTGCTGGACAATCCGCTCGGGTTCATCGCCCACGACCGGTTCAACCGGCCGATCGCCGGGATGGAGGTGAAGTGGAGGGTCACCGCGGGAAGCGTGGCACCGGTGACCAGCGTGACCGACAGCGCGGGCATGGCGACTACGCGGTGGACGCTCGGTGCGCCCGGTGACTGCAACGCCTACGCAAAGCTCCCCGGTAACGCCAGCGAGATCCAGTTCTGGGGATTCGCGCTCACCGCGCTGTACGCGGGCCACGATGATGGGCAGCTGGCGGACGCCGGTTCCACCATCGACGTGTCGGTGGCCACCGTCGGTACGAGCGCGGGCGCCGGCATCGTCGACGGTGCCTCGGTGCGCTGGACGGTGTTGAGCGGGGGCGGGTCCGTT
>DASSME010000577.1:0-35359 GCA_035689035.1 Longimicrobium sp. | reverse complement strand
AGCGCCGCCTGGCCGAGCTCCACGATCTCCGCGCCTTCGGGCGGCTCGATGGCGGCGCGCGGGCCCACCGCGGCGATGCGGCCCTGGCCGTCCACCATCACCGCACCCTCGCGGATGGGGTCCATGGCGACGGGCAGCACCCACGCCGCCCGGTAGATGGTCACGCGCTCCGGCATTCGCTCCTGTGGCGTCAGCGGTGGTACGTCGGCAGATGGATGGTGCAATTCTAGGGCGAGCCCCCTGGCGAAAAAAGTCAGCCAGTCCCCGCGGATCGCATTGGGCGGCGCACCGATTGCCTTGCGCCATCGCGGGCGCTAAGGTTCGGAGCAACCTGCGACACACCTGCTGCGGAGCACCGTGAGCGACCATCGTCCCGCTTCTGCCGCCGGCGCCGCCCGCCGCGCGACGGACGACCCCGACACCTTCGTGATCCCCACGGACGCGCTTCCGCCGGGGTTCGCGGAGAAGGTGGAGGACCCCACGCTCATCCCCGCCCCGCCGCGCCCGGCCGCCACGGTGGTGCTGCTGCGCGACGCGGAGGGCGGGCTCGAGGCGCTGCTCCTGCGGCGCCACCGGCGCAGCGGCTTCGCGGCGGACGCCTGGGTGTTCCCGGGCGGCGTGGTGGACGCCAGCGACCGCTCGGGCGAGATCGCGGACCGGCTCGACGGCCCCTCCGCCGCGGAGTGGGCGCAACGCTTGGAGGTAGACGATCCCGGCGAGGCGCTGGGGTATGTGACGGCGGCCATCCGTGAGGCGTTCGAAGAGACGGGGATCCTGCTGGCGCACCCCGACCCCGACGCCACGCAGCCCCGCGGCGGCCGCGGCGCGGGGCTGGAGGTGGCGCGCCGCGCGCTGCTCAACGACGTGGTCGACCTGCACGGCGTGGTGGTCGGCAACGGGCTGCGCCTGTCCGGCGGCGAGCTGGTGTACATCGCGCACTGGATCACCCCCACCCCCGAGCCGCGGCGCTACGACACCCGCTTCTTCGCCGCGCACGCCCCCGCCGGCGCCGAGTGCACCGTGCACGACGCCGAGATGACCGACGCGCTCTGGCTCACCCCCGCCGAGGCCGTGCGCCGCTTCGAGGCCGGGGAGATGAAGCTGCTCCCGCCCACCGTGCACACCCTGCGGCGCTTGTCGCGCTACGCCACCTGGGAGCAGCTGCGCGCCTGGCTCCAGGACGCCCCCGTCCCCGCCATCCTTCCCCGCATGGAGCGAGATGCCGAAGGCGTGGCCATCGTGGTGCCGGAACCCGAATCCTGACGGCGAACCCCGGACGATCGGGACGGAACCGGACGCTGTCGCGCAGTGGCAGTGTGCGACGCCGTAATCCCGCATCAGCTCCTTACGAGTCATAGGACGCAGAGGTTGGGGCGGGTGGGGCGAATGAGTCTCCCCAGTGTGGAATGTTTGTCCCGTAAAGTGCGACTCCACGAATCAGCAGTTCTGTAACCGATTGCACGGATGCAGTTTACAAACATGCTTGCACGTTAACTGGAGATTGCCTTAATCTACGCGCCGTGCTCCCCGAAGGAGCCACGACAGTTCCGATCGATGACGCGCCCCTCCTCCTCCCCCGCCGAAAGGGGACTGCGTCTTCCCCGCAAACTGTCACGCCACTCCCCGCCCCGGGGCCGCGCCACCGCGGCCGCCGTAAGGCACAATTGCGCCATTTTCTACGAGAGGACAACCATGCGAATCCAGAAGACGCTGCTCGCGGCCGCCGCCCTGCTCATCACCCCGCTCTGGGCGGCGTGCGACGAGACGCCGGTGGTGCTCCCCGAGCCCACCTCGGTCTCCGTGGCCGCGGCCGACCTGCGCATGACCGTGGGCGACGTGGCGCCGATGGGCGCCCAGGTGCTGGACCAGCAGGGCCGCGTGGTGCAGGGCGCCACGCCCACCTACACCTCCGACAACCCCACCGTGGCCACCGTGGACCCCGCCGGGATGGTGCGCGCCCTGAGCCCCGGCGCCGCGAACATCGTCGTGGCGTACGGGAGCATGCAGGCCACCGCGAAGGTGACCGTGGGCCGCGAGGAGCGCGGGTTCGTGAAGACGCTGGACGTGCTGGCCGACTCGCTGGCGTTCGACGTGCGCGCCGGCACGCAGGCGGTGTCGCTGCGCGCGTTCAACGGCTTCGGCCAGCCGGTGTGCCCCGCGGTCACGGTGCGCTCGTCCGACGCATCGGTGGCGCAGGGCGCCTCGGCCGGCAGCTGCCGGATCACCATCACCCCCCTCATCCAGGGCACGGCCACGCTGGTGGTGCAGGCCGACGGCGTGCGCGACAGCGTGCGGGTGCGGGTGGGCAGCAACGGGTCCTTCGTCTACATCGCCGGCCGCCCCGCGCCCGCCGACGTGTACGCGGGGAACACGGTGAGCTACACCGTGCGCATGCTCGACACGCAGGGGAACCCCGTGCCCAACCGCCTGGTGCACCTGGACGTGACCGCGGGCGCACTCTCGGCCACGGCCGTCACGACCGACGCCACCGGCTCGGCGACGGTGCAATGGACCCTTCCCACCAACCTGCGCACGCTGGGCAACGTCCACACGCTGTACGTGCGCGCCGAGCTCCCCAGCGGAGTGGTGGGCGGGTGGAACGAATCGGTGTTCGTGAACGGCGCGCCCGCGGTATCGCTCCAGCTGTACCGCTACCTCTGGCCCAGCGAGCTGGTGCCGATCACCACCGCCTCCGTTCCGGCGCAGGTGGGGAACTGGGTCGACCTGGCGGCCGGCGCGCTGGACGCCTACGGCAACAGCCGGGCGGAGACCATCACCTTCACGGTGACGCCCAACGCCTACGTCTCGTGCCTGGGATGGACGGTTGGCGACGCCACCCGGATCTGCCTGTACCGGTGGGACGCGGGCACCACCACCGTGACGGCCGCCACGCCGGGCGGCCTGAGCAAGAGCGTGGACGTGGTGTTCAGCTACTGACCGCACGATGACCCGGGCGCGCGGCCGGCGGGACCGGCCGCGCGTCCGCCCCCTCCGAACGACTTTCCTCCGCACTGGAGACCGACCCGATGAGACGATCGCTCGCGGCGCTCGCCGCCCTGTTCACGCTGGCCGGCGCCGCGCACGCACAGACGCCGGTGCGGCTCAAGCCGTACGTGGGCGCGTTCACGCCCATGCTTCCCGTGGTGGCCGTGAACGACGGCCACAACCCCGACGTGGAGATGCAGTCCGCCCCCGCCGTGGGGATGGAGCTCGAGGCCGTGCCGCGCGACTGGCTGCGCGTGTACGGCGGCGTCACCTGGACGGCCCCGCGCCTGTCGCTGAGCGGCGCGATGGTCACCAGCCCGGTGAACGGCGCCTCCACCGGGGCGTCGCTGCTGATCCCCACGGCCGGGGTGATCGTGGCGCCGCGGGTGGGCGGGCTGGGCGTGCGCCCCACCCTGCGCCTGGGCGCCGGCGCCAAGCGCTACCACTTCGACCTGGTGGAGCAGCGCCACGCGGTCACCGACTTCACCGGCGACCTGGGGGTGGGCCTCGCCGGCGCCGACGAAGGGCCCGTGGGCGTGCAGGCCGAGGCACGCTGGCTTCCCAGCCGGTTCACCGCCACCAACCTTCCCGTCCCGGTCGCCGGCCATCCGCGGCAGGACCAGAACGACTGGCTCTTCCAGGTCTCCGTCCGCTTCCGGCCGTAGCCGCCCGGCCGGGCGCTTCGCCGTGTGCGAGCCCGCGGGAGCGGCGGAGGAACCGACGGGGTTCCCCGCCGCTCTCCGGGCTTCCGCAAACATGAACGGCGCCGGGCGCCGCGCCGGCGGGGGTGCCGATTGCCCGACCGGGGCACCGTCGCTAAGGTTGAACGAACCCCTCGTCCCGGCCGTCCGCGATCGAAGGAAGTGAAGGAACCCGCATGACCCAGCGCCCCGCCACCCTCGGAGACCTCCGCGAGAGCGGCTACCAGACGCGCAGCGTGAAGCAGGAGCTGCGTGACAACCTGATCGCGCGGCTGCGCTGCGGGCAGCCGCTCTTTCCCGGCATCGTGGGCTACGAAGACACGGTGGTGCCGGGGATCGTGAACGCCGTCCTCGCGCGGCAGAACTTCATCCTCCTGGGGCTGCGGGGGCAGGCCAAGAGCCGCATCCTGCGCCAGCTAGTGGAGCTGCTCGACGCCGAGATCCCCGCCATCGCCGGGAGCGAGGTGAACGACGACCCGTTCGCTCCCATCAGCCGGTATGGCAAGCTGCAGGTGCTGGAGAAGGGCGACGACACCCCGCTCGAGTGGGTGCCGCGCGACCGGCGCTACGTGGAGAAGCTGGCCACCCCCGACGTGACCGTTGCCGACCTGATCGGTGACATGGACCCGATCCGCGCCGCGCGCGGCGGGCACCTCCTTTCCGACGAGCTCACCATCAACTTCGGGCTGATGCCGCGCGCCAACCGCGGGATCTTCGCCATCAACGAGCTGCCGGACCTGTCGGGGAAGGTGCAGGTGGGGCTGTTCAACGTGCTGCAGGAAGGCGACGTGCAGATCAAGGGCTTCCCCGTGCGCCTGCCGCTGGACGTGATGATGGTGTTCAGCGCCAACCCCGAGGACTACACGGCCCGCGGCAAGATCATCACCCCGCTCAAGGACCGCATCGGCGCCGAGATCCAGACCCACTACCCCAAGACGCCGCGGGAGGGGATGGAGATCACCGCGGCCGAAGCCTGGACCGCCCGCGACGGGCTGCCGATCGAGATCCCGCCCTTCATCGCCGAGCTGGTGGAGCGGGTGGCGTTCCTGGCGCGCGACGACAAGCGCATCGACAAGCGCAGCGGCGTGAGCCAGCGCATGCCGATCAGCGTGATGGAGACCGCGGTGAGCAACGCCGAGCGCCGCGCGCTGGTGGCCGGCGAGGCGCGCATCGTTCCCCGCGTGGCCGACGTCTATGCCGCGCTCCCCTCCATCACCGGGAAGATGGAGCTGGAGTACGAGGGCGAGCTGCAGGGCGCCGACACCATCGCGCGAGACCTGATCGCCGCCGCCGCCCGCGACCTTTTCGACCAGGTCTGGGACGTGGACGAGATGGACAACGTGGTCGAGCACTTCGACCGCGGCGGCGTTCTCCAGATCAGCGACGGCGCCAGCGCGGAAGCCTGTCTCGCCGGCCTGCGCGGCGTGCCCGGGCTGGTGGAGGCGCTGGAAGAGGCGGAGCTCTTCCAGGCCGACGACATGGGGGTGACCGTGGCCGCCGCCGAGCTGCTGCTCGAGGGCCTCGCCGCCCACCGCCGCATCAGCCGCGCCGACACCGGCACCTACGCGCGCGCCAAGCCCGAGCGGCCGTCGAAGGGGAAGGGGTCCGGCGGCGGGTTCAGCTTCGGCGGGAGCGACATGTTCTAGCGGTGAACGGGTGCGTGGGTGCGTGAAAATGGGTGTGCGAGTGCGTTGGGCGCGCGCTGGCCGACGCACTTTCGCACCGGTCCGTTTTCCCTCTGCGAACGCATCCACACCCGCCTCTTGCGAGCCTCGGAATGATGAGGAATGATCCGCCTGCAGGCGAAACGTGCGTGATGACGCCCATCAACCGATCGGGGGGACGCATGAAGAAGGTCACGCTCGACGTCGACAGTCTGCACGTGGAAACGTTCGCGGTGCAGAACCAGGACGCCACACAGCGCGGTACGGTGAAGGGCCACAACATGAAGCCGAACCCCACCGACTGGGGCAACACCTGCAGTGGGTGTTCGCGCGAGGATCTCCCCTGCTGCACCTGGCCGTACTGCACCGAGACCTGCTGAGGCGCGCGACGCCGCACTTGCCCGCATGGGCACGGGGCCGAACATTGAAACCTGTTCGGCCCCGCTGCGTATCACTCTCAGCGATGGAACGCGGCACACACAAGGAGCGGAACGATGTTCGAACTGATCGCACTCGGCGCGGCCACGGTGTCGGGCGTGTATGGATACGTGCAGGCGCGCTCGTTCACCCGCAAAAAGCTGCGCTTCGTGGACGCGGCGCAGAGCGGCGCCGCGCCGGTGGTGGCGGGCGTGGGCGCGGCGGTGCTGGGCGGGGTGGCGGTGGCGCTCCTCCCCATCGTCGGCGCGGGGACGGCGGTCCTGTTCGGCATCGGCGTGGGCGCCGGCGTCGCCTCGGGCCAGTCCGACATCAAGCACCACCGCCTGAACCCGTAGCCTTCGCTCCAACGCCGCGGAAACGAACCCGGCGCCTGCTCCGTCACGGAGCAGGCGCCGTTTCTTGTCTCGACCGCGAGGAGTTGAGTGCATCCGCGACGTTTCGCGCACCTCCGCATTCACGTAGCCGTTGTACCGAATCCGGACATCTCAGCTGTTGGAAACACGGCTGAAGGGGTCAGACGGAGCAGCGGAGGAGAACGGAGCAGCGGAGAACTGCAAAACCTTCCGCAGTTCTCCGCTGCTCCGTTGCATTCCGCTGCTCCGTGTGACCCCACCCGCTGAGCCCGTATGACGACTGAGCTTCCGGAGCTGATATCAGCTAGCTAGCGCGTCCTACCCCCCACGCCGCAGCCGGCGGATGGCGCGGCGCTCGGCGCTGGCCAGGCGCTCGCGCTTGCGGGCCTCGCCGCGCTTCTCGCCGGGAAAGCGCACGTCCAGCTCCACGCCGCCCATGATCGCCACCCCGCCGATGCGCAGCACGGGCGCGTTGGGGTCGGTGGGCACGTCGGCCGAGCCGCTGTGCGCGAACCCGCCCATCAGCCCCATCCCGTTGGTCTCCACGTGCACGCCGGGCGGCGCGATGATCTCGATCCCCCCCATCATGGCGAAGCAGGTGACCTCGGTCACGCCCGGCCCGAAGCGCGCCTCGCGGAAGTCGAGCTGCACGCCGCCCATCACGGCGATCACGCTCAGCTGGCGCGGCGGCGTCCACGCGCCCTTGCGCTCGGCGGCGCCCATCACGGCCACCACCACCTGCCGGTCCGCCACCGTCCCCGCGGGCGCCGTGGCCACGGCGGTGGAGGGCGAGGCGGCGGCCGCGGGCTGCGTGGGCAGGTCGGCCACCAGCGCGTTCAGCTCCACCAGGCTGGTGGCGGCGAACGCCTGAGTCAGGCGCTGCTCCAGCATCTCGTCGGTCAGGTTCTCGGCCGCGTACTGCTCGCACAGCTGGTCCACGATGCGCTGGCGGGTCTGCTCCAGCGGCACGGGCTTCGGGGTCAGGTCGCTCATGGCGGTGTTGAACGTGAACCGGCGCGGAAAGGTTTCGCGCCCGCGGCCCAACGTACCCTGCCGCGCGTGGAGCGGCAATGAAACGCGCAGGGTGTCGCGTGGCTGCGGTGTTCAGTCTTTGGCGAGGGGGACGGCTGGAAGTTCGGGCTCCGGGCGCGTTTGGCACCGGGGCAGGCCGGGCGGTTGAAACCGCGGCAACGACGGCCCAAAGTCCGCCTTCGCGGACTCCCACGGGGGTATCCACGCGGAACCGCGGATCCCCCGTGCGAGAATGCCGGTGCGCTCGCGAAGCTCCGGCACCGCAATGGTTTGGATGGGGTATGGAAGGGATGCCGCAACCAGTTTGTCCAGGGTTTGGCCACGCGGCCGAATCTTAATGCGGCGAATGCAACCTTCCGCCGGTGCCGTGTGTCCTACCCAGTGCGCGGCAACGGAGGGGCCCAACGGAGGAACGCGGGAATGCGGCACGGCAGGAAGATGGGCATCGCGGCGGCGCTGGGGCTGGTGATCGTGGCCGGCGCGCTGGCGCCGGCGGGCGAGCCCCGGCGGCTGAGCGGGCACTACACGGTGCAGTGGGAAGAGCAGTCGTTCACCCCCTGCGGCGGCGGCGAAAAGTGGTGGGTCAGTGACCCCGGGCCGCTGATGGGCCGCTACCGCGAGGTGATGAAGGACCGCGACTACGGCACGGTGTACGTCACCGTCCGCGCCGAGGTGACGGACCGCGGGAGGTTCGGCCACCTGGGGATGTTCCCCCGCGCCCTGGCCGTGCGCGAGGTGATCGACGCCCGCGCCCCCGGCGACGCGGACTGCCGCGAGCGCGAACGCGAGGCCGAGTAGGCGGGAATGGCGGAGGGCGGCAGCGAGGTGCCGGGGTGAGCTGGGTTCCGTCGTTGGGCGGGCGCTGGAGGGTCGTCAACCCGGCGCGGAATCCACTCCCCCGGCATCCGCCGTTGCCACGCGCTCATCGTCCGCTAATCGCGATTCCGTCACATCGGGTGTCATCCAGTCGTTTGCACCAGACGTGTACCACCCCACCGCCCACCGGGCCGGCACCATGCGACCGCTGCGCTCACTCCTGCTCCTCCCGCTGCTGGCCCTGGCCGCCGCCTGCGGCGACAACGCCACCGCGCCCACCGACCAGGACCTGCTGGGCACCTGGAGCATCGAGCCCACCCCGGCGCTCCTCCCCGACGGCGGCATCCGCCAGATGACGGTGCAGTTCGGCCCCGACGGCGGCTACACCCTGGAGACCGCCACCTATTCGCCCGGCGTGGGGATGCGCCCGGTGAGCTACGGCAAGTGGGTGGGGAGCGCGAGCGCCTCGGGCGGCGCGCTGCGCCTTCACCCCGCGGGCGCGGTGTCGCTCAGCCGCTTCGGCGCCGCCGCGGGGAGCGCGGGCCCCGACAGCTTCGGCTGGACGCTGCGCCAGCCGATGACGTACCAGGTGGTCGGCAACCACCTGGTGCTGCACCTTCCCGCCCCCTCGCTGGCCCCCGTGGTGCTCACCCGCCGGGAATAGCGGCGCCTCGTCGTCCAATTCCCAGCACTCAGCACCCAGCACCCAGCACCCCGGCAGTTCAAAGCCCGCCGGCGGCCTCGCGGCCCGCCGACGGGCGCTCTATCTTCTTCCCCGCAGCACGGTTCCACTCCCACCCGACCCCAACGCCGGTCCGGACATGGAGATGCGGGAGATCACCGAGCAGGAGCGCCTGCGCCGCCGCAGGAGCGTGGTGCTGATGCTGGTGCTGGGCGCCGCCACCATCCTGGTGGGGCTCACGCCGTCGTTCTGCACCTACGTGGAGCAGCCGCAGCAGTACTGGAAGACGTACGCCCGGGCGCCGCGCACCGGGGCCGACGTGCTGCCGCAGCAGGTGCCACCCTCGGCCACCGAGATCCACACCCGCCGCGACGACCGCAGCGGCCGCCGCTGGGTGCGCTTCACCTTCAACCCCGCCGACAAGGCCCGCGTGACCGCCGGCCTGCGCCGCCTGACCCTGAACGAGGCCCGCGCGCTGCAGATCGACGGCCCCAGCTTTTCGCCGTGGTGGACGATCAACCAGCGCACCATGCTGGGCCGGGCCGGCAACCGCCTGGAGGCGTACGAGGTGCCCGGCACCCCGCGCGCCTGGCTCTTCATCGACCCGGCCAGCAACGCGGGCTTCTACTGGAGCGTGGCGGAGTAGACACCGTCTCCCTGGACGAACGCCGCATCCACCGTTCTGGCGCGGAGGATGCGGCGGTGTAATATTAGACCGTTTTCACTTCCGCCGCGCTGGTGGATACCCCCTCGACCGTTTCGGCTTGCCGACCATGCTCCGCAACGCGCTCTATGGCGGGGAAGATCCGCGCGAGCTTCCCGCCTACACGATCGCCGATGCGTCGCGGTACATCCACGTGCCGCCGGCCACGCTGCGCGCGTGGTTCCTGGGGCGTACCTATCCCAAACGTGGCGGCGTGGGAGAGTTTGGGCGGGTGCTGAGCCCCGCCGGACGAGCCGGTCCCCAGCTTTCGTTCCTGAACCTGGTGGAAGCCCACGTGCTCCGCGCCCTGCGCACCGAGCACGACGTGAAGATCTCCGCCGTGCGCGAGGCACTGGAAACCGCCGAGAAGCGTCTTGGGCTGGAGCGGCTGCTCCTCAGCGACCAGCTGCTCACCAGCGCGGGCGAGCTGTTCATCGAGCACTACGGCGAGCTGGTGAGCCTCAGCCGTTCGGGGCAGTTCGCGATGAAAAAGATGCTGGAGGTGTACCTGCGCCGCGTGGCGTGGGACGACAAGCACATCCCGCTGCGGCTGTTCCCGTTCCTCCGCGCCGCCGAGACGGCCGGCGGCTCGCCGATCGTGATCGATCCCCGCAAGTCGTTCGGCAGGCCGACGATCCATGGCTCCGGCGTGAGTACGCGCGTTCTTACCGACCGTATCGATGCGGGCGAAACGGTGGAAGAGCTCGCACGAGACTACGACATCTCTCCCGAAAAGATCGAAGCCGCGATCCTGTTCGAGAAAGCGGCGTAAGTGCGTGGAGTTCTTTGCCGACCGCAACCTGGGCAAGGACTTTCCGCTGCGCCTGCGTGCGGCGGGGTTGACCGTGCACGTGCACGACGATCACTTCGCGCCCGACGCTGACGACGAGGAGTGGGCGCCGTTCGTCAGCGAGCGTGGCTGGATCGGGCTGAGCCGCGACCGCCGCATCCGGAGCACCGTGGTGGAATACGACGCGGTGATGTTCGCGGCGGGGCGGCTGCTGGTGATGACCGGCGGCAGCATGAAGACCGACTTGCTGGCGATGAACTTCCTCAACACGCTCGTGAAGATCGAGCGCGTGATCGCCGAGCAGCCGGCGCCCTTCATCGCCATGGTGTACCGCCCCTCGCCCCTCGAGAACATTCTCAAGGGTACCCCCGGCTCGGTAAAAGTGGTGCTGACGGTGAGCGAGTGGGAGCGCAAGCGGCGGAAACGTTTCCCCATCCCGGGTCTGCGCGAGAGCGGCGAATGATCTAACGCGCCCGTGGCTTCCTCCGTGCACCGACGGCTCGTCCACACGGATGGCTGTCGTCAGCACAGGCGGGCTTGGTGTGGCCGTTGCTGCGAATTCATTCGCCCTGCGGCTACCGAACGAATGAAGCCCCTCTCCCGGACCTCGGGAGAGGGGCTTCGCTGTCGGACCGTCGGTCAGCCGGCTGGCCGTGCTGCCACCGCGCCGGTCAGACGCCGTAGCGGGCGCGGGCGTCGCGCTCCTCGGCGGCGCACTGGTTGCGCACCTGCAGCTGGTAGCGCAGGTCCAGCGGGCGCTGGCGAGACAGCTCGCGGCAGCGCAGGTCGTGGTCGCGCTTCCAGGCGCTGTACGCGTCGCGGTTGTTGCCGTAGCTGCCGTACGTGCCGGTGCGGTTGCCGTACCGGTCGTAGGTGGTGCCCGTCCGGTTGCCGTAGCGGTCGTAGGTGGTGCCCGTGCGGTTGCCGTAGCGGTCGTAGGTCACGCCGCCGTTGTAGCGCGGGTCGTACCGGCGGTCGTAGCGGTACTGGCCGGTGCCGCAGTTGGCCACCGTGTTGTGCGGGTTGCCGCGGCCGATGCACCACCCCGGCGGCACCCGGCGCTGCAGCGTGCGGTTGCTGCTGCGCGACGTGGTGCTGTTCCGGTAGCGGCGGCTGTCCTGGCGGTCGTCCCACCGGTCGTCATCGTCGTCGCGGTCGTGCGAACGGTCGCCGCGCACCTCGGTCTGGTGCTTGCCGCCGCCGTTGCCGTGGCCATTCCCGTGGCCGTGGCCCTTCTGCGCCAGCGCCGGCTGGGCGGACAGCGCGGCCGCCACGACCAGGGCCAGGGGGAAAGCGAGCTTCTTCATCTGTTACTCCTTGCTTGGCGATCTGCAACCATCACTTGCCCATTTGACGAGCAAGTGCGGTGCCAAGTCACCATCCCACAAACAGATAGGCATCACGCGCGGTTTCCGGATGTTTGCCGCAGATCGTAGCAGAATGTCTCGCGGCCCATCGTCCCCGTGGGGTGACGCGGCTCGTCGGGCCGGAGGACACTCTCGCCCGTTCCCGCGCCCAAGAACCCGGTGCCATCGATCCAAGTCGTTGCACGATAACGGGATGAGATGCTGCCAGCGGCCGGACGGAAGGCTCGGCGCGGTTTCTCCACGGCCCCTGCGCGAGGCCCCCGTTCCGAGGCCCGATGCCAGGACGGAAGCCGGCCTGGACGCCCGGTCCGGAGGGACGGCGAGAAGGAGGCGTATACTGTATGCGCTCCCATCTTGCCCCGGCCGGTGGGCGAAGTCTACAATGGCGCGTCCTCCTCACGATCCCGTCTTCCCAGGCACCAGGAGCCGACCCCGATGAACCGTGCGCCGTACGCGCTGGTGCTGGCGGCGGTCGCGGCGTGCTCGCAGGGCCAGGCGCGTCCGGCCAACCGGCCGAGCACCACGCCCAGCCCGCAGGCCGCGCCCGCGCCACGCCCGCCCGCGAACCCCTTCCCCAGCACCTACCGCCCCTTCCCGTCCACCCCCACGCTGATCCGCGGGGGCACCGTGCTCACCGCCGCGGGGCAGGAGATCCGCAACGGGCAGGTGCTGATCGTGGACGGGAAGATCGCCGCCGTGGGCGCCACCGTGGACGCCCCCGCCGGCGTCACCGTGATCGACGCCACCGGGCGGTGGGTGACGCCGGGGGTGATCGACGACCACAGCCACCTGGGCGTGTACGCGTCGCCCGGCGTGCAGGCGCACAGCGACGGCAACGAGGCCACGCAGCCCAACACCGCCGAGGTCTGGGCCGAGCACAGCGTGTGGCCGCAGGACCCCGGCTTCGTGCGCGCGCTCGAGGGCGGCGTCACCACCATGCAGATCCTGCCGGGGAGCGCCAACCTGTTCGGCGGGCGCAGCGTGGTGCTCAAGAACGTGCCCAGCCGCACCGTGCAGGGGATGAAGTTCCCCGGCGCGCCGTACGGGCTGAAGATGGCGTGCGGCGAGAACCCCAAGCGCGTCTACGGCCAGCGCGGCGGCCCCAGCACCCGAATGGGCGAGATGGCGGCCGACCGGCAGGCGTGGATCCGCGCCACGCAGTACCGCGACCGCTGGGCCCGCTGGGACCGCGAGCACACCGGCAACCAGCCCGACCGCGACCTGGAGCTGGAGACGCTGGTGGGGGTGCTGAACGGCGAGATCCTGGTGCACAACCACTGCTACCGGGCCGACGAGATGGCGCAGATGATCGACATGAGCCACGAGTTCGGCTACCGCATCCGCTCGTTCCACCACGGGGTCGAGGCGTACAAGGTGCGCGACCTGCTGGCCCGCGACAGCATCAGCGGCTCGCTGTGGGCCGACTGGTGGGGGTTCAAGATGGAGGCGCTCGACTTCACCCGCGCCAACCTGGCGCTGGTGCACGAGGCCGGCGTCCGCGCCATCGTGCACTCCGACGACCCCACGGGGATCCAGAAGCTGAACCAGGAGGCGGCCAAGGCGATGGAGGCCGGGCGCGAGATCGGGATCGTGGTCCCCGACTCGGTCGCCATCCGCTGGCTCACCGCCAACCCGGCGTGGGCGCTGGGGATCGACCGCTGGGTGGGCACGCTGGAGGCGGGAAAGAACG
Source organism: Longimicrobium sp. (assembly GCA_035689035.1). Taxonomy (GTDB): domain Bacteria; phylum Gemmatimonadota; class Gemmatimonadetes; order Longimicrobiales; family Longimicrobiaceae; genus Longimicrobium. The sequence continues at coordinate 22,138 of DASSME010000577.1, read as the reverse complement.
CCGACGTGGTGATCTGGAGCGGCAACCCGTTCAGCGTGTACACCCGGGCCGACCAGGTCTTCATCGATGGCGCCCTGATGTTCGACCGCTCCAACCCCAACCGCAGGCCCCGCACCGACTTCGAGGTGGGCCTCTTCCCCGCGGAGGCCGGCCGATGAACCGCTCGCACCTGATCGCGGCCGCGCTGCTGCTGGCCGCCGCGCCCGCCGCGGCGCAGACCATCGCCATCACCGGCGGCACCGTCTATCCCGTGTCGGGCCCGCCGATCCGCGGCGGCACGGTGCTGATCCAGGGCGGGCGCATCGCCGCCGTGGGCGCCAACGTCGCCATCCCCGCCGACGCGCGCCGGATCGACGCCACGGGGAAGTGGGTCACCCCCGGCCTCTTCGAATCGTCCACCAACATGGGGCTGGTGGAGGTGGAGGCGGTGCGCGAGACCGACGACTTCGAGATCCGCGACGTGAACCCGGAGAACGGCGACCAGGTGGCGGCCGCCTTCAACGTGGCCGACGGGATCAACCCGCGCTCGATGGTGATCCCGGTGAGCCGCATCGCCGGGGTGACCACGGCGGTGAGCCGGCCCACGGGCGGGCTGATCGCGGGGCAGGCCATCGCCATCGACCTGGCCGGCAACCGCGTGGACGAGATGATGATCGCCAGCCCCGTGGCGATGTTCGCCAACCTCTCCGAGGGCTCGCGCGCCGCGGGGGGGAACACGCGCGGCGGCCAGAGCATGCGCCTGCGCGAGGTGCTCGAGGACGCGCGCGCCTGGGCCCGCAACCGGCAGGCGTTCGAGCGCGGCGAAACGCGCGACTTCAGCGTGAGCCGGCTGGACCTCGAGGCGCTGCAGCCGGTCCTTGCCGGGCGCGAGCCGCTGGCCGTGGAGGCGCACCGCGCCAGCGACATCCAGACGGTGCTGCGCATCGGCCGCGAGTACAACCTCAAGCTGATCATCGTGGGCGGGACCGAGGCGTGGATGGTGGCCGGCGACCTGGCGCAGGCGCGGGTGCCGGTGCTGGTGAAGGTGCTGAACAACCTCCCCGGCTCCTTCGAGTCGCTGGGGGCCACCTACGAGAACGCGGCGCGGCTGCGGCGCGCCGGCGTGCAGGTGGCCATCACCAGCGGCGAGACCTTCAAGGCGTACAACATCCGCCAGGAGGCCGGCAACGCCGTGGCCTACGGGCTCTCGTGGGACGAGGCGTTCCGCGCCATCACCCTGGTCCCCGCGCAGATCTTCGGCGTGGCGGACCGCTACGGGTCGCTGGAGCCGGGGAAGGTGGCCAACGTGGTGGTGTGGGACGGCGACCCGCTGGAGCTGCTCACCCGGGTGAACACCGTGATCATCCGCGGCCGCGAGATCCCGCTCGTCTCGCGCGAGACCCAGCTCCGCGACCGCTACCGCCACATCGACGACAACCGCGCCTACCGGCCGTGACCGGCTGAGGGTATGGCGGCTGGAGGACCGGGTGGCAGGGAAGGCCGGGCGCCCTTCGCGAGCTGAGTCGCGGAGGGCGCCTTCGCGTGGGCCGCGGCTTTCCGAGGCAGCGCGGAACCGCCAGGGCTGATGCGCGATCCGGAAACTCCGTCGGCCTACCGGCTCAGCGGATGGGTCACACGGAGCAGCGGAGGGCAACGGAGCAGCGGAGAACCGCACGGAAGGACGCAGTTCTCCGCTGCTCCGTCTTTCCGCCGCGCGGCGTTCCGAATCCGGAGATTCAGCGGCATTACCAGCGCTGCATTTGGGTCTCACGGAGGAGCGGAGGAACGGAAACTTCATTTCGTTGCTGGTCTCCGTTCCTCCGTGCTTCCGTGAGAGACCCTTTCAGCGATGTCCGTTCAACGATCGTATCTGCGGATCAGGCATGAGCGACCGGCGCGGGGAAAAACGGCGGGGGTGTCCGTCCCTAAGAGGATAATTGTTGTGGGATCGTGACCGTGCGGCCCCGGCGAACCTCTCTCCAGCCTCCCCCAACCTCCATCCGTGAGGGACCCATGCACAGGACAGCTCGTCTCCTGCTCGCCATCGCTGCGCCACTCGCCCTGCTGGTATCGGGTGGCTGCAACGATGATGGCACGGGGCCGGAAAACATCCTCCAGCTCACCCCGGGCCAGGCGCGGCCCTATGGGGTGGTGGAGGTGACGGACCTTCCCGCGGCGTACGCAGGCGCGACGTCGCTGGAGATCACGGTAGGCGGGCAGCGCTCGGTGCTGGTGTACGACCCGGTCCGGCAGACGCACCATTTCGCGGTGCCGCAGCTGGCGCCCGGCCGGGCCGAGGTGGTGATCCCCGCCGTGCAGGGCGGCAAGAAGGTGACGGCGTCGCTCGAGGTGCTTCCCGCCGAGTACCTGGGCGGCTCGCCGGACGCGGCGCTCGCGCGCATGGACGGGGTGCTCGACAGCGTGCAGGTGAGCGCCGCCACGGCGCTGCGGACCCTGAGCCCGCAGAGCGACTCGGCGCTGTACAACCGCCTTGACGTGTCGCTCGCGCTGGCCGAGGCGCTGCAGCAGGCTGCGGACACGGTGTCGCCCGGGGCGCGGGCGACCCTGGCCGCGATCTTTTCCCAGCACGCGGCCGACTTCGAGCTGCTGGCCGGCTCCATCGCGCGGGCGGTGGCCCAGCTCGACAGCGTGCCTCCGCTGGCCGGCGCGTCGCTGCGCATGAGCTCGGCCCCCGTTTCGGCCGACGTGCTGGTGCGGCGGTGCCAGGCGCGGGTCACGCTGCTGGAGCAGATGTCCGACCTGACCAAGGCGGTGGAGCACGTGGCGCTGCTGGTGAACGTCACCCTGCTGCTGGTGGCGCCCGAGGCGTTCCCCGTGGTGGCGCTGATGTCGGCGAAGCTGGTGATGGCGCTCGATATCGCCGTGACCATCAACAACCTGGTGCCCGACCTGCTGGCCTCGGAAGGGCTGCGTCTTCAGGTGAACCCGGCGCGGATCCGCCACGACGGGGGCACGGGCGAGATGACGGCGTTCGTGCGGCTGGTACCCTCGGGCGAGGTACTCGAGTCCGGTGTCGGGATCGCGATGGGGCTCGCCGCCCCGATCGCCGCGTACAAGGACCTGAAGGAGCTGCGCGAGCTCACGCTCACCGCGTTCCGCTGGCAGGCGTTGAAGGGGCTGGGGATCGACGAGCTGATCGGCCGGGTCGCCGGTGTGCTGGACAAGGGGATCCGCGACTACACGGACCGCCACCTGGGCGGCGAGACGCCGGTGACCTTCGACGGCGTCCACTTCACGGCCGGCACCTCGGGGCACTGGGAATTCACGGGCCCGGCGGCGGGGACCTCGCGCGGGCTGCGCACCGTGGGGCAGGTGCAGGGGATCGAGACCGTGCAGCTGGCGGCGGCGCTGGGCAGCGGCAGCCGGTGCACGGCACACACCGCCGGCTCCACCCCGGCGCTGGGAATCAACGGATTCGAGATCGCCTCGGCGGCGTCGCTGAAGCTGGCGCCCGGCGGTACGGTCACGGTGCGGGCCGGCGGCAGCGCCTCGGCCACGCTCTCGATCCGCAATGAGGGAGGCGACACGGCGCGCGCCATCACCTATCGCCTGGCCGACCCGGTGACGGGCGCGTTCACCCCGCCCGCCTGGCTGCAGGTACAGCTGGGGGCCGGCCCGGCCACGCTCCTTCCGCAGGCGTCGGGCGTGGTGCGGCTCTCGGTGCAGGCCGACGTGGACGCGCCGGAGCGCAGCGTGGTGGTGCCGGTGGCCGCGGTGCTGAACGGAAAGATCGTCACGGTGGCCACGGTGACCGTGGAGGTCGACCCGCAGCTCTCCGACGTGGTGGTGAACCGGGAGCAGTCGAGCATCCGCCTGTGGGACCATGGCCAGCAGGACGGCGACCTGGTCACCGTCACGCTCAACGGCGCGGCGCTGGCCACCGGCCACTCGCTCACCAACGCCGGCACCGTTTTCCCCGTGCAGTACAGGCGCGGCCGCAACGTATTGATCATCCGCGCGCTGAACGAGGGAAGCCTCTCTCCCAACACCGCCTCGGTGGGTCTGGCCGACGTGGTGCGGGGGGTTGGCACGCAGGCTTACGAGCTGCCCACCGGCGGGGTGGCCACGCTCACCATCACCTACGATCCCAACGCCACCGCGGTGCGTGCTCCCGGCAGCGCCGCGCCGCCGCCGGCCCGCCTCCGCGCCTGTGGTGCGGGCGTACGTGGTGACTGCGTTCCCCGCTAGCGCTCACCGCGACCGACGCCCGGAGGCCGCCTGGCTCCGGGCGTCTCGCCGCCCGCAGCGAGCAGGAGGGCCGCCAGCAGCAGGAAGCCACCCGCCTCCTCAACGGCGGCCGGGCGGATAGCGGCGACGGCGACTGATCTCCCCGACCTTGTACTGAAACCGCGATTCAGTGGGCTCTGCGGGCTCCGCTTGGGGGGGGCACACGGAGAAACGGAGAAGAACGGAGCAGCGGAGAACTGCGCCGAATCCGGCAGTTCTCCGCTGCTCCGGTGCCCTCCGCTGCTCCGTGTGACCTTTGAGCGATGCGTCAGGATTCGGTATCACCCCTCCATCGGCACCCCGGCCTCTTCCGCGAAGCGGGCGATGCTGGCGCGGAGCTCGGCGGCGGTCTCGGCCAGGGGGCGGCCGGTGGTGTCGATGATCTCCAGGCCCAGCACGTCGGCCTGGCCGCGCAGGTAGGCGGCCCAGGCGTAGGTGTCCAGCACGTCGAGCTCGGGCTGGCGGCGGTGCTCCAGCAGGCGCCGGCGCCGCTCGGCGTGGCCGCAGTCGATCAGCACCACGCGCGCCGAGCCGATCCCCGCCTCGCGCGCGGCATCCACCATCAGCTTGGGACGCACCTGCCCGTCCACCACGGTGAGCCCCGGCGCGGCGGCGGCGTGGCGCACCCACTCGCGCGCCCGGTTCGCCTGCCACGCGTCGCCCGATCCGAACTGCTCGATCATCTCTTCCGCGCTCGGCACCCCCAGGTCGTCGCTGTGGTGCGCCGACAGGCCCGGGATCTCCTTCTTCACCTGCGCGAGCAGCGTGCTCTTTCCCGACCCGCACGAGCCCGTCATGAAGTAGAGCGCTCCCATCTCATCCTCCCTCGCCGTTTCGATCGCCACTCCATCGCATGGCGACCTCGTACGGCGCTCCCCTGCGCTCCGTTTCATCCGACGGATGGTCGGCGGTGAACGCAGGACGGGTCCCGCGGCGAACCGTGGGACCCGTTGTGCAGCCGACGCTGCTGTTTGCGAACCCTGGTCAGGAGAACAGCCGATGGACGGAGCGGCCGAATGACGCGAAGAAACCACGGATCCCATGGTTCCCGGATGCGGTAGAGGGGACCGTGCCCTCCGCCACCCCCAGCCGCTCGGCCAGCTCGGGCGAAAACCGGCGCAGATCTTCGATGACCTGGTCATCCGACGCGGTCGCGTAATATTCCCGCAGCGTCTCACGAGCTTGCTGTGGATCGATCATGCTGCCTCCTCGGGAGGTTGCATCCGCCACAGCGCGACTATCGCGCCGGGATCGCGCACCGCCACCTGCACGTGTGCCCTGCTCCAAAGAGCAGAACCGGGGAACAACGGCTCTCCCTCGATGAACGCAGCCCGCACGGAGCGCACCTCGACGCCCCTGAGTTGGAGCAGTCCAACGGCGTGGTTCACGACGGCCCGGTCTATCCGGTGGGCGCCTGGGGACTGCCGCGGAAGCCTTTGCCCCATTCTCCCGATCCGGGAGACCAGATCCGTGTATGCCTCCTGGATCACCGTGTTCCACTCGGGATCCAGCAGATCGAGACAGCCGTCCAGATCGATTTCGGCACCGAGGACCGCGGCTGACTCGCGAAAGCGCTCACGCGCCCACTCCAGAGCCCGTGCGGGCGAGTCCTGAAAGAAGTATGCGCCGTCTCCCAGCCAGTCATAGTCGTTGCGGCTGAGTTGAAAACCATGGGCCAAGATGCGCTCGGCTCCTTCGCCGCTCGTGCCATGATAGCCGATCACCCGCATCCGATACCCCAGGTTTTCAAAATGATTCCGTTCCACCCTGCACCGCAACGAACCTGCGCGCTCCAGCTACGCACTCTGATCACATTTCAATATAGAGCTGCGCGGAAAAGTGTCCAGAGGAAATCCCCAAACAGGAAGCGGGCGCCGAGAAGGCGCCCGCTGGCTCTATGGTTCGGACCTGATCTCGTGCTAGACAGGTCTGGTCGGATCGAGGCAGAGCTCGCCCCTAGCTCAGCCGGCGCTCACCCCCCGCCGCCGCCCACCACGCCGCCGCCGGGGATGCCGGGCTCGGTCATCTCGCGCACGTTGAGCACCTCGTTCAGCTGCTCGTCGCTGAGCAGCCCGCGGCGCTTCACCACGTCGCGGACGGACTCGTAGTTCTTCGCGCTCTCCTTCGCGACCGCCGCCGCCTCGTCGTAGCCGATGTAGGCGTTGAGCGCGGTGGCGATCGCCGGGTTCTTCTCCAGCAGCTCGCGGCAGCGCTCGCGGTTGGCGCCGACGCCGTCCACCGCCCTGGTGCGGAAGGCGTCGCAGGCGTTGGCCAGGATGGAGACGGACTGCAGGAAGTTGTGCGCCATCACCGGCATCATCACGTTCAGCTCGAAGTTGCCGTGCTGCCCGCCGATGGTGACGGCGACGTGGTTCCCCATCACCTGCGCGCACACCATCATCATCGCCTCGCTCAGCACCGGGTTCACCTTCCCCGGCATGATCGACGACCCCGGCTGCACGGCGGGGAGCGTGATCTCGGCCAGCCCGGAGGTCGGCCCGCTCGCCAGCCAGCGGATGTCGTTGGCGATCTTGAGCAGGCTCACGGCCAGCGTGTTCAGCGCGCCGCTGGCGCTGACGTAGGCGTCCTTGGCTCCCTGCGCCTCGAAGTGGTTCTCGGCCTCGCGGAACTCCAGCCCGGTCAGCTCGCCGATCTTGCGGATCGTCAGCGCGGGGAAGCCGGGGACGGCGTTGGTGCCGGTGCCCACCGCGGTGCCGCCCAGCGCCAGCTCGGCCAGCTCGTCGGACGCGTTCTTCAGCCGGCGGATCCCGTGGTCGACCTGGCTGGCGTAGCCGCCGAACTCCTGGCCCAGGCGCACCGGGGTGGCGTCCATCAGGTGCGTGCGGCCGCTCTTCACCACGTCGTCGAACTCGGCGGCCTTGGCCAGCAGCGAGTCGCGCAGCCGCTCCAGCGCGGGAACCAGGTCGTGGTGGATGGCGACGCGGGCGGAGACGTGCATGGCCGTGGGGATCACGTCGTTGGAGCTCTGCCCCATGTTGACGTGGTCGTTGGGGTGCACCCGCCTGTCCCCGCCGCCCAGCTGGGTGGCGCGGGTGCCGATCACCTCGTTGGTGTTCATGTTGGTGGACGTGCCGCTCCCCGTCTGGTAGATGTCCAGCGGGAAGTGCGCGTCCAGCTCGCCGGCGATCACCTGGTCGGCGGCCTGGACGATGGCGGCGACGGTGCCGGCGTCGAGCAGGCCCATCTCCTGGTTCGCCAGCGCGGCGGCCTTCTTGATGGTGCCCATGGCGTGGATGAACCGCCGCGGGAACCCGATGCCGCTGATCGGGAAGTTCTCCACGGCGCGCTGCGTCTGTGCCCCGTACAGCGCATCTGCGGGAACCTGCATCTCGCCCAGCGAGTCCTTCTCGACCCGGAAGCCGGCGGTGGTGCTATCGCTCATGGAAGTCGATCCTCGGGATGATTGTCAGCCGTTTCGGCACTGACCAAAGCCGCGGCAAGATGGGGGGGCGAGCGGCGTGGCGAAAGATGAAAATCGCCAATTTGCGCTTCACGACCACCGCCCCAGCGCTCCGGCCGCGCCGCGCCCTCTCCCTGGCGCCTGAGAGCGCCTGTCCCTCTCCCGTACCGGGCGAGGGGGTGGCCGCGGCGGCGGCCCACCCTGCAACCTCTGCTCACAGCTGTGCTTGGGAGGTGCCGGGAAGCCGACGCAGCTACCTCTCCCGGTAGGGGGGAGGTGCGAGCCTGAGCGAGCGGAGGGGGCGCCGCGCCGCGGCTCGCGCGCCTTCCGCCCATGCGCTGTGCACGCGTCCGCGCGAACGTGGACACCTCTCCACCCGAAAGCGGCCAGCGCCCGCCCCGCCCCCGCGCCACGCCTCGCATCTCGCCGCGCGATCCCGCCGGATCGCCGCCCGGGTGTGCGGGTTCCGCGCGAAGCGGCACCTTGCCGCGCGCGTCCAACAACGCCACTTTCGCGGCCATGCATGCCGCCCTCACGCATCCGCCGCACGAGTTCGAGGTCGTCCGCGACCCGCTCTGGAACACCATCCGGCTGGACGAAACGGCGCTCGCGCTGATCGACACGCCCGAGTTCCAGCGCCTGCGCCACATCCGCCAGCTGGGCCTGGCCTACCTGGTCTACCCCGGCGCCACGCACACCCGCTTCGACCACGCGCTCGGCGTCTACCACCTGGCCCGCCGCGCACTGGCCATGCTGGGCGAGCGCGGCGAGCTGGCGGGGGTCGATCCGCAGGAGTGCGCGCTGGTGCCGTACGCCGGGCTGCTGCACGACGTGGGGCACTACCCGTTCAGCCACGCGCTCGAGGAGCTGGGCGGCGAATGGGTGCCCGGCCACCACGAGGAGCTCACCGGCCGCTTCCTCTCGGCGCCGCGAATCGAGGCCGCGCTCGAGGCGGTGGCGCCGGGCGGCCGCGCGCGGGTGGAGGCGCTGATCCGCGCGACGTCGAGCTCGCCGCTGCAGGGTCTGGTCTCGGGGAGCCTGGACCTGGACAAGCTGGAGTACCTGGTGCGCGACGCGCGCTTCTGCGGGGTGCCGTACGGCGAGGTGGACGTGGACCGGCTGCTGCACGCGCTGATCGTCGTCGACGACCCCGATACGGGGCGGGCGGAGATCGGGATCCACGAGAAGGGCCTGTCGGCGCTGGAGTCGATGCTCTTCGCCAAGTACCAGATGTTCCGCAACGTCTACTGGCACCACGCGGTGCGCGCGGCCACGGCGCTGTACAAGCGCCTGGTGCGCGAGGCGCTGGACGGCGGCCTGCTCGCGCCCGACGACCTGGTGGGCCTGAGCGACGAGCGGCTGCTGACCATCCTGGAGCTGCGCGCCGAGTCGGCGGACGGCGAGCAGGCGCGGCGGATCTCGCGCCGCTGGCTGCCGGCGCTGCGCGAGCGCCGGCTCCCCAAGCGCGCGCTGGAGCTGCCGGGCGAGGCGCTGCGCGGGCTGGCGGGCGAGGAGTGGCTGGCCGGCGACCCGTCCACGCTCTTCGCGCTCGAGGCGCGGCTGGCCGAAGAGCTGGAGCTGCCGGACGGCGGCGTGTTCGTGGACTATCCCGAGAAGCCGCGGATGATGGGGCTGGACCTGCTCCTGCTGCGCCGCGACGGCACCCTGCACCGCCTGACCGACCAGGGCCGCGCCGGCCTGATCGACCTGCCGCGCCTGGCCGACGAGCTGTACTACACTGCCCGCGCCTTCCGCATCTTCACCGTCGAACGGCGGACGATCGATGCGGAGCGGGCGCTCGGCCTCCTCTCGCTCAGCACGGAGGACCTGCGGAAGAAGCTCGAAGGGGGCGGGGCGCTGCTGGGGTGAGGGGGGATCGTACGTCGTTGCGGCAGGAGGCGCTGCAAGGAGGGGCGAATTCACCCGCCCCTGCTCCTCAGCTCAGATCCAGCGAATTATTCACCGATCGGCATAATCTTCCACACCTGCCCTTCCATCGCCGCTCTATCCGCCGTACCTTCCCACATCCGAACCCATCGCCTCAAACCCGTGTCGCGCCAAACGTTTGCGGCGCGAGAGCCCCGACTGCGCCCGTACGAAGTGAGCGAACCCATCCCCGTCCCCTCCGTGCGGCTCGACGAGCCCGCCGGCGAGCATATCCTGATCGCCGAGGACGACCCCGGCGCGGCCCGCATCCTCCGCCAGATCCTGCAGCAGATCGGCTACCGCGTCACCCTGGCCGAGGACGGCACCACCGCGCTGCGCCTGCTGGACCAGGGCGAGCCGCCGGACCTGCTGCTGCTGGACTGGATGCTCCCCGGCGTGTCGGGGCTGGAGATCTGCCACCAGGCGCGCACCCGGTGGGACCCGCTGCGCCTGCCGATCCTGATGGTGACGGCCAAGACCGACCCCGAGAGCGTGTACGCCGCCTTCGACGCCGGCGCCAACGACTACGTGGCCAAGCCCTTCCGCGGCGCCGAGCTGCGCGCGCGCATCGCGGCGCACCTGCGCACCAAGCGGCTGGTGGAAGAGCGGCGGCGGATGGAAGACCACCTGCGCGAGCGCGACCGGCTCAGCACGCTGGGGCTGCTCACCAGCGGCGTGGCGCACGACCTGAACAACCCGCTCGCCGTGATCAGCGCCCACGCGCAGATCCTCCTGCGCCGCGCGCAGGACGAGGGCACGCAGGGCCAGCTGCGCGAGATCCTGGACGCGGTGGAGCGCAGCAAGCGCATCGCCGCCGACCTGCTGGGCTTCGCGCGCAGGCACCCGGTGGAGCGCGTGCCGGTGGACGTGGGCGAGGTGGTGCGCGCCACCCTGGCGCTGCGCCGCCGCGACCACGACGCGCGCGGCATCCGCACCGCCCTCCACGTGACCCCCGGCCTGCCCCCCGTCACCGCCGACCGGCACCAGCTGGGGCAGGTGTTCCTGAACATCGTGATGAACGCCGAGCAGGCGCTGCGCGACGGCGGCAGCGCCATCACCGTGGCGGTGGACGCCGACGCCGCGCGCGAATCGGTCACGGTGCGCCTGGCCAACGACGGCCCGCCGATCCCCGCCGACGCGCTGCCGCACATCTTCGACCCCCTGTTCACCACCAAGGACCGCGACGAGGGCACGGGGCTGGGCCTGGCCATCTGCCGGCGCATCGTGCAGGAGCACGGCGGCGAGGTCACCGTGCGGAGCGACGCGGCCGGGACGGAGTTCACCATCCGCCTCCCCGTGGCCCACGGCTGACCGCCCCGGGCGAAATCCGCTGGTCCGCATCGAGGGGCGCCTCCATCACCGGGGGCGCCCCTCGCGTCATCGGCCGCTCGTCTCTCTCCGGAAGATCCAGGAACAGCGGGTCACACGGAGCAACGGAGGAGAACGGAGCAGCGGAGAACTGCGTCGGTCTCGGCCTCTCCGCACCGGGCACGGACGTCCGGACGGGGCCGGTTCTCCGCTGCTCCGTGGGACCTCGGGCCACCCGGGAACGAAACCCTGTCAGGTGTGTGGGGCGACGTGTATCTTGCGGCCCGCCGGAGGTGACGAAACGTCCCGCCGGCGCCCGGTTCCTGACACGCCACCCCCATCCCAACACAATCCAATGTTCTCCACAAGGCTCAAGCGCGTGGCGCTGGGCTTCCTGGCGCTGGCCTGCGCTCCGGCGGCGCACGCGCACGCGCAGGGGACCACCACCGGCACCATCCGCGGACAGGTTACGGCCGCCAGCGGCGGCCCCGTGGCCGGCGCCTCGGTCACGGCCAGCAACGTAGAGACCGGCCTGCGCCGCAACGCCGTGACCGACGCGGCGGGCCGCTACGCAATTCCCCTCCTTCCGCCCGGCACCTACTCGGTGCGCGTGGCCGCCATGGGCTACGCGCCGGGCGAGCTCGCGAGCGTGCAGGTGGCCGTGGGCGGCGTGGCGGCGGGCGACGTGGCGCTGGCCACCCAGGCCGTGCAGCTGGCCGGCGTGACCGCCACCGCCGCCCGCGGCACCCTGCAGGCCGCCGAGGGCGGGGTGGCCAGCCGCGTGACCCCCGAGCAGGTGCAGAACCTTCCCGTGCCGGGGCGCGACTTCACCAACTTCGTCAAGCTCTCGCCCCTGGTCAGCACCGGGCTGTACGGCTCGTCGGGCGGCCAGTTCAGCGTGGGCGGCGCGCGCGCCAGCGGCAACAACGTGCAGGTGGACGGCGCCGACGCCAACAACTCGTTCTTCGGCGAAAACCGCGGCAGCAGCCGCACCCCGTTCGCCTTCTCGCTGGAATCGATCAAGGAGTTCCAGCTGATCACCAACGGCTTCGACGTGGAGTACGGCTCCTACGTGGGCGGCGTGGTGAACGCCGTCACCAAGGGCGGCACCAACCAGCTGCAGGGCTCGGGGTTCTTCTACTTCCGCAACGAGAGCCTCACGGGGAAGGACTTCCTGGGCAACCCGCCCACCAACTTCAGCAGCAAGCAGTACGGCTTCAGCCTGTCGGGGCCGATCGTGAAGAACCGGCTGCACTTCTTCGCGAGCATGGACGGCCAGCGGCGCGGCCAGCCGATCTTCGCCGGCACCCCCTCGGCCGCGCAGATCAACGCCGACTCGATCGCCCGCTTCACCACGGCGCTCACCAGCCGCTACGGGCTTGCCAACCCGCAGCAATACTACGGGCAGTTCACGCAGACGCAGGACAACACCGTGCTGTTCGGCCGCGTGGACTGGACGGTGAGCGACCGGCACCGGCTGACCGTGCGGCAGAACTACAGCAACTTCGTGGGCGAGAACGACCGGGTGGGCGCGCGCGAGAGCGTCCTTTCCGGCGGGCCGTACAAGACCAGGGCGTACAGCACGGTGGCCGAGGTGAACAGCGCGTTCACCGGGAGCGTGTTCAACACCCTGCGCTTCCAGTACAGCAACGAAGACCGGCCGCGCCCCGCCAACGACGATGGCGGCTACCTTCCCGAGTTCCTGGTGAACGGGCTGGAGACGGGGAAGAACTTCGCCTTCGGCGGTGACTGGGTGCTCTTCCGCAACCGGCTGCAGGAGCGCAAGCTGCAGCTGGTGGACAACCTGGATTTCCGCCTGGGCGACCATTCGCTGAAGATCGGGACCAACGACCTGCTCACCCACACCGAGAACACCTTCTGGCTGCTGGGGAGCGGGCAGTGGCAGTTCGCCTCGCTCAGCGACTTCGAGGCCGGCAAGCCCAGCCAGTACAGCCGCAGCGTGCGCGCCTGCCCGGTGGCGCTGGTCGCCAACGCCCACGGCGAGCAGGTGGTGTGCCCGGACCCGGACGTTCCCTTCGCCGGCTTCGACGCGCTGGAGGCCAGCGTCTACGCGCAGGACGAGTGGCAGGCCAGCAGCCGGCTGACGGTGACCGGCGGCGTGCGCTGGACCACCACCGCCTTCCGGGACGAGCCGGGCGCCATTCCCAGCGTGGAGACCGCCTTCGGCGTGCGCACCGGGGTGGTGCCGGACTTCAGCGGGATCTCGCCGCGGCTCAGCTTCACCTACGACGTGGGCGGCGGCGACCTGCGGCGCACCCTGCACGGCGGCGTGGGGCTGCTCACCGGCCGTGCCCCGGCGGTGATCGCGGGGAACGCCTTCCAGACCGAGCGGCCGCTCCTTTCCGTGTTCTGCACCGGTGTCGACATCCCCACCATCGACATCGCCGAGCTGCTGTCGGACCCGCTGGGGAACAAGAACCCGATGGCGTGCAAGAGCGGCGGCGCGCCCACCGGCCGCCCCGAGTACACCATCTTCGACCCGGGTTTCAAGCTCCCGCAGACGCTGAAGGCCAACGTCGGCTACGAGCACGCGCTGGCGGCGGGCACGCGGGTGTCGGTGGACCTGATCTACAGCGACACCCGGCACAACTTCTCGGTGCAGAACCTGAACCTGCACGCGCCGGCCTTCAAGCTGGCGAACGAGGCGGGGCGCCCGGTGTTCGTGCCCGCCAGCAACGCGGCGTACGGCGGCACGGGGGTGTGGCGGCCGGGGAGCGCGCCGCCGATCGCGCTGCGGCTGGCCAACGGCGCCTTCGCCAACGTGTTCTACAACAACTCCGACGCAGAGGCGCGCGCCTTCAACGCCGCCTTCACGGTCGACCACCGCCTGGGCGGCCGGCTGCAGCTGTCGGCCAGCTACGCCTACAACCGCGCGTACGACAACAGCTCCTTCAGCTGCTGCACCAGCCAGGAGGGGTACCAGAGCGCGCCCACCGCCGGCGACCCCAACTACCTGGGCGACCCGGGCGACCGCAAGCTCGGCACCTGGTCGCCCAGCGAGTTCGAGAACCGGCACATCATCGTCGGGAACGTGCTGTGGCGGGCGCCGTGGGGGGTGCGGGTGAGCGGGGTGGCGCGCCTGCAGAGCGGCACGCCCTGGACGCCGGTGGTGAACGGCGACATCAACGGCGACGGGATCCGCTTCAACGACCGGGCGATGCTCAGCACCGGCCTGCAGTTCGCCACCGCGGGCGACGCGGCGCGCTACATGGCGATCGTGAACCGCTACGACTGCCTGGACGCGAGCACCCCGCACATCGCCGAGCGCAACAGCTGCCGCAACCCGTGGTGGCACTCGGTGGACCTGCGGCTGAGCAAGGAGCTGCGCACCTTCCGCGGCCAGCACGCCGAGCTGCTGCTGGACATGTTCAACGTGCTGAACGGGCTCAACAGCAACTGGGGCCGGCTGATGGTGGTGGGCACCAACAACTCGCTCCTCACCGCCCAGCGTTTCGACCCCGCCACCGGCAACGTCGTCTACACCGTCGCCTACGACCCGACGGCGGACCGGGGCAAGCGCGGCTTCGGCGAGCTGCAGCCCGCGGGGTTCAACCCGTACCAGTTCCAGGCGCAGCTCGGCGTGCGCTACCGCTTCTGAAGCAAGAAGTACGGAGTACGGAAAACCGGAAGGGGGCGCCTCCCGAGCGCGGGAGGCGCCCCCTCGTACCGATTCGAGAATACAGTGATTGGATTCTGATACCGCTGAAAAAGGTCTCACGGAAGAACGGAGGGACGGAAACTTCATTGCTGTTTCCGTCCCTCCGTCCTTTCGTGAGACCCCATCAACAGTGCCCCCGCGTCACTCCGTGTCCGAGATCCGCACCAGCACGGCGGTGATGTTGTCGCGGCCGCCGCGGTCGTTGGCTTCCAGCACCAGCTCGGCCACGCGCTTGGCCAGCTCGCCGCCGCGCACCAGGATGCGGCGGATCATGCGGTCGGTGAGCATGCCGGTGAGGCCGTCGCTGCACAGCAGCACCAGGTCGCCGGGGAGGAGCGTGCCGGCGTAGACGTCGGGCACGTCCAGCGAGTCGGCGCCGAGCGCGCGGGTCAGCACGTGGCTCAGGTGGTGGCGGCGCGCGCCGCGGTCGGTCAGGCGGCCCGCGTCCACCTCGCGCTGCACCCAGGTGTGGTCGCGCGAGAGCTGGGTGAGCTCGCCGTCGCGCAGCACGTAGCACCGGCTGTCGCCGATGTGGCCCAGCCGGAAGCCGCCGTCCTCGAACACCACCAGGGCGGTGAGGGTGGTGCCCATCCCGCGGGTTTCGGGCTTGGCCAGCGAGTAGTTCACGATGCTGCGGTGCGCGCCGTGAAAGGTCTCGGCCAGCAGCGTCGCCACCCCGTCGGCGTCGAGCCCGGCGTCGATGGCCTGCCGCAGCGCGCTCCCCACCGCCTCGCTGGCGATGGCGCTGGCCACCTCGCCCGCGGCGTGCCCGCCCATCCCGTCGGCCACCAGGAACACGCCGCGCTGCGCGTCGATCACGAACGAGTCCTCGTTGTGCGCGCGCACGCGGCCCACGTCGGTGGCGCCGGCCGCCTCCCAGGTCACCTTCACGGCCGCGGAGCCTGCGCCGCGGGCGCGTCTACGGGTGCGGGAAGGTGTTGCGGCACGGGCGGCTGCGACATCTGCCACACGGCGTAGGCGGCCAGCGCCAGCAGGATCACCATCAGCAGCGCCAGCCAGAGCGGGAAGCGGAAGCCGCGGCGCTCCTCCTTGAGCGTGCTCTCCTGCGGGGGCGGCACGTAGGCTCGGCGGGCGGCCTCCACGTCGGCGCTGTCCACCTCCTGGAAGGTCAGCTTCACCCCGCCGAAGCGCACGGTGGCCCCGTAGGGGAGCGGCGTGGGGACGTTGGGGGCCAGCTTCACCCCCTCCACCGCGGTGCCGTTGGTGCTCTCCAGGTCGGTGATCCGCCAGGCGCCCAGGTCGAACTCCAGGCGGGCGTGCCGCGCGCTCACGCTGTCGTCGTCGATCACCACCTCGCAGCCGCTGGCGCGGCCGACGGTGACCACGGGCGCGGGCACGGGGATCTGCTCGCCGTAGCGCGGCCCGGCGCTCACGCCGAACGAGGCGAGCGGCCCTGCCTGCGGGAGGTTGGTGGACATGGCGGGTGCGGCACTCCTGCCGGAATGACGTTCTGCTGCAACGCTTTGCGAAGGGCCGCAACGTATCGCGCCCGTCCTGCGGCGGCAAGACGCAAACCGGCGGGCGGATCGAACCCGCAGGGCACCGCCGCCGCGGCCGGCCCCCCCGCGCCCGGCGATCCCCCCTCCCCACGGCCGGGGATTGCGGAGGGCGGACGCCGGGCGGAGCTCGGCGTCCTCTCCGCGCGCCTCCGCCTGTCTCCCGGACAGGGCGACGCGACGCGCCCCCGATGCATCGGCACCCAAACATCCGTATATGCGCAAGCCGCTGGGGTGGAAGCAGATGCCGGACACGATCGCCCCCTTCGCCACCTTCCGGCCCGATTCCTTCATCGTGCCCTGCCCGCGTCGGGGGGGACGCCCTGCGTACCCGGCGGCACCCAACCAATTTCGCCGAGCCCACCACGGGGAACGAATGAAGACCAGGCAGATCATGAAGGCGGCGCTGGCCGGCGCGGTTGCGCTGCTGGCCGCGTGCGGCGACAGCACCGGCAGCAACACCGCCACGGGCGCGGGGTCGCTCAGCTTCACCTACAGCGGGGCGCGTGCCGGCAGCTACAGCGCCAGCGGCGAGTTCCAGCAGAACACCACGTCGTTCGTCAAGCAGCCGTTCGCGGTGGGCGTGCGCTCGCAGCAGGGCGGGGTCTCGGCGATCTCCATCGTGTCGTACCTGCCGGTCACCAGCACCACGGGCCACCTGGTGCTGCTGGGGATCCCCGAGCCCGCGGGAACGGGGAGCGTCGACCTGAGCGGGAACACCTGCACCGACCTGTGCCCGATCGCGCTGATCGCGTACGACACGAACCCGGACCTGGACGAAGACGCTTCGCAGCTCTTCGGCTTCGTCACCGGGGTGGTGAACATCACCTCCAAGTCGAACGGCCACCTGCGCGGCACCTTCAGCGGCACCGCCGAGAACTTCGCGGGCGACAGCGTGATCACCATCACCAACGGCCAGTTCGACGTCCCCATCCGCAGCGAGAGCTCGCTCTCGCTGGACCGCGCCGTCGCCCGCCCCACGCGGATGCTGGAGCGCCACGCCAAGCCCGAGTGAGCCGGACGGCGCGGGCCGGACCAGTTCGTTGCATGCACGAAGGGAGGCGCCGCGGCGGCGCCTCCCTTTGCCGTTGATGCCTCGCGGGGGTTGCGAGGCTTTTCGTAGTCGTTGCCGTGGCTTCAGCCGTCGGTTGCCTCGCCTGCCGCTGGTCGGGCGACCGATCTTGACGAAGTCAGGTGCAGTCCACGACAGCGTTGCACGAGATCGAAGACGTAATGGGTGGGTCCTTGGTCATCGGGCCGCAGCAGCCGGCCGTTGTATCGTTATAGCTGCCGGGCTCCGTCGTGTATACGGCGATGACCGACGGATCTACCGTGGTCGCGAACGTATCCACTCCGAGATCTTGCAGCGCGAGCTTGGTTCTGTCATACATTTTGCCTCCAAGGGTGCGAGGACCAATGAAAAAAATTCAAGTCAAACAACTTATACAAACGCATCAAAATATCAATACTTGTCGTGAGTTGAAATGCAACCTTCCCAAGACGCTCCGGTTGCCCACCGGCGAGAGAAGCGGGAGAGGACATCGCGTCCCCTCCCGCTTCTTCACATCACCCGGATCGCCTGATCCGCCGGCCGTCTACTGGTTCGGCGACGGCATCTGGATCAGCGGGGTGGCGCCGCCGCTCACCTGCGGCATCTGGCCGTTCCACTTCTTCGCCATCTCGTACTGCACCAGCGTGGGCGTGATGCTCTGGGAGAGCAGCTGGTTGGCCTGGGCCTGCGCCTGCGCCTCGGCCAGGATCGCCTTGGCGCGGCCGCTGGCGCGGATGCTGTCGCCCTGCGCGTTGTAGATGTTCTTCTGCAGCTCGTTCTGCGCGGTCAGCGCCTGCTGCTGCATCACGTTCTTGGTGTTGATCGCCGCCATCACCTCGGCCGGCGCGCGGATCTCGTTGATGGTGAACTGCTTCACCACGAACCCGTACGGCGCCAGGCGGCTGGCGATCAGCTGCTGGGTGCGGCTCACCACCTCGGCCTTCTTGGGGCCCAGCATGTCGGCGATCGGCTCGCTACCCAGCACCTCCTGCAGCGCCTGCCGGATCGCCTGCTTCACGTAGCCGTGCTGGATGTGCTCGATGTCGGTGCGGAAGGTGGTGTACAGCGCCGGCGTCTTGCTGGCGTCCAGCTCGAAGCTGAGCGACACGTCCAGCGACACCGGCTGGCCCTCCACGCTGTTCACGTTGATCTCGTCGTTCTGAGCCGAGCCCTCGGTGTTTCCGCGCGTGAGCACCAGCGTCTGCATGTAGATCGGGTACTCCTCGATCCCCGTGGTGATCGGGTTGCGGAAGTGCAGCCCCTGCCCCAGCGGCCGGCGGTCGACCCCGCCGCCCAGCTTGTGGATCACGATGCCCACGTTCCCCGGGTTGATGTACGTGAACATCGACGGGATCAGCAGCAGCGCCACGAGTGTGCCGATCACGAACGGGACCTTGCCGGTGATCGCGCGCAGCGGGTTGCCGCCGCCGATGCGCGGCTTGCCCGGGCGGCCGGTGGGGATCTGGATGGTGGACATACGGTGGTTGCGCTCTCCTGGAGCGTGCGGGTTGATGCGGGGCATCGGCGCCACGGCCGTACCCCGCGTGCCCCAGCCGAACGGCCGGGAACGGGGAGCACTACGAGGTTCCATCCTGGTTGGATTCAACGTAGTTCCTTCGAAGATAACGACTTCGCGCCGCATTGTCGCGTTTTTCGTTTCCCTGGCTCGCCCCCTGCCCTCCGGCCAGGCACGCGGCGGATGGACGGCGCCCGCGGATGCACCCGGAACCACCATGGAGGGGGACGATGACGACGGCCCTGCTGATCGATACGCTGGAAGAGCGCGTGGAGGGCGTGTTCGGCGATCCGGGCGACCCGATGTGGGCGCTGGACCTGCGCGCGCTGGAGCTGCTGTGGGACGAGGAAGCGATCGTGTGGGAGTGCGACGCGCGCACCTTCGAGTTCTGGTACGTGAGCGCCGGCGCCGAGGCGGTGCTGGGGTGGCCGCGCGAGCGCTGGACGGCCGAGCCCGGCTTCTGGGCCGGCGTGGTGGTGCACCCCGGCGACCGCGACGAGTCGGTGGCGTACTGCGTGGCCGAGACCGGCGCCTGCCGCGACCACGAGTTCGTCTACCGCGCCCGCGCCGCCGACGGCCGCGTGGTGCGCCTGCGCGACTTCGTGAAGGTGATCCCCGGCGACGACGGCGCCCCCGAAAGCCTGCGCGGCATCATGGTGGTGGTCCGCGACTGAACCCGTTGCCACGAAAACGGGGACACGGCCGCACGGGCCCGGCGGGGAAGCTTCCCTGGCGGGCCCGCTCGCGTGTGGTTGACAAACGCCGCCGCAACCGGCAGATGGACGGGTGGACCCCACCATCCATCCTTGCGCGGAGGCACGACTTGCACAGACGAGCGTCCATCGGCCGGGCGACGGATCGTCCGTCCGGCGGAGAGCGAAAGGCGGCGCGGTGTTCCTGATCGACCGCGTGCTGCTGGTGGCGGCGCTGCTGGTGATCGTGGGCGTGGCGGCCAGCAAGGTGTCGGCGCGCTGGGGCGTTCCGGTGCTGGTGCTCTTCGTGGCGATCGGGATGCTGGCCGGCAGCGAGGGGCTGGGCGGGATCGGCTTCGAGGACTATCGCTTGGCCCACGGCGCGGGGACCATCGCCCTCGCCGTGATCCTCTTCGACGGCGGGTTGAGGACGCCGTACCGCTCCATCCGCCACGCCGTGGCGCCCGCGCTGTCGCTCGCCACGGTGGGGGTGCTGCTCACCGCTGCCATTGTCGGCGTCGCGGCGAGCTGGATGCTGGGCGTGCCGCTGCTGAACGGGCTGCTGCTGGGGAGCATCGTGGCCTCCACCGACGCGGCGGCGGTGTTCAGCGTCCTGCGGTCCACGGGGCTGCGGCTGCCGGAGCGCGTGGGGGCCACGCTGGAGCTGGAGAGCGGCTCCAACGATCCCATGGCCGTGTTCCTCACCGTGAGCCTGCTCGACGTGCTGCGCGGCGAGCTGGAGCCGGGGCTGGGCCTGCTCGTGCTCTTCGCGCAGCACATGGCGATCGGCGGCGTGGTCGGCGTCGGGGTGGGGCTGGCGACCGCGTGGGCCACCAACCGCATCCGGCTGGGGGCCGAGGGGCTGTACCCGGTGTTCGTGGCCGCCGCGGGGCTGCTGGCCTACGGGCTGGCGGCCACGCTGCACGGGAGCGGGTTCCTGGCCGTGTACCTGGCGGGGATGATGGTGGCCAGCCGGGGCGTGGTGTTCCAGCGTGGCATCCTGGTCTTCACCGACGGCGCGGCGTGGCTGGCGCAGGTGTGCATGTTCGTGCTGCTGGGGCTGCTCAGCTTTCCCAGCCGCCTGCTGCACGTGGCCGGGCCGGGGCTGCTGATCACCGCCGTTCTCGTCTTTTTCGCGCGCCCGCTGGCGGTGGCGGTGGCGCTGGCGCCGCTGCGTTTCGGGCCGCGCGAGATCGCGTTCGTGTCGTGGGCGGGGCTCAAGGGCGCGGTGCCGATCGTGCTGGGCCTCTTCCCGCTGCTGCTGGGGCTGCCGGGGAGCGGGCCGCTGTTCGACGTGGTGTTCTTCGTGGTGCTGGTGAGCGCGCTGCTGCAGGGGTGGACGCTGGCGCCGCTGGCGCGCCGCCTGGGGCTGGAAGAGCCCGGCGCCCCCACGCCCGCGGTGTCGCTCGAGATCACCTCGCTGCAGCAGGTGAACGGCGACATCGTGCAGTACACGCTCCCCGAGGGGAGCCGCCTGGCCGGCCGCACCGTGCGCGAGCTGGCGCTTCCCGACGGGGCCGTGGTGGCGATGATCGCCCGCGAGAACCGCGTGGTCCCGCCGCGCGGCAGCACCCGCATCCGCCCGGGCGACCACCTGTTCGTCGTGTTGACCGCCGCCGTCCGCCCGCTGGTGGACCGCATCTTCGCCGGGCAGCTGGATTGCTCGCCGCCCCTTTCGCCCGACGTGGAGTTCCCCCTGCGCGGCGACACCACCGTGGCCGACCTGGACGAGTTCTACGGCGTCGCGGTGGAGGCGGACCCCGGCGACACGCTCGAGGAGCTGCTTCGCGAGCGCCTGGGCGCGCGGCTGGAGGAGGGCCGCGGCATCACCCTGGGCGCCGTGAAGCTGAAGGTGCGCCGCATCGTCGACGGCCGCGTGGAGCAGGTGGGGCTGGTGCTCGCCGCGAAGCAGGGGGCGGACGAATCATGACAGAAGGGCTTCGCCACGGGAGCAGCACGGGTGATTGCGTCGAACTGTGGTACGAAGCTTGATAGGGTGTGGCTCACGCCCGGTTTGCCGGGCGCAATCCTCTGCGAGGGGGTCGCTGCAACCAATAGTTGTAGCGAATGCGCGACGAGGCGTCATCCCGACTACGGTCGGGTTGGCGCCTTTTTTTGTCCGATCTGCTCCGGGGGCGGATATGCTGGGAGAGCAATACCTGATCACGCTGCTCGGCGCGGCGATCGTGCATATCTACCGGCAAGATCACATCGAGAGCGCGGCGCCATTTCTCCGCCAAATCCTTCCACGGAGGTCAGCGGCGTTCTATCACCGCGCGGACGCTGTTCTTGCGACCGTCTCGGGCTCTCTGGTCGGGTTCATCGTTTTTGCGCCTCAATCCCCATTGCAATGCCTGGCCGCCGGATTCGGCTGGATGGGGGCGATGAACGTCTTGCGACATCGAACCCAGGGGGAGGAACGATAAGCGGGTGCTCACGCTCGAATCACCCCGTTCCTTTCAGTGCCGCGACGTGGGTAAAGCGGAGAGGAGCCGCCCAGCGACTGCCGGGCGGCTCCTTTTCTCCTTCTACGTCACGCCGATTCGGTGGGCGGCGCGTCGTTGCGTGGTGGCGGCGGGCGGTGGCTGTTGCGGGCGCCTACCCAGAACACCCAGGCCATCACCAGGGTGATGAACAGCGCGATGCCGATCTGCATCGGCTCCGCGCCGTTGAACGTGCGCGCGATCCAGTCTTCCACGGGTCCCTCGTCCGGTTGCGTGTCGATGTCCAGCCGCCCGCACGCTTGCGGACGGCGTCAGGTGGATGGACGGCCGGAGAGGGGAGGCGCGTTCGCGTAGTAG
>DASSME010000576.1:0-5530 GCA_035689035.1 Longimicrobium sp. | reverse complement strand
GGCGCGGTGGCGCGCGGACGGGGCGCTGGAGTTCCTGGGGCGCGCCGACGCGCAGGTGAAGGTGCGCGGCTTCCGCATCGAGCCGGGCGAGATCGAGGCGCGGCTGCGCGAGCACCCGGGCGTGCGCGAGGCGGTGGTGGTGGTCCGCGAAGACACGCCGGGCGACCGGCGGCTGGCGGCGTACTGGACCGGCGAGGCGGTGGAGGTGGAGGCGCTGCGGGCGCACCTGGGCGAGCGGCTGCCGGCGTACATGGTCCCCGCGGCGTACGTGCGCCTGGAGCGGTGGCCGCGGACGCCCAACGGCAAGCTGGACCGCAAAGCGCTGCCGGCGCCGGAGGAGGACGCGTACGCCGCCCGGACGTACGAGGCGCCCGTGGGCGAGACCGAGCGGGCGCTGGCCGAGATCTGGGCCGAGGTGCTGGGCCTGGAGCGGGTGGGCCGCCACGACCACTTCTTCGAGCTGGGCGGGCACTCGCTGCTGGTGGTGCAGGTGATCGCGCGGCTGCGGCAGCGGGGGCTGCACTGCGACGTCCGCTCGGCGTTCACCGCGCCCACCCTGGCGGCGCTGGCGGCGGAGCTGGCCGCCGCGCCCCGCGAGGTGGAGGTGCCTCAGAACGCGATCCCCGCCGGGTGCGAGCGGATCACGCCGGAGATGCTCCCCCTGGTGTCGCTGGACCAGGCCGAGATCGACCAGGTCGTGGCGGGGGTGCCGGGCGGCGCGGCCAACGTGCAGGACATCTACCCGCTGGCGCCGCTGCAGGACGGGATCCTCTTCCACCACCTGATGGCCAGGGAGGGCGACCCGTACCTGGTGTGGTCCCTCACCGGCTTCGCAAGCCGCGAGGGGCTGGACCGGTACCTGGCCGCGTTCCAGGCGGTGGTGGACCGGCACGACATCCTGCGCACGGCCGTGATGTGGGAGGGGCTGCGCGAGCCGGTGCAGGTGGTGTGGCGCACGGCGCCGCTCCGGGTCGAAGAGGTGGCGCTGGACCCCGCGGCCGGGGACGCGGCGGAGCAGCTGCGCGCGCGGTTCGATCCGCGGCACTACCGCATCGGCCTGGGCGAAGCGCCGATGGTGCGCGTCCGCGTCGCGCGGGACCCGGCGGACGGGCGCTGGCTGCTCCTGCTGCTGAGCCATCACCTCACCGGCGACCACACGGCCAAGGAGGTGATGCACGCCGAGATCGAGGCGTACCTGGCGGGGCGCGCCGACACGCTCCCCCGGCCGCTGCCGTTCCGCAACTACGTGGCGCAGGCGCGGCTGGGCGTGAGCGAAGACGAGCACCGCGCGTTCTTCACCGGCCTGCTCGGCGACGTGGACCAGCCCACCGCGCCCTTCGGGCTGCTGGACGCGCGGGGCGACGGCTCGGAGGTGGACGAGGCGCGGCTGCCGGTGGACCCGCGCCTCGCGGCCCGTCTGCGCGAGCGCGCCCGGGCGCTGGGGGTGAGCGCGGCGGCCGTGTTCCACGTAGCCTGGGCGCAGGTGCTGGCGCGGACCTCGGGGCGCGGCGACGTGGTGTTCGGCACCGTGCTCTTCGGGCGGATGCAGGGGGGCGAAGGCGCCGACCGGGTGATGGGCCCCTTCATCAACACGCTCCCGGTGCGCATCCGCGTGGGCGGCGTGGGGGCCGAGGCGAGCGTGCGGCAGGCGCACGCGCTGCTGGCGAAGCTGCTGCGCCACGAGCACGCCTCGCTGGCGCTGGCGCAGCGCTGCAGCGGGGTCGACGCGTCGGCGCCGCTGTTCACCTCGCTGCTGAACTACCGTCACGGCGCGGCGGCCCCGCCCGCGAACGCCCCCGCGGCGATCGACGGGATGCGGACGATCCACGGCGAGGAGCGCTCGAACTACCCCCTCGGGCTGGCGGTGGATGACGCCGGCGAGGGGTTCTGGCTCAAGGTGCAGGGCGCGCGCGACGCGCTCGATCCGGCGCGGGTCTGCCGGTACGTGCGGCGGGCGCTGGAGGGGCTGGCCGAGGCGCTGGAGACCGCGCCGGAGCGGCCGGTGGGGAGCGTGGACGTCCTCCCCGCGGCCGAGCGGCGCCTGGTGGTGGAGGAGTGGAACCGGACCGCGGCGGAGTGCCCGCCCGAGCGCTGCATGCACGAGCCGTTCGAGGCGTGGGCCGCGCGCACGCCCGACGCCGTGGCGCTGAACGCCGGCGGCGAGACGCTCACCTTCGGCGGGCTGAACCGCGAGGCCAACCGCCTGGCGCACCACCTCCGCTCGCTCGGCGTGGGGCCCGAGGTGCGGGTGGGGGTGTGCGTGGAGCGGAGCCCGGAGATGGTCGTCGCGCCGCTGGCGGTGCTCAAGGCCGGGGGCGCGTACGTGCCGCTGGACCCCGCGCTCCCCGACGAGCGCCTGCGCTTCATGATCCACGACAGCGCCGCGGCGCTGGTGCTGGCGCCGGGCGCGTGGGCGCCGCGCTTCGCGGGGACCGGGGTGCCGGTGCTGGCGCTGGACGAGCGCGCCTGGGCCCGCGCGCCGTCGGCCGACCCGGAGCGCGCCGGGCTCGCCCCCGGCCACGCGGCGTACGTGGTCTACACCTCCGGGTCCACGGGAACGCCGAAGGGGGTCGTGGTGCCGCACCGGGGCTTCGCGCGGCTGGTCGAGTCCCAGGACCACCTCTACGCCGTGGGGCCGCGGAGCCGGGTGATGCAGCTCCAGTCGTTCGGGTTCGACGCCTGCGCGTGGGAGCTGTTCGTCACCCTCTGCCGCGGCGCCATGCTCCACGTTCCGCCGCCCGGCCCGCTGGGGGGCGAAGCGCTGGCCGAAGCGGTCGCGCGGCACCAGGTCACGCACCTCACGCTCACCTCGGCGATGCTCGCCACCCTCCAGCCCGACGCGCGGATGGGCTCGGTGCGGATGCTGGCGACCACGGGCGACGTCCTGGCCGGCGGCGTGGCGCGGCGCTGGGGGGCGGGGCGCCGGCTCCTGAACGGCTACGGGCCCACCGAGGCCACCGTGGGCACCACCTTCCACGAGTACCGCCCCGGCGACGAGGCGAAGGGCGGCGTCCCCATCGGCCGCCCCTTCCCCCACTGGCGCGTCTACGTGCGCGACGGGCGCGGCGAGCCGGCGCCGGTGGGGGTGGTGGGGGAGATGTACATCGGCGGCGCGGGGGTGGCGCGCGGGTACCTGAACCGCCCGGCGCTGACCGCGGAGCGCTTCGTCCCCGACCCCTTCTCGCCCGAGCCGGGGGCGCGGCTCTACCGCACCGGCGACCTGGGGCGCTGGCGCCCGGACGGGACGCTGGAGTTCGCCGGGCGCAACGACCAGCAGGTGAAGATCCGCGGCTTCCGCGTGGAGCCGGGCGAGATCGAGGCGCGCCTGGTGGAGCACGCCGCGGTGCGCGAGGCCGCCGTGGTGCCCCGCGAGGACACCCCCGGGCAGAAGCGCCTGGTGGCCTACTACGTGGCCGACGGCGACGCGGAGATCGAGGCGCTGCGCGCCCACCTGGCCGAGCGGCTCCCCGAGTTCATGGTGCCGGCGGCGTACGTGCGCCTGGAGGCGCTGCCGCTGACCCCCAACCGCAAGGTGGACCGCCGGGCGCTCCCCGCCCCCGAGGCCGGCGCCTACGTGAACCGCGGGTACGAGGCGCCGGCGGGCGAGACCGAGCAGGCGCTGGCCGACATCTGGGCCGACGTCCTCGGCGTGGAGCGGGTGAGCCGCCGCGACCACTTCTTCGACCTGGGCGGCCACTCGCTCCTGGCGATCCAGGTGATCTCGCGCGTGCGGCAGGTGCTGGAGGTGAAGGTCGAGCTGGGCGAGCTGTTCAACCGGCCGCTGTTCGAGGACTTCGCGCGGGTGCTGGAGATGGCCGCGCGGGCCGAGCTGCCGCCGATCGAGCCCGCCCCCCGCGGCGGCCGGGTGCCGCTGTCGCTGGCCCAGACCCGGCTGTGGCTGCTGGAGCAGCTGGGAGACCTGCGCAGCGCCTATCACATCCGCGCGCCCCTGCGGCTGCGCGGAGAGCTGGACCGCGAGGCGCTGGCGCGCGCGCTGGACCGGATCGTGGCCCGCCACGAGGCGCTGCGCACCACCTTCGCCGAGACCGACGGCGTCCCCGAGCAGCGGATCGCGCCGGCGGACGCCGGGTTCAGCCTGGAAGAGCACGACCTGCGCGGCCGCGTGGACGCCGAGGCCGAGCTCGAGCGGCTGATCGCCGGCGAGGCGCGCGCGCCCTTCGACCTGGCGCGCGGGCCGCTGATCCGCGGGCTGCTGATCCGGCTGGACGAAGAGGACCACGCGCTGCTGCTGACCATGCACCACATCGTCAGCGACGGCTGGTCGATGGGGGTGCTCTTCGGCGAGCTGGGCGCGCTGTACGAGGCGTTCCACCGCGGCGCGCCGGACCCGCTGCCGGCGCTCGAGGTCCAGTACGCGGACTACGCGATCTGGCAGCGGCGATGGATGGTGGGCGAGGTGCTCCGCGAGCAGGCGGACTACTGGACGCGGACGCTCGCCGGCGCCCCGGAGCTGCTGGAGCTGCCCACCGACCGCCCGCGCCCCGCGCAGGCCGACCGCGCGGGTGCATGGGTCGCGGTGGAGCTGGACGAGGAGCTGACGGCCGGGCTCAAGGCGCTTTCGCGGCGGCACGGCACCACGCTGTTCATGACGCTGTTGGCGGCCTGGGCCGTGGTGCTGGGCCGGCTTTCGGGGCAGGACGAGGTGGTGATCGGCACCCCCGTGGCGGGGCGCGGGCGCCGCGAGATCGAGAAGCTGATCGGCTTCTTCATCAACACGCTCACGCTGCGGCTGGAGCTGTCGGGCGCGCCCACGGTGGCGGAGCTGCTGGAGCGGGTGAAGCGGCGGGCCCTCGACGCCCAGCACCACCAGGACATCCCCTTCGAGCAGGTGGTCGAGCTGGTGGACCCCGTGCGCAGCCTGTCGCACAGCCCGCTCTTCCAGGTGGCGTTCGCGTGGCAGGACACCGGCCGCAGGGGCGGGCTTTCGCTGCCGGGGCTGGAGGTGGGCCGGGTGAGCGCGGGCTCGGGGGCGCACGCGAACACCGACCTGCACCTGGGGCTGCTGGAGACGGGTGAGCGGATCGTCGGCCGGATGACGTATGCCACGGCCCTCTTCGAGCGCGAGACGGTGCAGCGCCACCTTGGCTACCTGCGCCAGGTGCTGGAGGGGATGGTCGCCGGCGAGAACGAGCCGGTGGAGCGGCTGGCGCTGCTGCCGGATGCCGAGCGCGCGCGGGTGGTGGAGGAGTGGAACCGCACCGAGGCCGCGTATCCGGCCGAGTCGTGCATCCACGAGCTCTTCGAAGCCCAGGTGCGCCGCACCCCCGGCGCGACGGCGCTCGTCTCCGCCGATGCGCGGCTCACCTACGCGGAGCTGAACGGGCGCGCCAACCGGCTGGCGCACCACCTCCGCGCGCTGGGTGGCGGTCCCGAGGCGCGGGTGGGGATCTGCGTGGAGCGGAGCCCCGAGATGGTGGTGGGGCTGCTCGGGGTGTTCAAGGCGGGGGGCGCCTACCTGCCGCTGGATCCGGACTACCCCCCCGAGCGGCTCGGCTACATGCTGGCCGAC
>DASSME010000575.1:0-6648 GCA_035689035.1 Longimicrobium sp. | reverse complement strand
AGCTGACGGAGAGCTTCTGCTCCACCGACCCCGTGGTGGCGCGCCGCTTCGCCGAGGCCACCTTCCTCTCCGACAACCGCGACGACGTGCCGAAGGTGAAGGTGCCCGCGCTGATCCTGCAGTGCAGCGACGACATGGTGGCGCCGCGCGAGGTGGGCGAGTACCTGCACCGCGAGATGCCCGACAGCACGCTCCGGGTGATGAACGCCACCGGCCACTGCCCCCACCTGAGCCACCCGGAGGAGACGATCGAGCTGATGCGCGAGTACCTGCAGCCCGCGCTCGCGTGAACGCCGGCGCGGCCGCGCCCGGGCGCGGGCTCGACCCGCTGCTCGACCACGCGCCCTGCGGCTTCCTCGCCTTCGCCGACGACGGCACCATCACCGCGGCCAACGCCACGCTGGCGGCCATGCTCGGCTACGCCCCCGGCGAGCTGGAGGGCCGCCGCATGGACGCCGTCCTCTCCGTCGGCGCGCGGCTCTTCTACCAGACGCACTTCTTCCCGCTGGTCCGCATGCACGGCCACGCCGAAGAGGTGTTCCTGCTGCTGCGCGCGGCGGACGGCGCGAACGTGCCGGTGCTGGCCAACGTGGCGCGGACGGAGCGCGACGGCGCCTGGGCCAACGACTGCGTGTTCATGCGGGTGACCGAGCGCGCCAAGTTCGAGGAACAGCTGCTGAACGCCCGCCGCGAGGCCGACCGCGCGCGGCACGAGGTGGAGGAGCACGTCGAAGAGCTGCGCGTGGCCAACGAGACGCTCGAGCAGCAGGCGGTGGAGCTGGAGATGGCCCAGCAGCAGCTCGAGGAGCAGGCGGTGGAGCTCGAGGCGCAGGCCGACACGCTGCAGGTGGTGAACGAAGAGCTGGTGGCGCGCGGCGAAGAGCTGGAGCGCCAGCGCGCCGCCGCCGACGAGGCGAACCGCGCCAAGAGCGGGTTCCTGGCGGTGATGAGCCACGAGCTGCGCACCCCGCTGAACGCCATCGCCGGCTACGTGCAACTGCTGGAGATGGGGATCCACGGGCCGGTGACCGCCGCGCAGCGCGAGGCGCTGGACCGCGTGGCGCGCAGCCAGAACCACCTGCTGCGGCTGATCAACGACGTGCTGAACCTGGCCCGCATCGAGAGCGGCCGGGTGGAGTACGTGGTGGAAGACGTGGAGCTGGGCGGGCTGATGGCCGACGTGACGCCGATGGTGGAGCCGCAGATGGGGGCCAAGGAGCTGGCCTTCGCCGTCGCCGTGCCGCCCGGCACCGTGGCCCGCGCGGACCGCGAGAAGGTGCAGCAGGTCCTGATCAACCTGCTGGGCAACGCCATCAAGTTCACGCCGCCGGGCGGCCGCGTGTGGGTCGAGGCCGCGCGCGACGCGGTCGACCCGCTGCGCGTGCTGGTGCGGGTGGCCGACAGCGGCGTCGGCATCGCGCCCGAGAAGCAGGCGTCGGTGTTCGAGCCGTTCGTGCAGGTGGACATGAGCCGCACCGGCCGCAGCGAGGGGAGCGGCCTGGGCCTGGCCATCAGCCGCGACCTGGCCCGCGGCATGGGCGGCGACCTGTCCGTGGAAAGCGAGGTGGGGAAGGGGAGCGTCTTCACCCTCAGCCTCCCCGCGGTCGCGAAGGAGTTCTCACCCACCGTCCTCCCGTCACCCTGAATCCATAGCGGAGTCAACAGAGTTCACGGAGGGCGTGTGCCCATTCCGTTCACTCCGATAACTCTGCCTCGCGCCGCGCCGTCGGTGCCGGCGAACGCACCGGCAGGTTCCCGGGTTCCGGGCATGGGGCGGCTTCAGCCGGTAGTTTTGCCGCGGGTGCAACGGCCGGGGGCGTGGAGGAGGGCGCGGAAGCGGCGGGCGGCGTCCGGAAGGTGGTCGCGGCGGGCGCGCAGCGTGGCGGCGAGCCGGGCGGAGCGTGTGACGTACTCGCGCGGCATCCTCTCGATGGCGGCGGCGATGGCCGGGTCGGAGAGGGAGCGCGCCATCGCGGCGGCGGTGGAGTCCCACGTGGCCGCCGGCAGCCCGCAGAGCAGGCGCTCGTCCATCGTGCGCGACTTGACCAGCAGGCCGCGCAGGTCGCGGTACCCGGCGTCGAAGCGCACCACCTTGGGGTCCACCTTGCGCGCCAGGGCGGGGAGCACACCCCGGTAGTCGGCGAACGCGTAGTCGCGGTCGCGCGGGATGGGGAACCACGTGCCCACGCCGCCGCGCTCCCTCCGCGCCCAGGTGAGCTGGCCGCCGTGCCGGTCCCAGTCCCCCAGGTACACGTCCATCAGCCGAACGGCCAGGTACGCCCGCGCGTCCACGCGGTCGCCCGGCGCGTGGCGCAGGGCCCGCCACAGGTCGTCCGTCCCTTCCGTCCGCAGCGCACCCGCGAACCCCGGCCCGGGGCGCACCTGCAGGGTGCCGGGAAGCGCGCCGAAGTCCGCGCGGAACTCGCCCAGCTCCGGCGCGTCGGGCATCACCCCCAGCCGCGGCGTGGCGTTCGGCACCCCCGCGGCGTCTTCCAGCCCCGCGGCGACCAGCGTGGCGCCGGGGTGCAGGGCGCTCACCTCGTCTTGCCGGATGCGGCCCACGGTGGCGCGGAGCAGCGGCGGCAGCGCGCGCGCCTGGTCCTTGTCCAGCGAGCGGAAGACGTACTCACGCCCGTCGGCGCCGCGCAGCCGCAACGAGCGCGTTTGCCGCCCGCCGCCGCGCCTCCGTGGCGTGAGCCCGTCCCGCCGGCCGCCCAGGTCCACCATGGACGCGCGGATCGGCGTGGTCCACAGGTCGCGGTAGCCGTTGCCCATCCAGAAGCGGTGGAAGCGCGAGGCGCGGTACCGCGATGCGGCGACCACGACGGCCTCGCCCGCGCCCGGGGCGATCGTGACGGGGCGGGGGATGCCGGGTGGCGGCAGCGCGCACACGCCGGCTGCCACCAGCCCCGCGCCCACGCCCAGCGCCGCGACCGTCCACCGTCGCGCGCGGCCGCGCCGCGTCCGCGTTGGCGCCGGCTCAACCAGGGCTGTATCGGTGGCGTAGGTCTGGTTCGCCATGCGCAGCGCGGTGGGGGAAAGGACGGTCCCGCGTGTATGTAGCAGGATTGTTGCCCCCGCCGCGGAGGTGCCCACCTCACCCGCCGGCGCACCTTCGCATCGGCGCGCCGTTTCGATGCCGAACGGCCCTCGCGGAGCGCCTCCCTCTCGCTCGCCTTCAAACGAAAACGGCCGAAGCCACGCCACCTGGTTTCACGCAGCGGAAGCAGAGGCAGCAGAGAAGAATTCCCCTCTGCTGCCTCCGCTTCCCTGCTACCTCTGCGTGAGATTTTGCGGTCGTTTCCGTCAATGATTCAGGAGGATCTGGATCACCGGAAGGTGCCCGGGCTCACGTCGTAGACCAGGTGGTGGCGGCCGGTGTCGTCGTCGGGGCCCCAGAAGCCGAGCTGCTCGGTCCAGCGCACGCTCTGCAGGCGGCGGCCGCCGAGCGTCAGGAACCCGGCGGCGCGCGTGGTGACCACGCCCAGCCCGCGCAGGTCGGCCAACGTGCGCAGCACCGCCGTCCCCCGCTCGGCCACGATCCGCTTCGCCGAGCCGGGCCCGATGCCGGGGACGCGCACCAACTGCTCGTACGGCGCCGTCTTCACCTCCACCGGGAAGTGCTCGGGGTGGGCCAGCGCCCAGGTGGTCTTGGGGTCGTTGGCCAGCGGCAGGTTGCCGGCGCGGTCGTACACCACCTCGTCACGCCCGAAGCCGTAGGAGCGGAGCAGGTAGTCCGCCTGGTACAGCCGCACCTCGCGCAGCGCCGGCGCCGGCTGGGCGTCTTCCATCGGCGTTTCGCGGATCGGGCGGAAGGCGCTGAAGTGCGCGTGGTGGATGCCGCCGCCGTCGTACAGCTCGCCCACCTTCTCCACGATGGTGCGGTCGCTGTCGGGGGTGGCGCCGACCACGAACTGCATGGTCATCCCGCTGGCGCCGCCGGGGCGCAGCAGGTCGCGCGGGCGGCCGTCCAGCTGCTCCGCGCGGCCGCGCAGCACCGCCTTGCGCGCCACGTCGAGCGAGGCGAGCGCGGTGTCGAGGCTCTTCTCGGGCGCGATCCGCACCAGGTGCTGGCCGCACGGCGCCTCCAGGTTCAGCGACACGCGGCTGGCCAGCTGGGTGAGCCGCTCGATCTGCGCGGGCTCGGCGCCGGGAACCATCTTCACGTGCACGTAGCCGGTGAAGCGGTGCTTTTCGCGCAGCAGCTCGAGGACGGTGATCAGGTCGTCCATCACCTTCACCGGGCGTCCGGGTATCCCCGTGGTCAGGAAGAGCCCGCTGCACCAGCCGCGGTGGTGCGCCGCCAGGAAGATGCGCACCAGCTCTTCGGGCTTGAGCAGCGTGCGGGGCATGCTGCGGTCGCGCCGCATGGGGCAGTAGTGGCAGTTGAACGAGCACGCGTTGGTCATCAGGATGCGCATCAGCGACACCTTGCCGCCCGGCGTCCTGAGCTGGCGAATGTTGAGCGGCCGCAGCGCCCCCACGTCTTTCGCGTGCCGCAGCCGCGGCGGCAGCACGCGGGCCTTTCCCCCCGCGCCGTCGTGGTCGTCGCCCGCCAGCTCCATCAGGATGTCGAGCTTCTGCTCCAGCGGCATGTCCGCGTCCATCTGCGCCTCCTTCTCCTGTTCGGAATCCATTCGGTATCCGAATAAACGCCGAAGCCGTGCCAGGCGCAAGGGTGCCGTGTGGGGGCGTGCGTGAAACCCGCGGACAAACGACGCGTAGAGCGGATCATCCCGCCGGTTCACCCTCACCCGCTCTCGCGGAGCATCATGGGATCCAGGGACGTAATCTTCGGCAGCATCCTCTTCGTCGTCGTGTGCGTGCCGGTGCTCACCATCGCCGCGCGCCTCACCATGAAGCGGATCGTGGACTCCATCATCCGCCTGCGCGAATCCGTCCCGCCGTCGTCCGGGCTCGGGCTGGAGCGGCGCGTGGTGGAGCTGGAGGAGGAGGTGCGCCAGCTGCGCGCCGGGATGGGCGAGCTGCACGAGACCGTGGAGTTCCAGCAGAAGCTGTTGGCCGCGTCGCCGTCACAGCCGCACGAGCTGGCCGGCGTGGCCTGATCCGCGGTCACTCTCCACCCCCTGGACCCGGAGCGTTGCAGATGGATCCGAAAGACGCCGCATTGCTGGTGATGATGTTCATCGTGTTCTGCGTGCCGGTGCTGGCCCTGACCGCGCGGTTCACGCTGAAGCCGATCCTGGAAGCGCTGATGAAGCTGCGCGAGCAGTCGCAGGCCGGGCTGGACGAGGGGATGCAACGCCGCATGCTGTACCTGGAAGACGAGGTGCGGCAGCTGCGCGGCACGGTGGCCGGCCTGGAGGCGACGGTCGAGTTCCAGCAGAAGCTCCTGTCGAGCGCTCCCACCTCGTCCGGCGCTCTCGAGATCCCCGCTGCCGAGGCCTGAGCCCCGCGACCGGCACGGAACCACAGGGCTCACGCAGAGTCGACAGAGTCAACAGGGAACTGCCGGTCGTTCTCTGTTGGCTCTGCTGATTCTAAGTGAGGCATCGGCGATCCGGACCCGGCCACGATCTACCGGTGTGGAGTTGAGCTGTCTTGCATATGTCAAAATAATATTTGACAAACTGCCCTAACCCCCGCATACTGATGGAGAGCGACGGCACATCGATCTCGCGGAGATGGAGCGATGGGAGAGCAGAAGCAGGAGGCGTCCGGGCCGGACCTGGCGCAGGGCGTGGCATTGGACGCGTTGGCGGAGGGCGCGATCGTCCACGGCCAGGCGGACGGGCAGGAGGTCGTCGTCGTGCGCATCGACGGGGAGATCCACGCCGTGGACGCGGGGTGCACGCACTACGGCGTGTCGCTGGCCGGCGGCGTGGTCGTCGGCCACACGCTGCGCTGCCCCGCGCACCACTCGCGCTTCGACGTGCGCACCGGCGAGGCGGTGGCCGCGCCCGCGCTGCGCCCGCTGGGGTGCTGGAACGTGGAGGTGCGCGACGGCCGCGCCTTCGTCACCGGCCGCCGCGAGCCCGCCAACCCGCCGCCCGCGCCGGTCCCCGCGGACGCGCCGCGCTCCGTGGTGATCGTGGGCGCGGGGGCGGCGGGGAGCGCGTGCGCCGAGATGCTGCGGCGCGAGGGGTTCACCGGCACGCTCACCCTGATCGACGCCGGGAGCGACGGCCCGGTGGACCGCCCCAACCTCTCCAAGGACTACCTGGCGGGGAACGCGCCCGAGGAGTGGATCCCGCTCTTCCCGCCCGAGTGGTACGCCGAAAACAACGTCGACCTGGTCCTGGGCTCACGGGTGACCGGCATCGACGCGGCCGAACGGCGGGTCCGCCTGATCAACGGCCGCACGTACGACTACGACGCGCTGCTGCTTGCCACCGGCTCCGAGCCCGTGCGCCTCCCGCTCAGCACGCGCGAGACGCCCAACGTCTTCTACCTGCGCACCCTGGCCGACAGCCGCGCCATCATCGCCGCCGCCGAAGGGGCGAAGCGCGCGGTGGTCGTCGGCAGCAGCTTCATCGGGCTGGAAGTGGCGGCGTCGCTGCGGGCGCGCGGGCTGGAGGTGACCGTGGTCAGCAACGAGCCGGTGCCGCTGGCGCGCGTGCTGGGGCCCGAGCTCGGCTGGATGCTGCAGCTGCTTCACCAGGAGCACGGCGTCCGCTTCCACCTGAA
>DASSME010000574.1:0-4993 GCA_035689035.1 Longimicrobium sp. | reverse complement strand
CGCGTTCAGGGCCGGGCTGCGCGCGCGATGGGCACGGGAACAGTTCGACGGTGGGGATGCGGCCCGCACAACTTGCAGCGATTGGACACACCGTGACAAGTCTCTCCTTCCGCCGCGCGACAGTCGTCGCCAAGCATGCGCGCGGCAAACGACACCGCCGCGCCGGTCTGCTCCCGGCGCGGCCCTGGACGGCGATCCATACGTTCAGCGGGTGCGGGGAGATTTAGCGGCGCCCGCCGTCGTGCGGCCCGCCGCCACGAGCGGCGGCGGCCACATGAAGCAGCTTCATCCCACCCGCCGCCTCGCCCGATCCGTTGCGCCGCAAGCACTTGCCCGTGCCCGCAGCCGAAGACTGTCCCACCGCTGGCCGCTTCGGAACGGAAGTGGACAGAGTGATTGACAACGGCCGCCGGATCTTGCATTGTTGATTCGCGACGAAACCCGGGACCGATTCCACCGCACGGAGGCACGTAGGCGATGACCGACGAAGCGACTACGATTCTCCCCGAAGAGCCCGAATGGGTGCACGAGATGCGCGCGAAGGGCTACACCGTTCGCGTCGGCACCGGCACACGTGGACTTCCCTACCATCCCGACGTTTCGTTTCACGAGATCGATGAGCCACCCCGCGGTCTCCGCCGGCGACTCGTGGAGCTCGTTCGGAATCTGTGGAGCCACCGCGCCACCTTGAGACGGTTCGTCCATCGTTAGCGCATGCCTCTCTTCCTCGATGCCTGCGCTCTGGCGAAGAGGTACTTGCCGGAGTACGGAAGCAAACGGATGCAAGACATCACGAACCGCTTCGAACGGTGGGGTGGGCTGGTCGTTTCGGCCTTGATCGAGCCGGAAGTGGTCTCGGCGCTCGCCCGGTATGCGCGCGAACATCCGAAACGCCCGCCCGACGCCCTCGACCGCCACCCGGCGGTGGTAGACGCGTTCCGTACCGATCTCTCGGAATCGGCATTCACCGTCGTCGGCGTCACCAACGAGGTGGTGAAGCAGGCTACGGAATTGCTCCGTCTGCACCCGGAGTACGCCATCCACGCCGGTGACGCCGTGCACCTGGCAACCGCGTTGGCAGTCCGTGCGCTGCGGACGTTCAAGGGCGTGTTGGTGTTCGTAACCGCCGACCGGGGCCTCGAAGCTGCCGCGAAGGCGGAGGGACTGGCGACCTTCAACCCGCTCGTCGAGGATCTGGGCAAGCTCCGCGGCATCCCGGGCATCGCCCCGTCGTAGCCGCGTCTGCCTTGACACCGGCGGCGCGCGGCGCGAACGTCCGGAACGAACCCGTGTACCGCCAACCAGAATCCGTGTAGATGATCCGCATCGCCTGCACCTGTCGCCGGACCACCTGTCTCGCCCGCGGCGAGGCCGGTGCGGTGCGCGTGCGCGGCGGTGCGCCCGGCGGTTGAGCGGCGCAACACGCGGCATGGTTCGCGGCCCCGGTCTGCCTTCGCGCAGCCCGGGGCCGTTTTCATTTTCCGACCCAGGAGACGGGATGTCACGCATCGATCGATACATCGGCCGCACGCCCACCGTGCGCCTGGAGCGGGTGGTGGAGCCCGGGATGGCCGAGGTGTGGGTGAAGCTCGAGGGGATGAACCCCGGCGGGAGCATCAAGGACCGCGCGGCGCTGGCCATGATCGTCGACGCCGAGCGGCGCGGCCTGCTGGAGCCGGGCGGCACCATCGTAGAGCCCACCTCGGGGAACACGGGGATCGGGCTGGCGCAGGTGGCGAGCGCGCGCGGCTTCCGGCTGGTGCTGTGCCTTCCCGCGCAGATGAGCGAGGAGCGCAAGGCCACCCTGCGCGCCTACGGCGCCGAGCTGGTGCTGACCGACCCCGAGCGGCGGATGCTGGCCGCCATCGAAGAGGCCGAGCGCATCCGCGACCAGACCGGCGCCTTCCTCCCCAACCAGTTCGCCAACCCCGCCAACCCGCGCATCCACTACGAGACCACGGGCCCCGAGCTGTGGGAGGCGATGGACGGCCGCATCGACGCGTTCGTATACGGGACCGGCACCGGCGGCACCATCTCGGGCGCGGGGCGATACCTCAAGGAGCGCGACCCCGGCATCCAGGTGATCGCGGTGGAGCCGGGCCGCTCCGCCGTGCTGCACGGCGAGCCGCGCGGCCAGCACCAGTTCCAGGGGATGGGCCCCGGCTTCATCCCCGACAACCTGGACCGCGGGGTGATCGACCGGCTGATCAAGGCGTGGGAGGAAGACGCCTTCCCCGTCGCCCGCCGCCTGGCGCACGAAGAGGGGCTGTTCGTGGGGATGAGCTCCGGCGCTATGGTGTGGGCCGCGCTGCAGGTCGCCCGCGAGTTGGGCCCCGGCCACCGCGTGGCCACCATCGCCCCCGATACCGGCGCGCGCTACCTGAGCACCGCGCTGTTCAGAGAGGCGCCCGCCGGCGCGGCGGCGGAATCGGGGTCGTAAGCCGGAGCGGCCGTTGTCACCTCACGGGCAATACCAGATCCGCGTCGTTCGTTCAGGTGAAAGATCACCATGGCCTCACGCAGGGTTTGCAGGGTTCGCAGAGAACTGCTGGTTTCTGCGAACCCTGCGGACCCTGCGTGAGGAAGCAGTTCAGCCGGACCTGGAACAAAGAGGCTTCAGCACATCGCACCCAAGCAGCAGAGCAGCAGAGGGATGCACCCCCTCGGCTGCTCTGTCTTTCCGCACGTCCGTAATCCGTGGACCCGAGGGACGGCCAGCGATTCGCCGCGTCAGCGCGCCGCCCGCGACCGCCGCGCGGACCGCCACCACGCGGCCAACGCGACGATGGCGGCGGCGAGCAGGAACAGCCCCGCGCACCCGGCGAAGAACGGGATCAGGCCGTCCATCTCCTCGTACCGGCGCATCCCCGCGCCGGTGAAGACGCCCCACCACCCGAAGGCGGCGAGCGCGATCCCGAGGCTGGCGAGAACGGCGGCGGCCGTCCTCATGGGCGCCAATCGCCGATCGCGCTTCGGATCACCGATCAGGCCTCCGCGATGCGCGCACCCGCCAGCGCCGCCTCGTCCATCGCGTACAGCGCGTCGAGCAGGTGCTGGCGGAAGGTGCCGGGGCCGGCGGCATCGCGCGCGGCGAGCTCGCCCGCCAGCCCCAGCACCGCCAGCGCCGCGGCGGACGCGAACACCGGATCATCGTGCGCGGCCAGGAACGCGCCGGTAAGCGCCGTGGCCGAGCAGCCGAGCGCGGTGACGCGGGTCATCATCGGGTGGCCGTTGGATACGGAGAGCGTGCGCCGGCCGTCGGTGACGTAGTCCACGGCGCCGGTTACGGCCACCACGCATCCCAGCCGGCGGGCCAGCCCCCGCGCCGCGGCCAGCGCGTCGTCGGAGCCGTGCGCGCTGTCCACGCCGCGGGTGCCCTCCACGCCGCCGCCCACCGCCAGGATCTCGGAGGCGTTGCCGCGGATCACCGTGGGGTGCCGGCCGGCCAGCTCGCGCGCCGTCTGCGTGCGGTACTTCGTGGCCCCCGCGCCCACCGGGTCCAGCACCCACGGCTTGCCCAGCTGCACGGCGCGGTCGGCGGCGCGGCGCATCGCCTCCACCCATGGCGGCGACAGCGTGCCGATGTTCACCACCAGCGCGTGCGAGATCGCCACGAACGCTTCCACCTCTTCCAGCGCGTGCACCATGGCGGGCGCGGCGCCGATGGCCAGCAGCGCGTTGGCGCTCACGTCCATGGCCACGTAGTTGGTGATGTTGTGCACCAGCGGCGCGATCTCGCGCAGCCGGCGCAGCGTGGCCCAGGCCTCGGCGGTGTAGTCCATGTCCCCGTCGTCCAGGTGTTTTCGCGGCGATTGCGATTCAGGACGAAAGGACAGCGGCGGCGCGCGGGGCGCAAGTGCGTCCGGTTGCCGCCGCGGAATTTACCGCCGGTCAGCCGAGGATCGTGTTCAGCAGCTCGGCCAGCCGGTACCCGGCCAGCGCGATGCGCGGCTCGGCCACGGCAAGCGCGGGACGCTGGTACCCTGCGACATCCGGCATCTGTCCACGCACCAGCGGACTACGGTAGACAGCCTGCTGCGCGATCTCCACGCTGCGCTGCGCCCACCGCGTGGGGCTGATCACGTTGATCTCCGCGCCGAACGAGTTGCGGGGGAAACGCGCCTCGAATGCCGTGGCCAGCCGCCTGATGTACGCGTCCTCGGTCTCTCCGCCCTGCCGCGGCTCCTGACGGTCGACGATCTGGTCCCACAGGTTGTGCAGCGTCACCTTGTGTGGCTCCGGGGCAAGGATGAACAGCCCGCCGCCGCGGTCGCCGTTGGGGTCCAGCGGTGTCACCCGTGCGCTGGAGTGCAGCGGCTGATGGATGTCGCCCACCAGGTGGATGATCCACGCCAGCTCGATCGCGCGCTGGGCCGGCGAGCCCTGGTGGTTGCGCACGGCCGTGGCGAAGCGGGGAAGGTCGTTGAGCAGCATCCCGGTGACGGCGTGGCCGGGCAGAGGCTGCGGCGTGGAAAAATCCTGCTGCTGACGCCAGAAGATGTTCACGAAGTGGCGGTCCGGCACGTCGAAGCTCGACCCGCGGATCAGGTCCGGCCAGATCGAGGCGTGCAGGAACTGCTGCTGTTGCTGTGCATCGTTGAGCGGGCCCGGCTGGGCGGGGAACAGGAGCCTGGTGTTGGAGCTCGCCGCGCGAAGGAGCTGGATGGCGTTCGCGCGGGCCGCGGGCGTCATGTTGTCCCACGCGATCTGCGCCACGATGCGGTGGCCGAAGCCGTCCCAGGCGTAGGCGGGAGCGGTGAAGACGGCCGTGGCGGCCGCGGCGGCGAGGAGCACGGAAACGCGTTTCATGCTGCACCTCCGAGGGATGTGGCAGAGGGGCCCGAGGGAAGACTGAGGAGTGAATCGATTGGACATGATCCCCGGCAGTTCACACAGCGATCCGGCGGCCGGAGAGTCAAGAATCTTGTTGGACCGTACGAGGCATTTTCGCCGGCGCTATGAAAGCAGGCCCCGCGATCCGGCGGATCGCGGG
>DASSME010000573.1:0-3541 GCA_035689035.1 Longimicrobium sp. | reverse complement strand
GGCAGGCCCGCGAGGTGCTGGACGAGACCCGGAGCACGCCCGCCACGCCGGTGGACGGCGCCGAGCCGGAGCGCGCCGCGCTCCTGGCCCGCGCCGACTCGCTGCTGGCCCGGAGCGAAGGGGCCGACCCGTGGTGGGCCGAGCCCACGCTGGAGCGCGGGTGGCTCGCGTACGAGGCGGGGCGCCGGGCCAGCGGCGCCGCGGCGCGGTTGCGCTTCCGCGCGGCGCAGGCGTTCGCGGCCCGGGTGCTGGCCCGCGAGCCCGGCAACGCGCGGGCGCTGGAGCTGCGCGGGGCGCTGCGCTTCGTGCTCGCGACCGGCGGCGGTCCCGGCCAGGAGGCGCGCGTGGACAGTGCCGAGCGCGACCTGCGCGCCGCCGTGGCGGCCGAGCCGTCGCTGGCCAGCGCGTGGAGCCACCTGAGCCAGGTGCTGCGCTATCGCGCCCGCACCGCCGAGAGCGAGGCGGCCGCCCGCCGCGCGCTGGCCGAGGACGCGTACCTGGACGACGCCGCCGACATCTATTCGCGGCTCTTCTTCAGCGCCATGCTCCTGGAGAGCTACGCCGAGGCACGCTCGCTGTGCGACACCGGCCGGCAGCGCTTCGCCGGCGACTGGCGGTTCGTGGAATGCGGGCTGACCCTGCTGCGCGAAGACCGCTCACGGCCCCCGGACCCGGCGGGGGCGTGGCGGCTGGTGGCG
Source organism: Longimicrobium sp. (assembly GCA_035689035.1). Lineage (GTDB taxonomy): Bacteria > Gemmatimonadota > Gemmatimonadetes > Longimicrobiales > Longimicrobiaceae > Longimicrobium. Next base: position 2,843 of record DASSME010000573.1, on the reverse strand, counting down.
CGGCTGGACCGGCTGGACCCGCCCGAGCGGGCCGCGGCCGAGGGGCGGGGGTACAGCCCCGTGTACCGCCGCGCGCTGGTGGCGGCGATCCTGGCCCGGGCGGGTGAGCGCGACAGCGCCCGGGCCGTGCTGGCCCGGGCGCGCGCGATGGTGGCGGGCGACCCCGAGCGGACGCTGGACCTGGCCTATGACGAGGCGTACGTCCTGCTCCTGCTGGGCGAGCCCGAGGCCGCCCGCGCGAAGCTCGCCGAGGTGCTGGCGCACCGTTCGTGGCTGCGCGACTTCGCCCGGCGCGATCCCCTGTTCCGCGAGCTCTTCACGCCCCAGGCTCCGGCTGCCGCAGGTAGCTCGAGACCGGACGCGCCTCCACCCCCGACCCGCTGACCAGCAGCACGTGAAGGTCGGACAGGGGGATGGCCCCGTACTCTTCCGCGTAGTCGGACCGCGGGAGGTGCGCCACGGCGAACGGCACCGCCGTGTCTTCGCCGGCGCCGGCGCCCGCCTCGCAGGCGCCCGGCACCGGCACGCGCCCGTAGAAGGCGCGGGAGAGCCCGTCCAGGACGTACGCCGCCAGCCACTGGCTCTTGGAGGCGTAGTAGGGGAGGACGAACTTCTCCACCGCCGCCTCGCTCCAGAACACCGCGTCGTACTCGCTCAGGCTCCTCGGCTCCGACATTCCTTCCGCCCGGATCTGGATCAGGTCCACCGCCGGTCGCTTGCTCACCGTCCGGGTGTCCACCGGCGTCCGCACCCCCGTCACTTCGGGCGAAACCTCCTCGGGGATGAAGACGGTGGACCATCCCTCGACCCTGTCGAAGGTGGTGAGCATGTGTCCAGGCAGCCCACCCACGGCGCGCCAGCTGGCCGCGTTGTCCGCCAGGGCACGCAGGACGATCGAGTCGAGTCTCAGTTCCCCCGCCATTGGATCTCCACCTGTTCCGGTACCGGCGGCACGCCCGCCCGCGGGGTGGGCCACGGCCGGCCACCCGCGCCAACGATGCCGGCGCGGGGTCAACCGCCTCTCCTCCCGCTCTCAACTCGTTGCGATGGAGAAAGATCTGGCGGCGGAGGGCTCGTCCCCTGGGCCGACGATTCAGCGGCCGTAGTGGAGCCGCTGATGGGTCACACGGAGAAACGCAGAGCAACGGAGCAGCGGAGAACTGCAAAAGATCCCGATGCAGTTCTCCGCTGCTCCGTTGCTCTCCGCTGCTCCGTGTGACGCTTTTGGGCGGTGCAGATCCAACAACGGTCTTCGTAGATCGCGACGAGAGAACGAAGAAGGCCCACGGAGAACCGAGTCTCCGTGGGCCTTCAAGATCCCCGTCAGCGGGCGGTTCGAGCGATCAGGACTGCGCGCCGGTGCTGGGGACGGGCTGCGCGGACTCGGGGATGGTGAGCAGCTCGTGCTCGTCGGCCTCGATCACCGCCTCGTCGCTGGCACGGTCGCCCACGTCGTTCACCCGCACCACCAGCAGCGCGGAAAGGAGCAGCGACACGCCGCCCAGGGTCACCATGTACAGCGGCGTGTTGGGGTTGTCGGCGCCGAAGAGGAGGCGGATGAGGTGCTTGAACCCCAGCGACGCGCAGATCTCGGGGATCACGATGAAGAAGTTGAACACGCCCATGTACACCCCCATCCGCGACGCCGGGAGCGCGCCCGAGAGGATGGCGTACGGCATCGACAGGATCGACGCCCACGCGATCCCCACACCCACCATGGTCAGCAGCAGCAGGTACTGGTCGTGGATCAGCGGCACGCTCAGCAGGCCCAGGGCGCCGCACACCAGCGCGAACGCGTGCGTCTTCTTGCGGCTGGTGGCCGCCGCCAGCTTCGGCAGCGCGAACGCCACGGCGAAGCAGGTCACCGAGTACACGGCGAAGCCCACCCCGCCCCACTCGGCCCCGCGCGCGAACTCGTCGCTCCCCGCGGTGGTGGCGCCGAACACGTGGCGGGCGACCGCCGAGCCGAAGAACATCCACATGCAGAACAGCCCCAGCCAGGTGAAGAACTGCACCACGGCCAGCTGCTTCATGGTGACCGGCATCTCGCGGATCGACGTGCCGATCTCCCCGAACAGCGCCCCCAGACGCTGGAGCGGGGTGCTGCTGCGCCGCGAGCGCTCGAACGCGGCCATGTCCTCGGGCGGGAACTCGGTGGTGGTGAACACCGTCCACAGCACGCAGAGGAGGAAGACCACCGCGCCCGCCTGGAACGAGTACTTCACCGTCAGCGGGATCCCGCTCGGCGTGTTCCCCGTCACCCCCATCTCGCGCAGCAGGTAGGGGAGCACGTTGGCCAGCGTCTGCCCCACGCCGATGAAGAACGACTGCATCACGAAGCCGGCGGTGCGCTGGCTCACGTCGAGCTTGTCGGCCACGAAGGCGCGGAACGGCTCCATCGAGACGTTGATGGAGGCGTCCAGGATCCACAGCAGCCCCGCCGCCATCCACAGCGTGCGCGAGGTGGGCATGAAGAACAGCGCGATGGAGGCCAGGATGGCGCCCACCAGGAAGTACGGCCGCCGCCGCCCCAGCCGCCCCCAGGTGCGGTCGCTGAGCGCGCCGATCACCGGCTGCACCAGCAGGCCGGTGAGCGGCGCCGCCAGCCACAGGATCGGCACGTTGTCGGGGCTGGCGCCGAGCCGCTCGTAGATCGCCGACATGTTGGCCAGCTGCAGCCCCCATCCGAACTGGATGCCCAGGAAGCCGAAGCTCATGTTGAACATCGCCGGAAAGCTCAGGCGCGGTCGTCTGGTCACGATTTCCTCGCTGCAGGGGTGTTGGGGCGCGTCATCAGGGTGCGGAGATGGTGGATCGGGACGCGGTCAGCGCCCGCGGACGGG
>DASSME010000572.1:0-3619 GCA_035689035.1 Longimicrobium sp. | reverse complement strand
GGCGTCCGGGCGCGACTGCGTCGCGTCCCGAACGCCTGTCGCTCTCCCAAGAACAGCCTGGGAGAGGGACCCGGGGGCGCTGCGCGCGGCTACTTCATCTCCGGGAAGAACCGGTCGTTCACCCCCTCCCCCAGGGTAGTTTTCTGGGGGAGGGGGCCGGGGGGAGAGGGCCCCTCCGCGGCCGCGCCGATGTCCGTGACCAGCGCAGGGCCTCGCGTGCAGTCCGCGAAGGCGGACTTCGTGTGGTCGTTGCCGCGAATCCATTCGCCCCTCCCACCCATCCTACCCGATGACCGTCCCCACGGGCGATGCCGCCGTCGCGTGGAGCCGCGAGCAGTGGGTGCGCGTGGGGCCGTTCGACGTGCGCTACCGCGAGGCGGGCCAGGGGCCGGCCGTCGTGCTGGTGCACGGCCTGGGGCTCTCGGCGGATTTCTGGTGGAGGAACGGGCCGCCGCTGGCCACGGCCGGCTTCCGCGTGCTCGCGCCGGACCTGCCCGGGTTCGGAAAGACGGACGGGCCGGCGTACCTCACCGTGAACGACCAGGCCGATTTCGTGGGGGCGTGGGCGGACGCGCTGGAGCTGGGCCCCACCGCGTACGTCGGCCACTCGGTGAGCTGCCAGGTCTCGCTCCAGCTCGCCGCGGACCGCCCCGAGCGCGTGACGGCGCTGGTCCTCGCCGCGCCGACGGGTGACCCCGCGCCGCTGCGGCTGGTGCGGCAGGCGCTGGGCTTCGTGGCCGATCCCGTCTTCGAGCCGCCGTCGCTGGTGCCCGCCGTGGGCGAGCCGTACTTCCGCGCGGGGATCCCGCGGTGGCTCCGGACGTGGTACGCCGCCGGACGGCATGACACGATGGCCGTCGCGCGCCGGGTGACGACGCCCGGGATCGTGGTCCTGGGCCGGCACGATCCCGTGGTGCGCCGCGGCTTCGCCCGGGAGCTGGCGGAGTGCCTACCCGGCGGCCGCTGCATCGTCCTCCCCCGCGGCGCCCACGCCGTGGTCTTCGACGCGGCGGACGACTTCAACGCCGAAGTGGCTGCGTTCCTGCGCGAAGCTCACCCGCCGCGCTGAGCCCACCCTTTCGGCCGATCCCACCTAGCGCCGCAGGTACACCTCCACCGCGGCCCACCTGCGGCCGCCGGCGGCGCGCACCGCCTTCACCAGCGGCGAGAAGCCGGGATCGAAGAAGTAGGTGTACCCGCAGTACCCCTCCACCTGCGCCTGGACGGCGGCGCGCGGGAGCGGCACGTCGGTGGCGATCAGCGCCAGCGAACCGGGCGCCACGCGCACCTCGCCGGTGTGGCACCCCTTGGTGGGCGTTCGGGTGACGGTCGCCACCTCGCGCGGGGTGACCGGCCGGGCCAGCGCGCACGGCGGGATCGCGCGGGTGGGCGGGAGCGGCGCCGCGGCCGGCTCGGCGGCGCAGGCGGTGGCCAGCGTGTGGGTGCCCGCGGGGAGTCGCCGCTCGTCCTCGGGGCGCGCGGGATAGAGCAGGCGCCACTCGTCGTCGGGGGTGATCTCCACCAGCGCCACGTACGCCGGGAGCCGGAGCGAGATGGTGACCTGCGCCCGGGATTCGGCGAGCGACCGCGGGGCCACGATCGCGGGCCCGATGTCGCTCTGGGTTCCCGCCACGTACGGCGCCACGTGCACCCGGTTCGGCTCGTTGCGCCGGAGCCGCTCCACCACCTGCCGTTCGAAGCGGGCGCGCACCCGGTCGGGCTGAAGCATCCCCCGGTCGTGCGACGCGGCGCTCACCAGCGCCAGGGTGCTTCCCCCGCCGGGGCGGTCGGCCACGGCGGCCCGTACCGAGAGGGCGCCCCACGCGTGCAGCGTGTCGCCGGGCCCGTCGGGCGGCAGCAACACGCTGATCGAGTCGGGGCCCGCGGCGCTCTGGGGCGGCGGCGCTTCCTCGTCACGGAAGCTGAGCCGCAGGTCGTAGATCCGCCGCAGCACCTCACCGCGCGAGAGCTCGAGCGTGTAGGTGGTCTCGGGAATCGGGACCACGTGCGCCAGCGTGGAGGTGGCCCCGAACGCAAAGATGCACGCCGCCGCCGCCACCGGCGCCAGCAGACGCCGCAGGCGCGTGGGATGCGCCGGCCGCGGCCGGTACGCCCAGGCGGACGGCACCACCAGCAGCGCGGCCAGGTCCGTCGCGTCCACCACGCGCCGGACGGGGAGCAGCCCCAGCGCGTTCCACGCGTCGATCAGCGGCTGCGCGGCCGGGGATTTCCAGAAGACAAAGCCGATCGCCGTGAGCACCGCCACGGCGGTCCGTGCGCGCGGGAACACGGCGCACCAGAACACCACGAACACGAACAGGCCCGCCACGTCGGAGAGCTTCCCCGTGAGCGCGTTGTGGTACGCCGGCTTGAGCGCGAAGTCGTTCGCCAGCAGCAGCGCCAGCGAGGCCAGCACCGGCGGCGCGAGCAGGGCGTCGAACCGTCTCTCCATCGTCGAGGCTCCCGGTGGGCGGATGACGTGCGATCGGGGAGATGACGCACCAACGTGTTCACCGCGCCCGGTGTGACGGCGCGACGGTTAGTGTCGGATGAGCGAGCGGCGGGAGCAAGTTCGATCGGAGGGGAAGTCCGTCCGCGTCTGCGCAAACGATCGGAACGCGCACGATCGATCGTCCCCCGTTGCCCGTCCGAGGCTGCGTGGCGACTTTGCATCATCTCGCCCATCTCCGCTCGACCGCAGGGAGGCACCGTGACTGTGATCGAATCGCCGCTCGAAGCCGGCGTCGCCTGGCCCCGGCTGGACCTGGACGACTGGGAGCCCACGCGCGACACGCTGCACATGTGGACGCAGATCGTGGGCAAGGTGCGGATGGCGCTGTCGCCGCCGGTGAACCACTGGTGGCACGTGCCGCTGTACGTGAGCGCGCGCGGGCTGACCACGTCCGCTATCCCGTACGGACGCGGGACGGTGCAGCTCGATTTCGACTTCATCGACCACCAGCTCCGCATCGCGTGCAGCGACGGCGGCCGGCGCGAGGTGAAGCTGGAGCCGCGCACCACGGCCGACTTCTACCGCGAGGTGATGGCGCGGCTGAGCGAGATGGGGGTGGAGGTGAAGATCTGGCCGGTGCCGGTGGAGGTGGAAAACCCGGTCCCCTTCGCCGACGACACCGTGCACGCCAGCTACGATCCCGAGGCCGCGCGCCGCTTCTGGGCCGTGCTGTCGCGCAGCACACACGTGATGACGGAGTTCCGCGGGTGCTTCGTGGGGAAGTGCAGCCCGGTGCACTTCTTCTGGGGGAGCTTCGACCTGGCGGTGACGCGGTTCAGCGGCCGCAAGGCGCCGCCGCACCCGGGCGCGCCGAACGTGGCCGACTCGGTGACGCGCGAGGCGTACAGCCACGAGGTGAGCAGCGCCGGCTTCTGGCCCGGCGGCGGCGCGATGCGGCAGGCGATCTTCTACAGCTACGCCTACCCCGAGCCGCCCGGCTACAAGGAGTGGACGCCGCGGCCCGAGGGTGCGCTGTACTCGAAGGACTGGGGCGAGTTCATCCTTCCCTACGACGCCGTCCGCCAGTCTCCGAACCCCGACTTCGCCCTTCGCGCCTTCCTCGACTCGACCTACGAGGCCGCGGCGGAGGCGGGGCGATGGGACCGC
>DASSME010000571.1:0-5071 GCA_035689035.1 Longimicrobium sp. | reverse complement strand
CCAGCGCGCGCCGGAAGTAGCCGAGCCAGCGCTCGACGGTCTCGCGGTCGAACAGCGCCGTCGCGTACTCCAGCCCGCCCCTCACCCGCCCGTCCACCTCGGAGAGCGAGAGCGTCAGGTCGAACTTGGCCGTCACGCGCGACGCGGCCGGGGCGGGGCCCACCTCCACGCCCGGCAGATCCAGGCTCCCCGTGGGCGCGTTCTGCCACGTGAACATCACCTGGAAGAGCGGCGTGTGCGCCAGGCTCCGCGCCGGCTGCACCGCCTCGACCACCTGCTCGAACGGGATGTCCTGGTTCTGCTGCGCCGCCAGGGCGCGCGCCTTCACGCGCGTCAGCAGCTCCGCCACCGTCGGCGTCCCCGAAAGGTCCACCCGCAGCGCCAGCGTGTTGACGAAGAACCCGATCAGCCCCTCGATCTCCGCGCGGCCGCGGTTCGCCGCCGGCGTGCCGACCACGACGTCGTCCTGCCCCGACAGGCGGCCCAGCACGGCGGACCACCCGGCCAGCAGCGTCATGAACAGCGTGGTCCCGTGCCGCTGGCCGAGCCCCTTCAGCGCGGCCGTCAGCGCCTCGTCCAGCTCCAGCTCGAGCGCGGCGCCCGCGTGGTCCTGGCGGGCCGGACGCGGCCGGTCCGCCGGCAGCTCCAGCCGCTCGGGCGCGCCGGCGAGCGTCGAACGCCAGTGCTCCGCCTGCCGCTGGAGGACGTCACCCTCCACCCAGCGCCGCTGCCACGCCGCGTAGTCGGCGTACTGAACGGGGAGAGGAGGAAGCGGATCGGGATCGCCGCGGCTGAACGCGGCGTAGAGCGCGCTCAGCTCGTCCGTCAGCACTCCGATCGACCAGCCGTCCGAGACGATGTGGTGCATCGTCACGGCGAGCACGTGGTCGTCCGCGGCCAGCCGGACCAGCCGCCCGCGGATCAGCGGACCCCGCGCGAGGTCGAAGGGCGCGGTGGCCTCCTCCGTCATCAGCCGGCGCAGCTCCGCGTCCGGCCCGGGATGATCGACCAGGTCGTGATCGACGAGATGGAAGCAGCTCTCCGGCGCGATCCGCTGCACCGGTTCGCCATCCGCCTGGACGAACGTCGTGCGCAACGCCTCGTGCCGCGCGACGATCCGGTCCAGCGCGCGCATCAGCGCCCGCCGGTCCAGCTCGCCGCGAAGCCGCAGCCCCGCGGGGACGTGATACGCCGCGCCGGTGGTCCCCAGCTGCTCGAGGAACCAGAGCCGCTGCTGCGCGAACGACAGCGCCAGCGGCCCGCTCCGGTCCGCCGGCTCGACCGCCGGCAGCTCCGCGCGCGAAGCGGTTTCCACCCCCCGCGCGAAGTCCGCGAGCAGCGGGCGCAGGAACAGGTCGCCGAGCGGCACCTCGGCGCCCAGCACCTGGCGGACGCGCGAGATCATCCGCACGGCCAGGAGCGAGTGCCCGCCGAGCTCGAAGAAGTGATCGTGCCGCCCGACGCGCTCCACGCCGAGCACCCCGGCCCAGAGCTCCGCCAGCGCCGCTTCCGTCTCGCCCGCCGGGGCCTCGTAGCCCCGCGATGCGTACGCCTCGCCCTCGGGCGCGGGGAGCGCGCGGCGGTCGACCTTCCCGTTCGGCGTCAGCGGCAGCGCGTCCAGCCGCACGTACGCCGCGGGGAGCATGTACTCCGGCAGGCTCGCCGCCAGGTGCGCGCGGAGCGCCTGCGCATCGGCCGCTCCGGCGCCGGCGAGGTACGCCACCAGGCGCCGGTCGCCGGGCGCATCCTCCCGCACGAGCACCAGTGCCTCGCGCACGGACGGGTGCTCCAGCAGGCGCGCCTCGACCTCGCCCGGCTCGATGCGGTGGCCGCGCACCTTCACCTGGAAGTCGTTGCGCCCCACGAACTCGATCGTCCCGTCCGCCAGCCACCGCCCCAGGTCCCCGGTGCGGTACAGCCGCGCGCCGGGCGTCGAGAACGCATCGGGGACGAAGCGCTCCGCCGTCAGCCCCGGGCGGCCCAGGTACCCGTGCGCCACCCCCGCGCCGCCGATGTACATCTCGCCGACCACGCCCGCGGGGACCGGGTTCCCGGCGGCATCGAGCAGGTAGATCCGCGTGTTCGAGATCGGCCGGCCGAGCGGAATCGTCCGCGCGCCCTCCGTCACCCGGTCGACGGCGTGGGTGATGGCGAACGTCGTCGTTTCCGTGGGCCCGTAGCAGTGGATCAGCGAGCCGGCGCCGCCCTCGCCGAGCACCCGCGCGAACGACGCGGGATCGGCCCGCTCTCCGCCCGTCAGCAGGTACCGCAGCCCCGCGAGCGCGCCCGGGATCGTCGCCGCGTACTGGTTGAAGACGGCGGTGGTGATGAACAGCGCGGTGACACCCTGCTCCTCCAGCAGCCGGGCGAACGCGGGGGGATCGAGCACGACGTCGTGCGCCACGACGACGGTGCGGCCGCCGTTCAGCAGCGGACCCCACACTTCCATCGTGGTGGCGTCGAACGCCGGGTTGGCCGCGAACGCCACCCGGTCGCCGGCGCCGAAGTCCGCGTACCCGTTGTTGATCGCCACCCGCGAGATGGCGCGATGCGGCACCACCACGCCCTTCGGCGCCCCCGTCGACCCCGACGTGTACATCACGTACGCCGCCGCTTCCGCCGGCACGGCGATGCGCGGGTTCTCGGCGTCAGCGTGGGTCACCGCGTCGACGTCGATCCGCCGCGCCGCGGAAAGCCCGGGGAGATCGACACCGGCCATCGCCAGCACGATCCGCGAGCCGCTGTCCGCGACCATGTACGCGATGCGCTCCGCCGGGAACGAGGGGTCCATGGGGACGTACGCGGCGCCGGCCTTCAGCACGGCCAGCTCGGAGATCACCAGATCGGCCGAGCGCGGCACCAGCACCGCCACGCGCGCACCCGGCGCCACGCCCGCATCACGGAGCAGGTGCGCGAGCCGGTTCGCCCGCGCGTTCAGCTCCGCGTAGGTCAGCACGCGCTCGTCGTGCGCCACCGCGACGGCGTCCGGCGAGCGCTCGGCCTGGCGCTCGAACAGCGCGTGCACGCAGCGGTCGGCCGGGAACGCGGCATCCGTCGCGTTCCACGCCTCCACCACGCGCAGCCGCTCATCCGCCCCCAGCAGCGGCAGGCGATCCACCGCCGCGCCGGCGTCGGCGGCCATCGCCTCCAGCGCGCGGCGCAGGTAGCCCAGGTACCGCTCCACCGTTTCGCGCTCGAAGAGCGCGGCCGCGTACTCCAGGCCTCCGGAGATCCGGCCGTCCGCCTCCGCCAGCGAGAGCGAGAGGTCGAACTTCGCCATCCCTCGCGAGGCGGACCCCGCGGAGCTCACCCGCACGCCCGGCAGCTCCAGGTTCCCGATCGGCGCGTTCTGCCAGGCGAACATCACCTGGAAGAGCGGCGCGTGCGCCAGGCTGCGTGCCGGATGCACCCGATCCACCACCTGCTCGAACGGGATGTCCTGGTGCTGCTGCGCCTCCAGCGCCCGCGCCCTGACCCGCCCGAGCAGCTCCGCCACCGTCGGCGAGCCGGAGAGATCCACCCGCAGCGCCAGCGTGTTCACGAACCATCCGACGAGCCCCTCGACCTCGGGCAGCGTGCGGTTGGCCGTCGGCGTGCCGACCACGACGTCGTCCTGGGCCGAAAGCCGGCTCAGCACCGCCGCCCACCCTGCCATCAGCGTCATGAACAGCGTGGCGCCGTGCCGCCGGCCGAGCGCCCGGAGCCCGGCCGTGAGCGCCTCGTCCAGCTCCAGCGGCACGGTGCCGCCGGCATGGTCCTGCCGCGCCGGCCGCGAGCGGTCCGTGGGCAGCTCCAGCAGCGCCGGCGCGCCGGCGAGCGTCGCGGCCCAGTAATCCGCCTGCTCCCGGAAGACGCCGTCCTCCACCCGGCGCCGCTGCCAGGCCGCGAAGTCCGCGTACTGCACCGCCAGCGGCGGCAGCGGATCACCGTCGCCGCGCCGGAAGGCCGCGTACAGCGCGCCCAGCTCGCGCGTCAGCACGCCCACGGACCAGCCGTCGGAGACGATGTGGTGCATCGTCACCGCCAGCACGTGATCGTCGTCGGCCAGCCGCACCAGGCGCCCGCGGATCAGCGGACCCGCCGCCAGGTCGAACGGCGCGCCCGCCTCCTCGGCGGTGATCCGCGCGAGCTCGGCGTCCGGCTCCGGATGGCCGGCCAGGTCGTGATCGACGAGCTGGAAGCGGCTCGCATCCTCCGGCGCGATCCGCTGCTCGGGCTCGCCGGCATCTTCGACGAACGTGGTGCGCAGCGCCTCGTGGCGAGCGACGATCCGGTCCAGCGCGCGGGCGAGCGCCTCGCGGTCCAGCGCCCCGCGGAGGCGCAGGGACTCGGCGATGTGGTACGCGGCTCCGCCGGCGCCCAGCCGTTCCAGGAACCACATCCGCCGCTGCGCGAACGACAGCGCCCGGCGCTCCTCCGCGGCCGCGGGGACGAGACCGGGCATCGCGGCGCCGGCCGGCGCTCCCAGGCGCGCCGCGAGCTCCGCCAGGACGGGGGCGGCGAACAGGTCCGCGATGGCCACCTCGGCGTGCAGGGCCTGGCGCATCCGGGAGATCACCCGCACGGCCACCAGCGAGTGGCCGCCCAGCTCGAAGAAGCTGTCCCACCGGCCCACCCGCTCCACGCCCATCACCTCGGCCCAGACCCGCGCCACCGCGGTTTCGGTCTCGCCCACGGGGGCTTCGTAGCCGCGCGCCGCCTGCGCATCTCCCTCGGGCGCCGGGAGCGCGCGGCGGTCCACCTTCCCGTTCGGGGTGAGCGGCAGCGCCTCCAGCCGCACGTACGCCGCCGGCAGCATGTACTCCGGCAGTCTCGCCGACAGGTGCGTACGCAGCGCCTGGGCATCGAGCGCTTCATCCCCCGCGCAGTACGCCACCAGCCGCCGGTCGCCGGGCGCATCCTCCCGCACGAGGACCAGTGCCTCGCGCACGGACGGGTGCTCGCGCAGCCGCGCCTCGATCTCGCCCAGCTCCACGCGGTGGCCGCGCACCTTCACCTGGAAGTCGTTGCGGCCCGCGAACTCGATCGTCCCGTCCGCCAGCCAGCGCCCCAGGTCGCCCGTCCGGTACAG
>DASSME010000570.1:0-9022 GCA_035689035.1 Longimicrobium sp. | reverse complement strand
CTGGTCGCCGCCGCCGCCGCCCGGGCCGCCGCCGAAGCCGCGCCCCCGGCCGGCGCCGCCGCCGCGCCCGCCGCGGTTGCCGCCCCCTCTGTTCTCAGCCATTGCTTTCTCCTCAGAACTCGAGGCCGCCCTCGCGGGCGCCCTCGGCGAAGGCCTTCACGCGGCCGTGGTACAGGTAGCCGCCGCGGTCGAACACCACGGCGCTCACGCCCGCCGCCTTCGCCTTCTCGGCCAGGGCCTTGCCCAGCTCGCGGCTCGCGTCGGTCTTGGTCAGCTCGCCCCGCCGCTCGCGCAGCTCGGGCGCGTTGGTGCTCAGCCCCACGATGGTGCGCCCCGCCACGTCGTCGACCACCTGGCCCTCCAGGTGATTGATCGAGCGGTGCACCACCAGCCGCGGGCGCTGCTCCGTGCCATGGACCTTGCCGCGCACCCTGCGGTGGCGGCGCAGACGCTTGTCCTCGCGCGTCTTGGTCCGGATCCGTGCTCTCGCCATGTCCGTGCTCTCTGGTTGACTATGCGATGATACGCTGAACGCGGGTGGCCGGGCGGCTTACTTGCCGCCCGCCTTGCCCGCCTTGCGGCGGATCACCTCGCCCTGGTACTTCACGCCCTTGCCCTTGTACGGCTCGGGCGGACGGAGCGACCGGATCTCGGCCGCGACCTGCCCCACCACTTCCTTGTCGGTCCCGCTCACCTCGACCGTGGTGGGGTTGACCGCCCGCAGGGTGATCCCCTCGGGGGCCTTGTACTCGATCGGGTGGCTGTAGCCGAGCGCCAGGGTGAGCCCGAAGGGCTTGGTCTCGGCGCGATAGCCCACGCCCACGATCTCGAGCGTCTTGGTGAAGCCGGTGGTGACGCCCTCCACCATGTTGGCCACCAGGGTGCGGCTGAGGCCGTGCAGCGCACGGTGCTCGCCCGCGTCGCTGGGGCGCTCCACCACGATGGTGCCCTCCTCGCGGCGCACGATCACTTCCTTGTGCAGCGTGCGGGAAAGCTCGCCCTTGGGCCCCTTCACGCGCACGGTGTTGCCGTCCAGCGCCACGTCGACCCCCGCGGGGATCGTGATGGGCCGCTTGCCGATTCGCGACATCTGCTCTCTCTCCTTACCAGACGATGGCGAGCAGCTCGCCGCCCACCTTGGCCGCGCGGGCCTCGCGGTCGGTCATCACGCCGCGCGAGGTGCTGAGCAGCGCCATCCCCAGGCCGTTGCGCACCCGCGGGATCTCCTCGACCCCCACGTACTGGCGCAGCCCCGGCTTGGAGACGCGGCGCAGCTCGCGGATCACCGGCTTGTCCTGGAAGTACTTCAGGTACAGGCGCAGCACCGGGTGCTTGCCGTCGTCCAGGAGCTTGAAGTCGTGGATGTAGTGATTGTCCTTGAGAAGGCGGGCCACTTCCACCTTCAGCTTGCTGACCGGCATGTCGACCCTCCGGTGGCGCGCCATCTGCGCGTTGCGGATGCGGGTCAGCATGTCGGCGATCGGATCCGTCACCATGCTGAGTCTCTCCTAGAGTATCCGGACGAGCGAGCGCCGGACTTTCAGGAAGTTGGATTGTCTGAGGGGACAGGTTACAGGGGACAGGGGACAGCCGGCAACGGCAGGACCGTGCGGATGCTCCTTTTCTCCCTCCAATCTTCCCCGCTACCACCACGACCGGGCCCAGGCTTCCGGTTCCAGAGTCGAGCAACGGACCTCGGCCCGTCCGCTCTCCCCTGTCCCCTGTCCCCTGTCCCCTGCCGTTCCTACCAGCTCGCCTTGCGCACCCCGGGGATCTCCCCGTTCAGCGCCATCTGCCGGAAGCAGACGCGGCAGAGCCCGAACTTGCGCAGGAAGGCGCGCGGGCGGCCGCAGCGGTTGCAGCGGTTGTGCGCCCGGACGCTGAACTTCGGCTTGCGCTTGCTCTTCTCGATCAGGGCCTTGCGTGCCATTCGACAAAAACCTGGTTGGTCGTTTCGTCCGCGAAACCTGCTAGTACCCGGTTCCCGGCGCCTGGTGCCCGCGGTGTGAGACCGGGCACCGGGACCGGGCACTTCACTTCGGCCTTACGCCGGCCCCGTCGCGCCGGCCGTCACGATGACGGGCGACTCGTTGCGGAACGGCATCCCCAGCTCGCGCAGCAGCGCCAGCGCCTCGTCGTCCCTGGTGGTGCTGGTCACGAAGGTGATGTCCATGCCGTGCACCTGGTCGACCTTGTCATAGTCGATCTCGGGGAAGATGAGCTGCTCCTTCACGCCCATCGTGTAGTTCCCCCGGCCGTCGAACGAGCGGGTCGGCACGCCGCGGAAGTCGCGGATGCGCGGCATCGACACGTTGATCAGCCGGTCCAGGAACTCCCACATCCGCTCGCGCCGCAGCGTCACGGTGACGCCCACCGGCACGCCCTCGCGCAGCGAGAAGTTCGAGATCGCCTTCTTGGCCTTGGTCACCACCGGCTTCTGGCCGGTGATGGCGCCGATCTCGTTGAGCACCGCCTCGAGCAGCTTGGGGTTCTTGGACGCCTCGCCCAGCCCCACGTTGATCGTGACCTTCTCCAGCTTGGGCACCTGCATCGGCGTCACGAAGCCGAACTGCTCCTGGAGCTTGCCGCGCACCGCGGTCTCGTACCACGTCTGCAGCCGGGGCTTCACCTTCGGCCCGCTCTCGCCGCCGTTCTGCGGCGCCGGGGCCTCGGCCTTCTTGTCCTTCTTCGCCATGGTCTCCTCGCTCCGTATCCCCCGCGCGATCCGAACCCGGACCCGGAGGGGCGGTCACGTCAGTTGAGTAAAGACGCGGAGACGGAAGCGCACTCGCGCACTTCCGCACTCACGCACCTGTTGGCCTTTACGACACCCGCGGGATCGCCTGGCCGCTCTTGACCGCGAGCCGCTCGCGCTTGCCGTCGGCGCCCACGCTCGAACGAACCCGGGTGGGCTCGCCGGTCTTGGGGTCGAGCAGCATCACGTTGCTGGCGTGGATCGGGGCCTCGAACTCCACGATCCCCCCCTCGGGGGCGGTGGCCGAGGGCTTCCGGTGGCGCTTGCGCACGTTCACGCCCTGCACCACCACCCGGTTGCGGTCGGGCTCCACGCGGATCACCGTGCCCTCGGTGCCCTTGTCGTTGCCGCGGATCACCTTCACCCGGTCGCCGCGGCGGATCTGCAGCTTGGCCATCAGATCACCTCCGGGGCCAGCGACACGATCTTCATGTAGCGCTTGTCGCGCAGCTCGCGGGCGACCGGCCCGAAGATGCGCGTGGCGCGGGGCTCGCCCGCGTCGTTGATGATGACGGCGGCGTTCTCGTCGAACTTGATGTAGCTGCCGTCCTTGCGCCGGACCTCCTTGGTGGTGCGCACCACCACCGCCTTGGCCACGTCGCCCTTCTTCACCGTCCCGTCGGGGAGCGCGTCCTTCACCGCCACGATGATCTGGTCACCCACCGAGGCGTAGCGGCGCTTGCTCCCGCCCAGCACGCGGATCACCAGCGCCTTCTTGGCGCCGGAGTTGTCCGCGATCCGGACGATCGATTCCTGCTGCAGCATGCTCGTCTGCTCCTATTTCCAGGGTCCGGCCGGAAGGCGAACCCGCCTCCCGGTACCGGAGCGCCGCCGTTAGCGGGCCCGCTCGATCAGCTCCGAAACGCGCCAGCGCTTCAGCTTGCTGAGCGGGCGGGTCTCGGTGATGCGGACCACGTCGCCGATGTGGTACTCGTTGTTCTCGTCGTGGGCGTGGTACTTCTTGCTGCGCGTCACCTGCTTGCCGTACAGCGGGTGGGCGTAGCGGCGCTCCACGCGCACCACCACGGTCTTGTTCATCTTGTCCGACACCACGGTGCCCACGCGCGTCTTGCGCCGGGCCCGCTCTTCGGTGCCGGTTTCCACGGCGTTCTCGGCGCTCATCGGCTGGCCCCCTGGTTCTGCACTTCGCGCTCGCGCAGAACCGTGTTCAGGCGCGAGATGTCGCGGCGGATGTGGCGCAGCAGCATCGGGTTGTCGAGCTGCTGGGTGGCGGAGCGGAACCGCAGGCGGAAGCGCTCCTCCTGGAGCTGCTCGATGCGGTCCCGGATCTCGCCGTCGGTCATGTCACGGATCTCGGCGGGCTTCACGCTTCACCTCCCTCGGCGGCGGCCTCGGGGGCGCGCTCGCGCTCGATGATCTTGCACTTCACCGGGAGCTTGGCCGCGGCCAGCTCCAGCGCGCGCTTGGCCACCGCGGGCTCCACGCCCTCGAGCTCGAACATGATGCGGCCCGGGCGGACGACGGCGACCCAACCCTCGGGGTTGCCCTTGCCCTTGCCCATGCGGACCTCGAGCGGCTTCTTGGTGATCGGCTTGTCCGGGAAGATCCGGATCCACACCTTGCCGCCGCGCTTGATGTGGCGCGTCATGGCGATACGGGCCGCCTCGATGGAGCGGTTGGAGATCCAGCCGGGCTCCAGGGTCTGCAGGCCGAAGTCGCCGAACGCCACGTAGTTGCCCCGCGTCGCAGCGCCGCGCATGCGGCCCTTCATCTGCTTGCGGTACTTGACTCTCTTGGGTGCGAGCATCGCTTTATTCCTCCACGCTCAGGCGTCGGTCGAATAGGTGCGGCCGCGGCGGTTCTCCACCACCTCGCCCTTGAACACCCACACCTTCACGCCGATCGTCCCGTAGGTCGTGCGGGCGGTGCTCTGGGCGTAGTCGATGTCGGCGCGCAGCGTCTGGAGCGGGATCCGCCCCTCCTTGTAGCCTTCGCTGCGGGCGATCTCGGCGCCGTTCAGGCGGCCGCCCACCTGCACCTTGATCCCCTCGGCGCCGGCGCGCATGGCGTTCTGCACCGCGCGCTTCATGGCGCGGCGGAAGCTCACGCGCTGCACCAGCTGGTGCGCGATGGAATCGGCCACCAGCTGCGCCTCCACCTCGGGGCGCTTGACCTCTTCCACGTTGATGGCGACCTCGTTGCCGGGGCTGAGGCGGGCCAGCTCGTCACGGAGCTTGTCCACCTCGGCGCCGCCCTTGCCGATCACCACGCCCGGGCGGGCGGTGTGCACGGTCACGATGGTCTTCTGCGGCTTGCGCTCGATCTCGATCTCGCTGATCGAGGCGTGGCCCAGGCGCTGGTTGAGGTACTTCCGGATCTTCTCGTCCTCCATCAGCTTGGCCGGGAAGTCACGGTCGGCGTACCAGCGGCTCCTCCACGGAGCCACGATCCCCAGGCGGAACCCCCGCGGATGCGTCTTCTGTCCCACGGCGTTACTCCTTGCGGTCGACGACGATGGTGAGCTCGGTGGTCCGCTTGATGATCGGCGTGGCCCGCCCCATGGCGCGGGGCGAGAACCGCTTCAGCCGCGGACCTTCGTTGGCGTAGGCCTCCCTTACCACCAGTTCGTCCACGTCGACGAACGCGCCCTGCTGGTCGGCGGCCTGCGTGGCGTTGGCCACGGCCGAGCGCAGGGTCTTCTCGATCGGGCGGGTCGCCGCCTTCTTCGAGAACTTGAGGATCGAATACGCCTCGTTCACGCCCCGGCCGCGGATCAGGTCCAGGACCATCCGCATCTTGCGGGGGCTCATCCCGACGTTGCGGGCGATGGCACGTGCCTTCATGGTCATCCCCCTTACCGCGCCTTGGCGCGCTTGTCGGCCAGCTTGCCCCCGTGCCCCTTGAAGGTGCGCGTGGGCGCGAACTCGCCGAGCTTGTGCCCCACCATCTGCTCGGTGAGGTAGACGGGGATGAACTTGTTGCCGTTGTGCACGGCCAGCGTGTGGCCGACGAAATCCGGCGTGATGGTGGACGAGCGCGACCAGGTCTTCACCACGCGCTTCTCGCCCCGCTCGTTCATCGCCCGGATCTTGTGGTTGAGGCTGTCCTCGACGAACGGCCCCTTCTTCAGGCTCCTTGGCATGCTTCCTCTCGCACTTAGTCTCCCCGCGGGGTTGCGATGGCCCCGCGGATCTGAGTCCACGTGAGCGGCCGCGAAGTCGGCCGCCAGTGGTGGACGCGAACGTTCAGGGGACAGGGGAGAGGGGACAGGGTACAGCCTTCAACTGCGATGCAGCCCGCTGGCTGTCCCCTGTTCCCTGTGACCTGTACCCCGCTGTATCACTTCGTCGCCCGGCCGCGCTTGCGGCCGCGGACGATCAGCTTGTTCGACGCCTTCTTGTTGTGGCGCGTCTTCACGCCCTCGGGCTTGCCCCACGGAGAAACCGGGGGACGGCCGCCGGAGCTGCGGCCCTCGCCGCCGCCCAGCGGGTGGTCGACCGGGTTCATCACCACGCCGCGCACCTTGGGGCGCTTGCCCCGCCAGCGGTTGGCGCCGGCCTTGCCGATCGACTGCTTCTCGTGGTCGACGTTGCCCACCTGGCCCACCGTGGCCATGCACTCCCTGCGCACCATGCGCATCTCGGTGCTGGGCATGCGCAGCGTCACGTACTCGCCTTCCTTGGCGGCGATCTGCACGCCGCTGCCGGCCGAGCGGGCCATCTGGCCGCCCTTCCCCGGGCGCAGCTCCACGTTGTGCACCGTGGTGCCCAGCGGGATGTCGGAGAGCGGGAGCGCGTTGCCGGGCTTGATGTCGGAGCCGGGGCCCGACACCACGGTGTCGCCCACCTGCAGCCCGCGCGGGTGCAGGATGTAGCGGCGCTCGCCGTCCTCGTACACCACCAGCGCGATGTTGGCGGTGCGGTTGGGGTCGTACTCGATGCGCTCGATCTTGCCGGGCACGCCCGGCTTGTTGCGCTTGAAGTCGATCACCCGGTACAGCCGCTTGTGGCCGCCGCCCTTGTGGCGGCTGGTCACGTGGCCGTGGTGGTTGCGCCCGCCGGTGCCCGAGATCGCCTCGGTCAGCGACTTCTCGGGGCGGCCCTTGTGGGTCACCTCGCTGAAGTCGTTGGTGGAGCGGAAGCGCGTGCCGGGCGTGACCGGCTTGAACTGCTTGGTCGGCATCTTACACCCCCTCGAAGAGCTCGATGGAATCGCCCTCGGCGAGGGTGACGACGGCCTTCTTCCACGAGGCCTTGCGCCCCGCGTACTTGCCCATGCGCTTCTGCTTGCCGGCGTAGCGCATGGTGCGCACGTCGCGCACCTTCACGTTGAACTGCTTCTCGACCGCCTGGGCGATCTCGATCTTGTTGGCGTCCTTGGCCACCACGAAGGTGTACGCGCCGAGCCGGTCCAGCTGGTCGTGGCTCTTCTCGGTCACCAGGGGACGCACGATCACTTCGTGCACGTTACGCATTGACCACCTCCGCGGCGTCGGCGCCGGCGCCCTGCTTCACCGCGTCGAGCGCGGCCTGCTCGATCACCAGCTGGCGCGCGCGCATCACGTCGTAGGCGCTGGCCTGGGCGAACGGCAGCACCTCCACGTTGGGGAGGTTGCGGGCCGACAGGTACACGTTCTCGTTGGCGCCGCTGGTCAGCACCAGCACGCGCTTGGCGTCCTTCACCCCCACCTTGCCGAGCAGGTCGGCGAAGGGGCGGGTCTTGGGGGCGTCGAAGGCCAGGCGCTCCACCACGGCGATCTCGCCGTTCAGCGCGCGCTGGTTGAAGGCGCTGCGCCGCGCGAGCGACTTCACCTTGCGGGGCACCTCCTGGCGGTAGCTGCGCGGGTGGGGCCCGAACACGATGCCGCCGCCGCGCCAGTGCGGCGCGCGCATGGAGCCCTGGCGGGCGCGGCCGGTGCCCTTCTGGCGCCACGCCTTGCGGTTGCCCCCGCTCACGTTCGCGCGGGTCTTGGTGGCGGCGTTGCCCTGGCGCTGGTTGGCCAGGTACGCCTTGATCGTCTGGTGCAGCGCGGCCTCGTGGACGCGCCCGTCGAACAGCTCCTCGGGGAGCTGAACGTCGTCGGCCTGCTCGCCGGCGGCGTTGTAGTATCGTGCGGTCAGCATCTCACGCGCCTCACTGCTTCTGGATGTAGACGACGCCGTTCACCGGGCCCGGCACCGCCCCGCGCACGTACAGGAGGTTGCGCTCGGCGTCGACCTTGGCAACCAGGAGGTTGCGGACGGTCTGCTGCTCGTCGCCCATGTGGCCGGGCATGCGCTTCCCCTTGATCACGCGGCTGGGGTTGGTTCCCGCGCCGATCGAGCCGGGGGCGCGGTGGATGCGGGTGGCGCCGTGACTGGCGCGGCCGCCGCCGAAGCCATGGCGCTTCATCACGCCCTGGAACCCCTTCCCCTTGGTGACGCCGGTCACCTTCACCCGGCCGCCCTTCTCGAAGCCGTCCACCGTGACGGTGCCGCCGACCTCGGGGGCGTTCTCGTCGAAACGGAACTCCTTGAGCACCGCGGGCGTCGACTCCAGGCCGGCCTTCAGGGCATGCCCCTTCTCGGCCTTGGTCGCGCGGCGGTCCTTCTGCTGCCCGAAGCCGAGCTGGACGGCGGTGTAGCCGTCCTTCTCCTGGCTGCGGACCTGTACGACCGGGCAAGGGCCGGCCTCGATGACGGTCACGGGCACCACGGTGCCGTTCTCGTCGAAGATCTGGGACATGCCCAGCTTGCGTCCGATGATTCCCGACATATGCGCGCCTCCTCAGTCCACCTTGATCTCGACGTCGACACCCGCCGGGAGATCCAGCTTGGTGAGGGCGTCGACGGTCTGCGGGCGCGAGTCGAGGATGTCGATGACGCGCTTGTGCGTCTTCAACTCGAACTGCTCGCGGCTCTTCTTGTCCACGTGCGGCGACCGGTTCACGGTCCACCGCTGGATCCGCGTGGGGAGCGGGATCGGGCCACTCACGGTGGCGCCGGTCTTCTCCGCCGTGCGGACGATGTCGGCCGTGGTCTGGTCGATCACCGCGTGATCGAAGCCCTTCAGCCGGATACGGATCTTGCCAGCCATCAGAATGTCCTTTGCGTCGGTTGACGTGCGTACTGCTTCGGCGCGCCGCGAGCGGGGTCAGCCCCGCCCGCGGCGGTCAACCGATGCTATTCGACGATCTCGGTGACCACGCCGGCGCCCACGGTGCGGCCGCCCTCGCGAATCGCGAAGCGCAGCTCCTTCTCCATGGCGATCGGGGTGATCAGCTCCACCACCATCTGCACGTTGTCGCCCGGCATCACCATCTCCACG
>DASSME010000569.1:0-43186 GCA_035689035.1 Longimicrobium sp. | reverse complement strand
CGACGCGCTGCGCTGGGAGATCCACCGCCCCTCGCCCAAGTTCGTGGACCTCGAGGCCAAGGCCGAGATCCTGGAGACCGGGATCAAGGTGGTGGACGCCGGCACCAGCATCACCGTGCCGGTGGGCGCCAACGCGCTGGGCCGCATCCTGAACGTGCTGGGCAACCCGGTGGACGAGCGCGGCCTGATCCCCGTGGACGCCGAGCGCTGGCCGATCCACCGCCCGGCCCCGAAGTTCGTGGACCTGGAGCCCAAGGCCGAGATCCTGGAGACCGGGATCAAGGTGGTGGACCTGCTCACCCCGTACGTGAAGGGCGGCAAGATCGGCCTCTTCGGCGGCGCGGGCGTCGGCAAGACCGTGGTGATTCAGGAGCTGATCCACAACATCGCGATGGGGCACGGCGGCCGCTCGGTGTTCGCCGGCGTGGGCGAGCGCACCCGCGAGGGCACCGACCTCTGGCTGGAGTTCAAGGAGGCGAACCTCATCAAGGACGACAACCTCGCCGAGTCGTCCGTGGCGCTGGTCTACGGCCAGATGAACGAGCCGCCGGGCGCGCGCCTGCGCGTGGCGCTGACCGGGCTGACCGTGGCCGAGTACTTCCGCGACGTGGAGAAGCAGGACGTGCTCTTCTTCGTGGACAACATCTTCCGCTTCACCCAGGCCGGCTCCGAGGTGTCCGCGCTGCTCGGCCGCATGCCGAGCGCGGTGGGCTACCAGCCGACGCTGGCCACCGAGATGGGGCAGCTGCAGGAGCGGATCACGTCGACGCGCGAGGGGTCGATCACTTCGGTGCAGGCGATCTACGTCCCCGCCGACGACCTGACCGACCCGGCGCCGGCCACCGCGTTCGCGCACCTGGACGCCACCACCGTGCTTTCGCGCGCGATCAGCGAGCTGGGCATCTACCCCGCGGTGGACCCGCTCGACAGCACCAGCCGCATCATGGACCCGCAGTACATCGGGCAGCGGCACTACAACGTGGCCACCCAGGTGCAGCGCATCCTGCAGCGCTACAAGGAGCTCCAGGACATCATCGCCATCCTGGGGATGGACGAGCTGACCGAGGAGGACAAGGTGATCGTGGGCCGGGCGCGGCGCATCCAGCGCTTCCTGTCGCAGCCGTTCCACGTGGCCGAGCAGTTCACCGGCACGCCGGGGAAGTACGTGAAGCTCGAGGAAACCATCGAGAGCTTCGAGCGCGTGGTGAACGGCGAGTTCGACCACCTTCCCGAGCAGGCGTTCTACATGGTGGGCGGGATCGACGAGGCGGTGGAGAAGGCGCGCAAGCTGGAGCAGGGGGGCTGACGCATGGCCACCCCCGCAACCACGGCTGACGCGGGAAGCGCCCTGCGCGTGTCGGTGATCACCCCCGAGGCCACCATCTACGAGGGCGACGCCGACCAGGTGATCGCGCCGGCGTACAACGGCAGCCTGGGCATCCTGCGCGGCCACGCGCCGCTGATGGCGCTGCTGGGCACGGGCACGCTGCGCATCGACCGCGGCGGCAAGAGCACCAGCTACACCGTGTCGGGCGGTTTCCTGCAGGTGGTCGACAACACGGTCACCGTGCTGAGCGAGAGCGCGACGGCTGCGTGAGCGACCACGGCGGCTGACGTAGCACGGACGTTGGAGGTTCGACGGAACGGCCCCGCGGCTCATGATGAGGCGCGGGGCCGGTTCGGTTGCGGTGCAGGGTTCGACCGGCGGCTGAAGCCGCAGCAACCACTACGAAAAGCCTCGCAAACCGCGCGAGGCTCCGGTCTGCGCGGTCGCGTGCACTCTGCCGGATGGCCGGCGCAGCAGTCCGCGCAGGCGGACTTCCCGCTGTTCCAGCGGCAGGTTTCAACCTGCCGGACACAAGGATCGACGGAACGGCCCCGCGTCTCGTGTCGAGACGCGGGGCCGGTTTGCGTGGCGGCGGCGAACCGTCCGCGTGGGGCCGCTCAGGGGCAGGTGATCTGCCCCCGGGTCGGCGCGCATTCGGGGCAGGTGAACGGCAGCATGGTGACCTGGGCCTGCACCGTTCCCCGCTCGCCCGCGGGGACGCCCGCCGGCAGATCCTCGGCGGGGAACGAGTCGACGCGCAGGTGTTCGGGCGTCAGCTGCAGCTTCTTCATCTTCGTCCCTCCTTGGCGGGAGCGGCCGTGATCGACGGCCCGCTGGGGTTCGCGTCGGCACGAGGTCGAAGCTGTTTCAGGTCAACCGTTTGCGTGCCGCGTAGGGCTGCGCGGGCAGCACGTTCCGTTCCGGGCCGCCCGGCTCACGGTCCGGGTGTCGTGGCGTCCGGCGCCGCATCCTCCGTGAATCGGTCTCAAGCCCGCGAATCCAGTCGCGCGATCAGCGGGAGCGCCCCGGCCACGCCGCCCGTCATCCCCAGCACCATCCCCACGTGCATCGCGGCGTCCACGCCGAGCAGACTCGCCGGCACGGGGCCGAGGAGCGCGCCGCCGATCGCCATCCCGCCGATCATCGCCGCCGCCACGGAGAGGTGGGCCGCCACACGCCGCCTCCATCCTCCGTTGCAGAGCGGGGCGCAGCTCCAACGGCACGCCGCCGCGCAGGCGAGCAGCATCACCGCCGTCGTAACGACCCACACGAGCGGGGACTGCGCGGTGTGCGGCGCCGCATGCGGCATCCCGGCGTGGTGCAGCGGCGGGCGGCCGGCGGAGCGCGCGATCCACTCTCCCGCCAGCATCCCCAACCCCCCGAAGGCGACGGTCGCAAGCAGCACGTCCGCGTGACGGATGTGGCCGCGGCGGGTCCACGCGCCCGCGCAGGCCAGGGCGAGCGCGCAGCTGGCCACGATCGCCGTCACGCCCGGCGCATCAGGCCACGACAACGCAAGACCCTGCGCCAGCACCGCGGCGCCGGCGGCCACGGCGCCGCGCGCGGTGCGGAGCCGGTCCGCTGCGGCGGCGCGCGGCCGCGCTCCGCACCGGCCATCGGCGGCGAGGGAACGAGTGGGGACGTCGGATGGGAGGACCGCGGACATGGGTCTCGGCGGATAACGGGATCGGAGTGCTGCGTCTGGATCATTAGACGGGTCGGGCGGTGCCGGATTCTCCGTTGGCTCCTGACGAAACGAGCGACCCCCTTCTCCCGCGGCTCGGGAGAAGGGGGCAGGGGAGACCGGCGCCGCGTCGAGGCTACCGCGTCACCTGGAAAGGCTTCGACGATTTCTGCGTCTGGAGATCGGCCGACGACAGGTTCTCGCCTGACAGGTCGAAGTCGGGGAAGTAGACGCGGTACGTGCCGGTGGACAGCTCACCGGGGAGCGTGAGCGCGCCGTCGATGGTCGCGCCGGGCGCAAGGACCAGGGGCGCGAACGTCGGCAGGCAGGGCGGGGTCTCGTAAACCACCGTGGACCAGCCGAGGCTGGTGAGCCGCTGGTATTCGCGCCGGCACATGAGGTACGTCACCGGCTGGTCGCCGATGTTGCGCACCGTGAACTCCATGTTGCTCCCCGCCGCGTAGGTCGCCCGGTCGGGCGTGATTTCCAGCACGGTACTTCCGGGCAGCGTGAGGTCGCCGCTGCCGCAGGCGCTGATCACCAGCGCGGCAGCGAGGGTGAGCGTGTGCCGGACGAGGGAACGATTCATCTGCGTCTCCGCGAAGTATGTGGATGGCTGCGGAACTTCGCTGCCCGGGAGAACGCGTTCGGTGCCGCGCGCGTGACGACCCTGCAGTCAGATGCCCGGTTCCGCGGGCCGGGTGCACCGGCGGCGCGGGAAACTCTGTGCCTGCGACCCTGCCGCGGCTGGAGGGGCACCTCCAGCCGTTGGCCAGGCCGCTGGCGGATGCACCGATGCGCAATCGCGGAGGATCGAGATTCTTTGTTCTAGATGTTTACGTCCTATAATGGATGTGAGTGCTGGGTGTGGGGAGGTGGAGCCTGGTCTCACCCGATGACAAGGAGCGCGATCATGAGCCGGAAAGGAAGTTCGGCCCCGGGTGCGGCGCGGTGTCTGCCGCTGGTGGCGATGCTCCTCCTTCTGTCCGCATGTGGGCGTGACGCTCCGCTGCAGCCCGAGTCGGGGCGCCGGCTGCCGCCGCGCCCGCCCGCGCGGGTGGTGAACCCGCTGTGCACGGGCTCGGGCCAGGTGCACCCCGGCGACACCCTTACCGCGTCGGTCACCTGGCCGGCGAGCGGGAACCCGCACCAGGTCACCAGCACGGTGGTGGTGCAGCCCGGCGCCACGCTCACCATTGAGCCGGGCGCCGTCCTCTGCTTCGGCGCGGGCGCGGGGCTGCGCTCCAACGGGGGCCGCCTGTTCGCACGCGGGCAGGCCGCCGCGCCGATCGTGTTCACCGCGTACGACACCGCGCAGGGGTGGATCGGGATCGACCTGCAGGGCACGCCGTCGTTGGGAAGCCAGATCCGGCACGCGCGGGTGGAATACGTCGACACCGGGCACGTGGCGATCACCTCCACCGGCCACCTGGTGTTCGTCGACACCAGCGTGGTGCGGCAGAGCGGGGCCGGCGTGTGGCTGTGGGGGCGCTCGTCGCGCCTGGGCTGGTCGCGCGTGGACACCACCACCAACGCCGCGCTCTCCGCCGTCGAGCTGGGAGACAGCGCGCGCTTCCAGTCCTCCGTCATCCAGTCCGCCGCGGGGGTGGGCATGCTGATCGACGGGATGACCGACGTTCGCCTGGTGGGCAGCGGCAACCGCGTCGAGGGGAGCGGCGACGTGGGGATCCGCGTGACTCCCATGGCGGTGATCGGCAGCGACGGCTCGTCGAGGGCAACGGTGACGGGAGGGCAGAGCTACCCCATCGAGGCCTCCATCTCGCAGTTCCAGCGCCTGTACACCTCTACCGCGAGCAACCAGGACCACCTGAAGGGGAACGCGCGCGACACGGTGGTGATGCTGGGCGGCACCCTCAACGCCTCGCTGTACGTGCGGACGGGGCTTCCCTGGCACGTGAAGGGCTCGATCGTGGTGGACTCGGGCGGGGTGCTGGCCGGCCAGGCCCGGTCGCTCATCGTGATGGACTCGGCGCTGCTGATCGCCGCCCAGTCGGGCGGGCGCTTGCAGCTGCGCGGCACGCGCGCCAGCCCCCTGGTGGTTACCGCCGCCGACCCGGCGCACGGCTGGCGCGGCATCGTCCTGTTCGGCGCTCCCGACACCCCCAGTTCCATCGCCAACGCGCGGGTGGAGCACGTGGACCCGCTGTGGACCGCGGTCACGGCGCTCGACTCGCACGCGGTGAAGATCGACAGCGTGGTGCTGCGCCAGGTGGGCCGCGCGGTGAGCCTGCTCTCGCCCGGGTCGCGGCTTACCCGCAGCCGCGTGGACACCACGCTCAGCGCGTCGTCGCCCGCCGTGGAGCTGGGCGCCGACGCGATCCTCGAGAGCACGCTCATCCGCGGCTCGGCGGGGTATGGGGTCGCGATCCAGTCCGCATCGGTGCAGGTGCAGTCGTGCGACATCCGCGGAAGCGCGTCGGGGGGGATCTACATGTTCGTGGCCGCGCCGGTGCACAACTGCAACCTGTCGAACTACGCGAACGTGGGTGTGTGGAACTTCGACACGGCCACGGCCGACGTGACCGGCACCTGGTGGGGCGACCCCGGCGGCCCCACGGCGCCCGGCGCCGACTACGCCTACGGCCCGCTGACGTACACGCCCTGGCGTACCACGCCGTACGTCCTCCCATACGTGCCGTAGCCGTGACGGGGTGGCGTCCCACGCGGACCATCGCGGCGTGACGGAGATGGTACGGTCGGCTCGAATCGAAGGACCGATGAAGCGGCAGCGCCGGGCCGGGCGCTGCCGCTTCCTTCGTTGGCGGGTCCCGCCACTCTGGCATTCGCGTCCGGGCTCTCCCCCCGACCGGACACATCGGCAGGTGCCGCTGTCCTCCGGTGGCCGAACAGGGGCGGTGGTCCAGCGCGCCTGTTCGACGGCTGCGTACCTTCGGAACCCCGCTCGCCGCAACGAGGTATAGCGACACCGGCAGCGTCGCGAAGGGATGGACGCGAGGCCGCTGCTCCCGCCCGGTGGCGCAGTTCGGGGCGGGGGGGTGGCTGGTCCGGAACTTGTAGCGTTCGCGCCGCGTCTGCCCTGCCGTGGCCGCGGTGGCCAGGGCGGGGCGTTTGTTGCGGACCTGATTCGGGGATGGCGATGAAGAAGACGACGTGGGTGGCCGCCGCGGCGGCGTTCGTGCTGGCGGGGATGGGTTCGACGCGGGCGCAGGCGCAGGTGTTCACGCTTCCGTACCAGAGCACGGCCAGCGGCGACCATGGCATCGGGCTCTACCTGAGCGACGGGCCGGGCGACCTGGCGATCGAGGGGATCTGGCGGCGCGGCTTCGGCACGGGCGACCTGGGGCTGCGCGGCGGCTTCGCCGACCTGGGCGACGGGTACCTGCTGCTGGGGGCGGACTGGCGCCAGCCGCTGAACCTGCAGACGCCGCCGCTGGATCTGGCGCTCTCGCTGGGGGCGCAGGGGGCGATCGGCAATCACAGCGGGATCGGCGGGCAGGTGGGGGTGATCGTGGGCCACACCTTCGCCGAGACGGGGGTGCGCATCACGCCGTTCATCCACCCACGGGTGGCGGTGGCGGCGCCGCTCAGCGACGGCGACGCCGAGGTGGACGTGCTGGCCGACCTGGGCGCCGACTTCGACTTCGCGCCCAACCTGAGCCTGCGCTTCGGCGTGAGCCTGGGCGACGGGCCCGACTGGGGGATCGGCCTGGCCTGGCGCCGCTGAGGGGGACGAAACACCGTTTGATCCATCGGTCCGCCGCCGCACGCACATCACGAGGGCGGCGGGCCTTGTCATCTTTGCCACACGACGAATGAGCCCGAGCTTGAAGCGGATCGACCTGCACATCCACACCCACGCGTCCGACGGGCAGCTTTCTCCGTCGGCGGTGGTGAACGCGGCGGTGAAGGGAAAGCTGGACATCATCGCGGTGACCGACCACGACACGGTGAACGGCCTGCACGAGGCGCTGGCCGCCGCGCGCGGGCAGCCGGTGACGGTGGTCCCCGGGATCGAGCTGAGCACCCACCACGGCGAGAACGAGATCCACGTCCTGGGCTACTTCGTGGACCCCGACAGCCCCGCGCTGCGCGCGCAGCAGGCCAAGGCCGGCGAGCGGCGCGCCGGGCGCATGCAGGAGATGGTGAAGCGGCTGCAGGAGATGGGCGTGGGGGTGCAGTTCGACGACGTGCTGCGCATCGCGGGCCCCGAGGCCAGCAGCCTGGGGCGGCCGCACCTGGCGCGGGCGCTGCAGCAGGCGGGGCACACGCGCAGCGTGGGCGAGGCGTTCGACCTGTACCTGAAGGACGGCGGGAGCGCCTTCGTTCCCAGCATCTTTCCCAGCGTGCGCGAGGCGATCGACGCGATCCGCGAGGCGGGCGGCGTGTCGGTGTGGGCGCACCCGGCGCTCGAGGTGTTCGACCGCGAGGTGCGCACCTTCGCCGGGTGGGGGCTGAACGGGATCGAGTGCTTCCGCCCGAACACGCCGCCGGTGGAGAGCATGCTCTTCGAGAAGGCCGCGCGCGACATGGGCCTGTTCCGCACCGGCGGCAGCGACTGGCACGGCCCGCACAAGGGCCGCCTGGGCGACTGGGCGATCCGCGGCGACGACGTGCGCGACTTCCTGGCCTCGCGGGGGCTGGGGGAGTAGTTCGCTCCGCGAAGGCGGACATCGAGGCGGCCGCGGCTGGCCCCCTCTCCCCCGGCCCCTCTCCCCCGCTGCGCGGGAGAAAGGGGAGGTGGAACAGGAGAACAGCAGCGGGTACCTGAACGAAGTAGCTGCGCGGAGCGCCCCCGGGTCCCTCTCCTGCAGTTCGGGAGAGGGACAGGCTTTCAGGACGCGACGCAGTCGCGCCTGAAAGCCAGGGTGAGGGCTGGATGCCGGCGGCTCGACCCGGTGCCCCGGCCGGCAGAGATCCTTCGAATGAACGATCCGTGAGATGAACGCATCCGCATCTCCCGACGTGACGCAGCCCGCCGCCGCCGCGGCGCCCGGTCCCCTCGCGGGCCGGCGCGACCCGTGGGTGATCGGCGGGCTGGTGCTGCTGGGGGTGATGACGGTGTTCGCCGTCCTCCTCTACCGCGCCAGCCCGCAGAGCGCGCGCGAAGTGGGGAGCGCGGCGCTGGTGGCGGTGGCGCCGGACGCGTTCACGCCGCGGATCTCTCGCGCGCGGGAGCGGATCAGCGCGGCGCAGCGGGCGCGGGCGGCGGGCGACACCGCCGGCGCGCTGGCCCGCTACGCCGAGGCCGAGGAAGAGGCGCTCACCGCCCGCCAGCACACCGCCGACACCACGCAGGTGCGCACCGCCACCGAGCTGTGGGCGAGCGCCGTGCTCGACCGCGCCGAGCTGATGCTCTCCGCAGGCGCGCGCCCCTGGTACCGCGCCGACAACAACCAGGTGCTGGCCGAGGCGCTGGCCGGCGTGCGCCGCGTGCTGGCCGTGCCGCTGTCGCCACCCACGCGCGCGCGGGCGCAGCAGCTGGCCGAACGGATCGACCGGCAGATGCGGACGGGGCCGCTGGAATGGCTGCCGCGCTGACCTGGACGCCCGCGCGCCGCGCGGTGGCCGCGTCGCTGCTCTTCCTGGCGGCGGGCGTGCTGGCGGGCGTCACCCCGCTGGAGCACGGGGTGGAGTACCACCTGTTCGGGATCGTGGAGGGGCTGTTCGCGCTGCTGCTGGCGTACCTGCTGGTGCTGCGTGGCGCGTGGGCGGCGCCGTCGGGCGTGGTGGGGTGGGTCGCGGTGGCGTACGGGACGGTGGCCACCGCGCAGGTGCTGGAGTTCCTCTTTCCGCCGCCGGGGCTGGTGCAGTGGGTGGTGGTGGCGGGGATGGCGATCACCGCGTGGAGCGTGTTCAGCGGCGGGACTCCGCGCCGGCTGGTGGCGAGCCTGGCCAGCCTGGCGGTGATCCTGGCGCTGGTGCGCTACTCGGTGATCCCCGTGCTGTGGACGCGCATCGGCCCCGCGCAGGGGACGGCGTTGGGGCTGGGCGACCTGGCCGAGAGCGCCCGCCGCATCTTCGCCGACTGGCAGCCCGTTCGCCCCGCCGGCGAGCTGCTGGGCTTCGCCGCCGTCTGCCTCTGGGCGCTCGCCACGCGGCTGGTGTGGTCGCCCGTCCCGGTGCCGTCATCCCCCGTCGATCCCGGCCCGTGATCTCGCCGTCGAAGTCCGCGGAGGCGGACTGCGCGCCGTTGTAGCGGCGAGGCGGCGAGTTCACTCGCATATTCGCGAGGGATTCACCTGCAGCGTTGATCCACGCGAAAACCCTCCCCCGCGCCTCTGGGAGAGGGTTTTCACGTTGGGTGGATCGATGAACGGCGGTGCGCTACGCCAGGTGCACCGCGTGGCGCGACATGATGTCGACCAGGCTCTCCATGTCGAACTCCAGGCCGTAGCGGCGCGACGCCTCGAGCACGCGCGTGATGTCCACCTCGCCGCGCACGGGGACGATTGCGGCGACCTCGCGGTACCACGGCTCCAACCCGCCCGGCGTGGTCATGTCCAGGAAGCGCGCCGGCTCGATCCCCTCGTTCCAGTAGGTGTGCGGCACGCCCGCGGGCTTGGCGATGCTCTCGCCCGGGCCCATCCGGCGCACGCGCTTGCCGAGCTGCACCCACAGCATGCCGCTCAGCACCAGCGTAGTCTCGGTCTCGCGCTGGTGCGTGTGCAGCGGCATCGCGATGAGGCCGGGCGGCAGCGTGTGCTCCACCACGGTCAGCGCGCCGCCCGTGTCTTCGCTGCGCACGCGGATCTGCCCGCCGAAGTTGCGGATGGAGACGAGTTCGGTCTCAGGCATGTACGGTCGATGGGGGTCGAGTCGGGGGATGATTCGTCTTTGACGGATGATGGCACCCGCGCTCGCGCCGCACCAGCCGTCACGGTGACTCGTCGGCGTCGTCATCCGCCGCCACCTCGTCCACCATGCGGGAGACGAGGTCGCGCAGGAAGCCCAACGAGCGGCCGCCGGGTCTACCCATCTTCCCTCCGTGGCGAGAAGGCTGGGGCGATTCGCGTGATCGCGCTACACGAGAAGGGGACGCGTACTCAATGTGCCAGCACGAGCTCGATGCCGGGCTGGACCAGCACTTTCCAGCGGCCGAGCGTTTCCGGATCGGGGAAGACGAAGGTGAGCGCCCGCTCTTCGGTCCCGCTGGACGGACGGAGCCGCAGGTATTCGAGCCCGTGCACCGGCGCATCGATTCCGGCCGGCTCGATCACACGCTGGCCGCGCCGGACCACGCCGTCCGCGACCTGGCCGCTCACCACGAACAGCGACCGCGGCGGCGGCAGCGAGAAGCTGCCGGTCACGCGGAAGCGCGCGACGGCCTCCGGTTCGGCGCTCATCGCGTGATCGCCACGCCCCACGGGCGCGTGCCGACGGGGATGCGGGCGATCACGGTGTTCGTGGCGGTGTCGATCACGTGCACCTCGTTGGAGAGGCCGCAGGCGGTGTAGACGCGGCGTCCGTCGCGGGTGATGGCGATCCCCCACGGGCGGCGGCCCACGGGGATGCGCGCCGTCTGCCGCATCGTCCGCGCGTCGAGCACGGTCACCACGCCGGCGGCGCCGTTGGCGACGTAGATCCGCCGCCCGTCGGGCGACACCACCACGCCCACGGGCTTCCCCTCGCCGCGGTCGAGGGTGAGGGTGCGCAGCGGCTGGTGGGTGCGCGTGTCGATCACCATCAGCGAGCCGCTCACCTCGTTGGTCACGTAGGCGCGCGTGCCGTCGGGGCTGAAGGCGGTGGCGCGCGGCCGCAGGTCGGCCAGGATGTTGGTCACCACGCGGTTGGCGCGCGCGTCGATCACCGACACGGTGTTGCTGGTCTCGGCCGTCACGTACACCCACCGCCCGTCGGGGCTGATCGCCACCCCCTCGGGCTCGATCCCCACCACGTTGGTGCCGACGACGCGCCCGGTGCGCAGGTCCGTGGCCGACGCCGTCCCCGCGTCTTCGTTCGACGCGAACAGCCGCGTGCCGTCGGGGGTGACGGCGAACTGCTCGGGGTCGCTCCCCGCGTCGTAGCGGGCGACCACGCGGCGGGTGGCCACGTCGATCACGGCGATGGCGTCGCCGCGGCTGGTGGCGTTCGGATGCTCGTCGCTGAGCGCCACGTACACGCGCCGCCCGTCCGGGCTCGCCTGGATCCCGCGCGGCCGCACGCCCACCGCGATGCGCGCGACCACGCGATTGGTGGCCGTGTTGATCACGCTGATGTCGCGCGACCCCTCGTTGCTCACGAACGCCAGCGGCGCGCGCTGCTGTGCGGCCAGCGCGGCGGGGAAGAGCAGGGGAGCGAGGAGCGCGATGGATCGACGGGGCATCGTGGGCGTAAGGTCGGGTCGGGCGGTGGGTCGATGGGTGTGGGCGGCGGGATCAGGTGCGGCTTGCCGGCATCGCAGCTCGAGCCGCCGACATCGCACCGGGGCGGCTGAAGCCACGGCTACGGCCACAGGAAGCCTCGCAAACCGCGCGAGGCTGTGGCCGCGGCATCGGTGCGCCGCGAATCATCCGTCGTGCGGCGATGGGGTCGCGCATTCCAGTCGCCCGTACCAACCGGAGTAACGAGGCGTCGCGCGACCGTTTGCGCTTGGCGGCGGTGCTCGTGTGCAGTCCGCGAAGGCGGACTTACCGAAGTTCCAGCCGCCGGTTTCAACCGGCGGTGCGGCGGCCTTCGCGCTTTAGCTTTCCGATCGGCACTCGCTCCGCTCGCGCGGCGTGCCCAGCCGGTCCAGCACGTCGCGCGAAGAAGCTTCGTCACCGGGCGTGGCGCGCGGCATCTCCGCCGGACCGGCTGGCGTGGAGGAGGTGACGTAGAGCGGCTGGCGAAGCTGCCCGTCCCAGGTCCGGAAGGAGAGCGGGCGGCCCTTGTGGCCATCGAACTGCCCTGCGTCGGAGCGCAGGTACGCGATCAGCGCGGCCGGCTTCGCCGACCGCGCACGGAGGGTGGACTCCCAGAGCACCTTCACGGCGAACCACCCCACCCATCCCTGGGAGTCCATCCCCTCTCCGTAGCGCGCGCGGAACCGCTGGTTCAGCTGGTCGGCGCCGAAGCGCTCCAGCCGCGCGTCCCACGCCACCACGCGCCCATCCACCCCACCCGCCATCCTCGCCGCGTCCGCCTCCATCGCCGCGCTGGGCGCCACGTGGAAGGCATTCGCCCGGCACCCCGCCCCGCGCAGCTCGTCCGCGCCGCAACCCAGGTCGAAGAAGAGCACGCCAAGGCGCTGCGCCGCGTCCGCCAACGCCTGGCACCCGCCCGTCTCGAAGCCGCCCAGCAGCGCCTGCACGCGCCCTTCGCGCACCAGCCGCTCCGCGTCGGCCCCCTCCACCAGCACCACCGTCCGCCCGAAGAGCGACGCCGAGCGCGCGGCCTCGTCCACCCCCA
This sequence comes from Longimicrobium sp., assembly GCA_035689035.1. Classification (GTDB taxonomy): domain Bacteria; phylum Gemmatimonadota; class Gemmatimonadetes; order Longimicrobiales; family Longimicrobiaceae; genus Longimicrobium. Next base: position 30,806 of record DASSME010000569.1, on the reverse strand, counting down.
TCCGCACCCCGTGCGCGGCGCTCACCATCACCGCCGTGCGCGCGGCCGAGTCGGGGAGCAACAGGCCGATGCGCAGCGTGTCAGCGCCCGGCTGCTGGGCGTGGGCGGCGGACCCTTGCACGATCGGGGCCGCCGTAAACAGCAGTATCAACGAAAGATGCAGGCGGCGCCTCATCAATGGCTCTTTCCGCCTCCCGCGGTCACCTGCGCGTGGTTGAGCGAGCTGACCAGCGTCACGCCGCCCAGCACGTTGCCGATCAGCGTGGGGATGATGAAGCGCGTGACCGTGTCGCCCCAGCCGACCAGCCCGACGATGGCGCCGTAGAACACCTCCACCGCGCCGGCGACGATGTGGCTGAACTCGCCGATCCCCACCAGCCAGGTGACCAGCACGATCACCAGCACGTGCGAGCTTTGCGACGCGGGGAGCATCCACACCAGCAGCGCGATCAGCCACCCCGCGAACACGCCCTTGAGCACCGTCAGCCAGAACCCGTTCTCCACCGTCTTCTTCGCCATCGATGCGAAGGCGTGGTGCACCTCGGGCTTGAACAGCTCCGTCTTGCCGATCACGAAGGCGAAGATGAGCGCGCCCAGGAGGTTGGCCAGCAGCACCACGCCCCACAGCCGCGCCACGTTGCGCAGCATCCCCCCGGTGCGGTCCGCCAGCAGCGGGACCACGGCGGTGAGCGTGTTCTCGGTGAAGAGCTGCTGGCTCCCCAGGATCACGATCAGGAAGCCGAACGAGTAGCCGAGCTTGGTGACCAGCGGCGCCCACTGCGCCTCGGGGAGATGCGCCTTCAGCAACCCTTCCGCGACCAGCGAGAAGCCCATCGCCAGCCCCGCCGCCAGCCCGCTCCACGCCAGCGCGGCGGTGGAGCGCTTGAGCTCTTCCTCGCCTTCCAGCCGGATCACCTCGTGGGTGGTGTTGGCGTCCAGCGACCGTTCTTCGTCGGCCTTCTTCTGCTCCTGCTCGCTCAGATCCGGCGCGCCCTCGGGACGATCCTCGCCCTCGTGCTCGTCGTGCTCGGAAGATCGGGCCACGTGCCGCCGCCGGCTGGATGCGAGGGTGGGGGTTCAATCGACGACCCTGCCAGCAAATCACAGACCCGGCGGTGGATCAGCTTGCGTATGGCGGGCATCGCACCCGGCGGCTGAAGCCGCAGCAACAACGACGAGAAGCCTCGCAGACTGCGCGAGGCTCCGCGTACGCGGCTTCGGTGCGAATCGCCCGGACCTGGCGCGGGGATGCTTCGTCATGCAGTCCGCGAAGGCGGACTTTCCGAAGTTCCAGCCGCCGGTTTCAACCGGCGGTGAGACGTCCGCGGTGAGACGTCCGCGATGAGAGGCCGGCGGTGAGTGACGGCCTGACGGCTGGTCAGGCGGTGGCGACGCGGTTGCGGCCTTCGCGCTTGGCGCGGTACAGGGCGCGGTCGGCGGAGTCCATCAGGGCGGCGGTAGAGAGGTCCTTGCGCGGCACCACCGTCGCCACGCCGGCGCTGATGGTGACCACCGGGGCGACGGGCGAGAGCGCGTGCTCGATCCCCAGGGCTTCGATGCGCGCCCGCAGCGACTCGGCGAAGGCGGCGGCGTGCGCGGCGTCGAGCGAGGGGAGGAGGAGCGCGAACTCCTCGCCGCCGTAGCGGGCCACCAGGTCGCCGGCGCGGTGCACGCCGTCGTTCAGGGCGCCCGCGACCTGGCGCAGGCACTCGTCGCCGCGGCGGTGGCCGTAGTGGTCGTTGAAGTCCTTGAAGCAGTCGATGTCGACCATCACCAGCGCCAGCGGCCCCTTCGCGCGGCCGCAGCGCCGCCACTCCAGCGCCAGCGCGTCGTCGAAGGCGCGGCGGTTGGCGATCTCGGTCAGTCCGTCCAGCTGCGACAGCCGCTCCAGGCGGCGGTTGGCCTCCAGCAGCCGCTCGTTGGCCTCCTCGAGCTCCTGGTTCACCGAGGCCATGTGGATGGCGCCCGCCACCTGCCCGGCGATCATCCCGAACACCGCCTGGTTCTCGGGGCTGAACACGTCGGCGTGGTCGGCCTCCAGGTTCAGCACGCCCAGCAGCCGGTGGCGGTAGCGGATCGGCACCGCGAACTCGGCCACGGTGGCGTCGTTCACCCGCACGTGGTCGGGGTCGGCGCGCACGTCGGGCACCAGCTGCGGCTCGCCCGTGTTCAGGGCGCGGCCCACGATCCCCGTGTCGATCGGCCAGCGCGCGCCGCGGCGGGCGTCGCGGTACACGCTTCCGGCGTGGGCGGTCTGCGTGATCTCGCCGGCCCGGGTGTCGGCCAGCAGGATGGCGGCCAGCAGGAGGGGGAAGCGCTGGTGCAGGTAGGTGGCCACGCGCTCCAGCACCAGCCCCAGCTCGCCCGCGTCCATCGCCACCTTGCTCACTTCGCCCACCATCTCCAGCAGCCGGGCGCGGCGCTGCAGCTCCTGGTGCAGCCGCGCGCTGGCGATGGCGCCGGCCACCTGCTCGGCCACCGTCTGCAGCAGCGGCAGCTGCCCGCGGAACGCCGCCGGGCGGGTGCTCTCCAGGTTCAGCAGCGCCACCGTCTCGCCGTGGTGGCGCACCGGCACGCACAGCTCCGACCGTGCCCCGGGGAGCGTTTCCACGTAGTTGGGATGCGCGCGCACGTCGTCCAGCAGGATCGCCTGCCCGGTGAGCGCCGCCTCGCCGACCACGCCGCTCCCCAGCTCGCGGCCGTAGCCCACGTACACGTCGGTGTCGGCCGCCGTGGAGAGCGCCTCGCACACGAAGCACCCGCGCGCCGCGTCGATCGACACGCAGGCCACGAACTCCCACCCGAAGGTGCGCGCCAGCGCGTTGGTGATGCGCTGCAGCATGGGCCGCAGCGCCAGGTCGGTGGTGGCGATGCGGGCGATCTCGTTGAGGATCTCCAGGTGCTCCGCGGTCCGGATCATCGGCGTGGGAGCGGCGGGGAGGCGGACGCCCGCGGCGGATCGGGCGTTTTCGATCACGTTCCGTTGCACACGGTAGGCGGGTGGAGGGTTCCACGCCAGCTTACGGCGATGGGAGCGGATCGGATTTCGCCGCGGCGGGTGGGGAGCGAGGGCGGATGGATGGGGGAGGGGCGAATGAATTCGAATTCGCTGCAACGACCACACGAAGTCCGCCTGCGCGGACTACCGGCTGCGGTGTGGACGCGGCTTCGGCGCGCGGAAGAAGTGATCGTGCAGGCGGCGGCCGGGGCCATCTCGCTCCGACCTTTGCCACCACAACTGTCTTGGGGGAGCACGTCCCTCTGTCGACACGATGAAGCAGTCGCGCGAAGCGCCCCCGGGGTCCCTCTCCTGCAGTTCGGGAAAGGGACAGGCTTTCCGGGCGCGACGCAGTCGCGCCGGAAAGCCAGGGTGAGGGCCTCAGCCTTCCTTGCGCGGCAGGATCACCGTGAACGTCGAGCCCACGCCGGGCTCGCTCTGGGCCACCAGGTCGCCGCCCATGCCGCGGGCCAGGTCGCGGCTGATGGCCAGGCCCAGTCCCGCGCCCTCGGCGGGGTTGTTCAGCGAGCGGCCCACCTGCACGAACGGCTCGAACACGCTCTCCAGCCGGTCCGCCGGGATGCCGATGCCGGTGTCGCGCACGTGCACGGCCACGTGGCCGTCGGTGGGCACGGCCTCGAGCTCGATGGTGCCGCCGCCGGGGGTGAACTTCACCGCGTTGGAGAGGAGGTTGAGCAGCACCTGCTGCAGCTTCTCGCCGTCCGCCCGCGCGGTGAGCGCGGGGTCCACCGGGTGGACGGCGAGGGTGAGCGCGCGGGCGCGGACCTGGGGGCGCACCATGGCCTCGGCGCCGGCGATCACGGCGGCCAGCGGCACGTCGTCCACCTCGTAGCTCAGCGCGCCGCCCTCCACGCGGGTGTAGTTGAGCACCTCGTTGATCAGCCCCAGCAGGTGCTTCTGGCTCTGCTGGATGCGGCGCAGGTCGTCGCGCTGGGTGTCGGTGACGGGGCCGCGGATCCCCATCTCGATCAGCTCGGCGTAGCCGCCGATGGCGTTGAGCGGGGTGCGCAGCTCGTGGCTCATCACCGCCAGGAACTCGCTCTTGGCGCGGTTCGCCTCTTCGGCGGCGGCGCGGGCGCGCTCGGCCTCGGCGTGGGCGGCGCGCCCGGCCTCGTCCAGCCGCACGCGGTCGGTCACGTCCATGTTCACGCCGACCATGCGCAGCGGCGCGCCGTCTTCGCCGTAGAAGAACTCGGCGCTCCCCTCGATCCAGCGCACCTCGCCGTCGGGCCGGGTGATGCGGAAGGCGAAGTCCAGCTCGCGCTCGCCCCGCTGCATCGCGGCGCCCATCTCGCGCTCCATCCGCTCGCGGTCTTCGGCGATCACGCGCTTTCCCCACCCCTCGATCGTCCCCTCGAAGCTCCCCGGCTCCATCCCGAAGATCCGTTCCTCCTCCTCGGTCCACTCCACGCGGCCGCTGGGGATGTGCCAGTCGAAGGTGCCGATCCCCGCGGCGCGCTGGGCCAGGCGCAGCCGCTCCTCGTTGGCCGAGAGCGCCTCCTCGGCCTGCTTGCGCTCGGAGAGGTCGATGTGGGTGAGCACCACGTGGGTGAGCGTGCCGGCGGCGTCGCGGACGGGATAGAAGTAGCCCTGCGTCCACAGCACGCGTCCGCCCTGGCTGCTGGACACCTGCGAGATGTCGTAGCACACCGGCGGGGTGATCACCGTCTGGCCCTGGAAGGCGCGGCGGATCACGGGAAGGGCGCCCTGCCGCTCGAGGATGGGGTCCGCCAGCACCGTGTAGTCCGCGGGGACGGTGTCGAGCGTGACGTTCCACAGCCGCTCGAACGCCGGGTTCACCGCCAGCGGCCGCCCCTGTGGATCGTAGATCACCATGCTGAACGGCGACTGCGTGAAGAGCGCCGCTCCCAGCCCGGCGAACGGTTCCCGGTCGGACGGTGGCGGCGGGCCAGGGACGCTGGGTTGCACGGCGGCGATGACCGGGTCTCGGATGGATCGGGATCCGCCTCGGAGCGGCAGCGGGCCACCGCCGCGATGAGCAAGCTTTGCACCGGCGATCGCGAACCGCGCGCTTCACGGCGGGTTGAAACCCGCCGCTGGAACTTCGGGAAGTCCGCCTTCGCGGACTGCGCGCAGACATCGTGGCGACGCGCCACCACCGGCCACACCGAAGCTGCGTCGCGAGCAGAGCGTGCAGGGCGAGAGAAGCCCCTCCCCCAGGCGGTTTTTGGGGGAGGGGCGGCGCGCGCGAAGCTGCGCGCGGGGCGGGGGCCTCGCGGGCGGAGGGCCGGCCAAGAGCCTCTTCCGCGCACGACCACCGCGGCGACGCGCCACCACCCGGCCACACCGAACCTCCGCGGGGGGCGCGGGCCCGGCGCCGGCCTACTCCGCCTTGCTCGTGTCCCCCACCGCCCGCTTCTCGCCCGGCGACGGCTTGGGCGCCGGTTTGGCGGGCGCGCTGGGGGGCGGCGGGCGCGGCGTGGCCGTGTCGGGCGGCGGCGGGGGCGGCGCGGCGAGCGGGCCCGTGGTACCGCCGGGGATCGCTCCGCAGACCTCCGGGCGGCCGCCGCGGCCGTAGACGATCACGTGCGCGCGCCGGGTCAGGCTGTCCGCCGGGATGGGGATGTCGCCGGACGCCCGCGCCGCGCCCAGCGAGTCCGCCGTCGCGGGGATCAGCGAAGCGATGGTGGCGCCCATGCGGTCGCACGCGCCCTGGCGCACCGCGCCCTCGTAGGTGGCGCCCGCGATCCCGCCCGCCAGCGTGGTGGCGATGGAGGTCGATGCCGCGACCGCATTCGCCTGGCTCGCCGCGCGGACGGTGGCACCCCGCGCCAGCGGCGACAGGGCGACCGCGAAGGAGATCTGCGGCGGCAGCGGCTGCGGCGCGGTGTCGTCGGCCGTGGGCGCGGCGGGCGCCGGGGTGGCGGCGCTGTCGTCGGCGCTGGTGGAGTTCTTGTCCGCGCTCGCCGTGTACTCGGTCTGCGTGCGGTCTTCGTCGCCGCACGCGGCCAGCGCAGCCGACGCGGCCAGCAGCACCACCGCGCAGATCTTCACCGGCTTCGCTCGCGCGATCCCCATCCTATTGATGCCCATGGGTTTACCGTTCGTCTCGCCGCAGGTTTGTGCAAGGACCGTCCATCTCCGCCCGTCCAGTTTCCCTTTCTCTTCCGTCACCTTTGCGCGCAAGACGAGGGCCAGATCGGCACGGAAGCTGCAAACGGGGCGCTTCCAGAGCAGATCGTTCGTTCATTTGCCACAAACGCGGGTGGCCGGTTTCGGCTGCTACACGCGGTGGTGATGGACTTGCGGTCCGACCGGTGGACCCCACCTCCGCCGCGCACAAACCCGACCTCCGCCCGGAGCACCGTGACCGTACGCCGTGCGCGAAGCCCCGTGACTCAGCACCGCCGCACTCCGGCACGCCGCGCCGCCCTCCGCGCGGTGGTGGCGATGCTCGCGTGCGCCGCGCCGTTGGGGTGCTCTCGGTCCGGGGCGCACGGGTCAGAGCCGGCCGGGCGGGCGCTGGCCGCGCGCCGCGTGGTGGGGATCGGCACCGCCATGGCCGAGGACGGCGAGTGGACGATCCCCGCCAAGGACTACCAGAGCACGCGCTTCAGCGGGCTGAGCCAGATCACCACCGCCAACGTGGCCGGCCTGCGCCCGGCGTGGACCTTCAGCACCGGGATCCGCCGCGGACAGGAGGCGGCGCCGCTCGTCGTCGGGTCCACGATGTACGTGGTCAGCCCCTTCCCCAACCAGCTCTTCGCGCTGGACCTGGCGCACGACGGCGCGCTCAAGTGGGTGTACGCGCCCCCGCTGCAGCGCGCCGCGCAGGGCGTGGCCTGCTGCGACGTGGTGAACCGCGGCGCCGCCTACTGGGACGGCAAGGTCTTCTACAACACCCTCGACAACCAGACCGTGGCCGTCGACGCCGAGACCGGGCACGAGGTGTGGCGCACCCGGCTGGGCGACATCAACCATGGGCAGACCATGACCATGGCCCCGCTGGTGGTGAAGGGGAAGGTGCTGGTCGGCAACAGCGGCGGCGAGATGGGGGTGCGCGGCTGGCTCACCGCGCTCGACGCCGGGGACGGGAAGATCGCCTGGCGCGCCTGGAGCACCGGGCCGGACAGCGACGTGCTGATCGGGCCGGGGTTCAAGCCCTTCTACGCGCACGACCGCGGCCGGGACCTGGGGGTGAGCACCTGGCCGAAGGACACCTGGAAGATCGGCGGCGGCACGGTGTGGGGGTGGATCAGCTACGACCCCGAGCTCGACCTGGTCTACTACGGCACCGGCAACCCCGGCCCCTGGAACCCCGCGCAGCGCCCCGGCGACAACAAGTGGAGCTCGTCGATCTTCGCGCGCGACCCCGAGACGGGGCAGGCGAGGTGGGCGTACCAGTGGAGCCCGCACGACGTGCACGACTACGACGGGATCAACGAGCAGCTCCTGCTGGACCTGCCGATCGGCGGCCGCGTGCGCAAGGTGCTCGTCCGCCCCGAGCGCAACGGGTACATGTACGTGCTCGACCGCCAGACGGGCGAGGTCCTCTCCGCCGACACCTTCGCGCACAACACCTCGTCGCTCGGCGTCGATCTCAAGACCGGCCGCTACCTCCCCGACCCCGCCAAGGACCCGGGTTCGATGCGGCCGGTGACCGACATCTGCCCCGCCTCGCCGGGGGCCAAGGACTGGCAGCCCAGCGCCTGGTCGCCGCGCACCGGGCTGATCTACGTCCCCCACAACAACCTGTGCATGGACGTGCAGGCGAGCGAGGCCAACTACATCGAGGGCACGCCCTTCGTCGGGATGACGGTGGTGATGCACGCCGGCCCCGGGGGCCACCGCGGCGAGTTCACCGCCTGGGACCCGGTCCGCCGCCGCCCGGCGTGGAAGATCAGGGAGAAGTTCCCCGTCTGGAGCGGCGCCCTGGTGACCGCCGGCGACGTGGTGTTCTACGGCACCATGGACGGCTGGTTCAAGGCGGTGGACGCGCGCAACGGCCGCCTCCTCTGGCAGTTCAAGACCGAGTCGGGGATCATCGGCCAGCCGGTGACCTACCGGGGCCCTGACGGGAAGCAGTACGTGGCCATCCTTTCCGGCGTGGGCGGGTGGGCCGGCGCGGTGGTGGCCGGGCAGGCGAACGGCTCCGATTCCACCGTCGCCCTGGGCTTCGCCGGCGCGATGACCGACCTGCCGCAGGCGACCGGCCGTGGCGGAACTCTCTACGTCTTCGCGCTGCCATGAACCGCGAACGGGTGCGCGAGTGCGCGAGTGCGCGAGTGCGTGAGGTGGGCGGCGGATGGCCGCGATCCTGGCGGCGACGGGCGCGCGCGGCGGCCGTGGTGCTGGGGAGCCTGGCGCTGGGCGCGGGGTCGTGCGTGGAGTGGGGGGGGATGACGGGCGAGCGCGGCGCCGAGCAGCGCAGCCGCACCCTCAACTGGCCCGAGGTGCGCACGCTGGTCGCCACCACGCCCCGTAACGTCACCGTCCCCGAGGACGGGCAGTGGGTGATGCCCTCGCGCGACTACGCCAACACGCGCTTCAGCGGGCTCGACCAGATCAACGCGTCCAACGTCCGCACCCTCCGCCTCGCCTGGACCTTCAGCGACGACAACGAGTTCGGGCACGAGGGGGCGCCGCTGGTCGTCGGGTCGACGATGTACGTCCTCAGCCCCTTCCCCAACACCCTCTTCGCGCTGGACCTGGCGCAGCCCGGCGCGCCGGTGAAGTGGAAGTACCGCCCGCCGGTGCAGCGCTCCGCGCCGGGGGTGAGCTGCTGCGGCCACATCAACCGCGGGCCGGCGTTCGCGGGCGGGCGCGTCTTCTTCAACACCCTCGACAACCAGGTGATCGCCGTCGACGCGGCCACGGGGAAGGAAGCGTGGCGCGTGCGGGTGGGCGACATCAACCGCGGCGAGACCATGTCCATGGCGCCGCTGGTGGTGAAGGGGAAGGTGCTGGTGGGGAACAGCGGCGGCGAGTTCGGCGTGCGCGGGTGGATCATGGCGCTGGACGCGGCCACCGGGCAGACCGCGTGGAAGGCGTACAACACCGGGCCCGACACCGACGTGCTGATCGGCCCCGGCTTCCACGCCTTCTATCCCAAGGACCGGGGGAAGGACCTGGGCGCCACCAGCTGGCCGCCGGGCGCCTGGCAGCAGGGCGGCGCCACCGTGTGGGGGTGGATCAGCTACGACCCCGCGCTGGACCTGGTCTACTACGGCACCGGCAACGCGGGCCCGTGGAACCCCGACCTGCGCCCCGGCGCCAACAAGTGGGCGGCCTCGATCTTCGCGCGCGACCCCGACACCGGCGAGGCGCGCTGGGCCTACCAGTTCTGGCCGCACGACCGGCAGGACTACGACGCCATCAACGAGAGCGTCCTCCTCGATCTGCCGATCGGCGGGCAGACGCGCCGGGTGCTCGTGCGCGCCGAGCGCAACGGGTACATGTACGTGATGGACCGGCAGACCGGGCAGGTCCTTTCCGCCGACACCTTCGGCTACAACACCATGATGCGCGGGGTGGACCTGAAGACCGGCCAGCCGCGCGAGATCCCCGAGATGGCGGTGCGCACCGGCGTGGTCACGCGCGGCATCTGCCCCACGCCCGGGGGAGGGAAGGACTGGCAGCCCACCGCCTGGTCGCCGCGCACGGGGCTCCTCTACGTCCCCGCGCAGAACCTGTGCATGGACGTGGAGGGGACCGAGGCCAACTACATCGCCGGCACGCCGTACACCGGGATCGTCTCGGCCTGGTACGCGGGCCCCGGCGGCAACCGCGGCGAGTTCTTCGCCTGGGACCCGGTCCGCCGGCGCAAGACCTGGTCGATCAAGGAGCGCTTCACCCTGTGGAGCGGCGCGCTGGCCACCGCGGGCGACGTGGTCTTCTACGGGACGATGGACCGCTGGTTCCGGGCGGTGGACGCGCGCACGGGGAAGATCCTGTGGCAGTTCCGCACCGGGAGCGGGATCGTCTCGCAGCCGATCACCTTCCGCGGACCGGACGGGAAGCAGTACGTGGCGGTGATGGACGGCGTGGGCGGGTGGACCGGCGCCATCGTGGAGAACGACCTCTCGCAGGGCGACCCCACCGCCGCCGACGGCGCCGCCGGCGCCAGCCAGGACCTTCCCGACCACACCATGAAGGGGGGAACGCTCTACGTGTTCGCGCTGCCATGAACGTCACGGGTGCGCAAGTGCGTGAGTGCGCGAGTGCGAAGCTGCGTCTGCGCAACGAGATGCGCGGGCTCGTCTCCACTCGTTTCGCGGTGGGGATGATGGCGATCGGTGCGCTCGCGGCGTGCTCGGACTCGCGGGCGGCGCCCCGCGCGCCGTCCGCCGGCGGGGCGGCGCGGCCGGCGGATGCGCGGCCGGCGGCAACGCTGGGGCTGCGGGCCGAGTCCCCGGCGGTGGCGGCGGCGCGCAGGGGGGAGCTCAGGGTGTGCGCGGACCCCAACAACCTCCCCTTCAGCAACCAGGCGGGCGAGGGGTTCGAGAACCGCATCGCGCAGCTGCTGGCCAGGGAGATGGGGCGGCGGGTGACCTACACCTGGTGGGCGCAGCGGCGCGGCTTCATCCGCAACACGCTCAAGGCCGGGGCGTGCGACCTGATCGCCGGCGTCCCCAGCTCGCTCGAGATGGTGCTGGCCACGCGGCCGTACTACCGCTCCACCTACGTCTTCGTCTACCGCAGCGACGCGGGGTTCGACGTCCGCTCGTTCGACGACGCCGTGCTGAAGCGCGTGAAGGTGGGCGTGCAGCTGGTGGGCGACGACTACGCCAACACGCCGCCCGCGCACGCGCTGGCCGCGCGCGGCGTGGTGGACAACGTGCGCGGCTACACCGTCTACGGCGACTACACCCAGCCCAACCCCCCCGCGCGCATCCTGGACGCGCTGGCCCGCGGCGAGATCGACGTGGCGGTGGTCTGGGGGCCGCTGGCCGGGTACTTCGCGCCGCGCGAAAAGGCGGCGCTGAAGATCGTTCCCGTGTCGCCGCAGGTGGACGTGCCGTTCCTCCCCTTCGTCTTCGACATCTCGATGGGCGTGCGGCGCGAGGACGTGGCGCTGGCCGCCCAGGTGGAGCGCATCCTCCGCGACCGGCGGACGGAGGTCGATTCCATCCTGCACGCCTACGGAGTCCCGCGCGTGGACCGGAGCTCCGCGGAACCGGAAGAGGCCCGATGAAGCGCACCTTCGCACCTCCGTACCTCCGCCCCGCCGCGGTGCTGGCGCTCGCCGCACTGGCCGCGGGGTGCGACCTCGAGCAGCGGAGCTTCCAGGAAACGCCCCCGGGCGCCACCGCCTTTCCCGCGGTGCAGACCACCGACATCCAGGCCGGGCCCAAGTCGGCCGACCCCAGCGTGGGCGTCTACCAGGAGAACCGCTGGGCGGTGAGCCAGGGGCAGACCTGGTACGAGCAGTTCAACTGCGCCGGCTGCCACGCGCCCGGCGGCGGCGGCGGGATGGGGGTGCCGCTGAACGACGCGGAGTGGATCTACGGCAGCGACCCCGAGAACGTCTTCGCCACCATCGTGGAGGGGCGCCCCAACGGGATGCCGTCGTTCCGCGGGAAGATCTCCAACACGCAGCTGTGGCAGCTGGTGGCGTACGTGCGCAGCATCAGCGGGCTCACGCCCAGGGACACCTGGTCGCCGCGCAACGACCACATGCAGGAGGGCCGGCCCAACCGCGCGGCCCGCCCCGAGCCGCAGCTCCCGTGAGCCGGGCGATGCGCCTTCCCCGCGCTCTCCTGGCGCTGACGGCCGCCGCCGCGCTGGCCGCGTGCGGACACCGCGACCTCTCGGCCCTGGACCCCGCGGGGCCGCAGGCGGGGCGGATCGCGGCGCTGACCTGGTACCTGGTCATCGTCGGCTCGGCCGTCTTCGTGGTCACCACCGGGTTCCTGCTCTACGCGCTGTGGCGGGGGGGGCGGCGGGTGGAGAACTACTCGGGCGAGGCGGCCGAGCGGCACATCCACCGCTGGATCTACGGGGCGGTCGGGGTGACCACGCTGATCCTGCTGGTGACGCTGATCTACGACTTCACCACCGGCCGCGCCCTGGCCAGCTTCGCCGAGCCCGACGCGCTCACCATCCGGGTGACCGGGCACCAGTGGTGGTGGCAGGTGCAGTACATCGACCCCGTCCCCAGCAACCGCTTCGAGACGGCCAACGAGATCCACGTTCCCGTCGGCCGCCGGGTGCGCATCGAGGTGCAGGCGGCGGACGTGATCCACTCGTTCTGGGTCCCCAACCTGCACGGCAAGGTGGACCTGATCCCCGGCTACACCAACACCACCTACTTCCGCGCGGACCGCGCCGGGGTCTACCACGGCCGCTGCGCCGAGTTCTGCGGCTACCAGCACGCGCGGATGGACTTCCTGGTGATCGCCGACCCGCCCGCGCAGTTCGCGGCCTGGTACCGCAACCAGCTCCGCTCCGCGCCCGCCCCGGCCGACAGCGTGCAGCAGGCGGGGCAGCAGGTGTTCCTCTCCACGCGCTGCGCCATGTGCCACACCGTGCGCGGCACCGAGGCGGGGAGCCGCGTGGGGCCGGACCTGACGCACCTGGCCAGCCGCACCACCCTCGCCGCGGGGACGCTCCCCAACATCCGCGGCTCGCTGGGCGGCTGGGTGCTGGACCCGCAGTCGATCAAGCCCGGCGCCTACATGCCGCCCAACCCGCTGGAGCCCGACGAGCTGCACGCGCTGCTCAGCTACCTGGAGAGCCTGAAATGACCCGGAGGCCGTGTGTCCAGCACTGAGGCGCGGGTGCCGGCGGGGCTGCTGAACCCGGCCGAGCGCGAGCTGATGGAGCGCACCTGGCGCCCGCGCCGGGGGTTGTGGGGGTGGCTGATCGCCACCGACCACAAGTCGATCGCCACGCGCTACATCATCACCGCGTTCGTCTTCTTCCTGCTGGGGGGGATCGAGGCGTTCATGATCCGGCTGCAGCTGGCCCGGCCCGAGAACCACCTGCTCGACCCGGACCAGTACAACCAGATCTTCACCATGCACGGCACCACGATGATGTTCCTGTTCGGGGTGCCGATCCAGCTGGCGGTGGCGCTCTACCTGGTGCCGCTGATGGTGGGGACGCGAAACGTGGCGTTCCCGCGGCTGAACGCGCTGGGGTACTGGACGTACGTGATCGGGGGGCTCTTCCTGTACGTCAGCTTCTTCCTGAACACCGGGCCCGACGCGGGGTGGTTCGCCTACGTGCCGCTCGCGGGCCCGCAGTTCAGCGCGGGGAAGCGGGTGGACGTGTGGGCGCAGATGGTGACCTTCACCGAGATCGCGGCGCTGACCGCGGCGGTGGAGATCATCGTGACCGTGCTCAAGCAGCGCGCGCCGGGGATGTCGCTCAACCGCATCCCGATCTACGTGTGGGCGGTGCTGGTCACCTCGTTCCTGGTCCTCTTCGCCATGCCCTCCGTCGCCCTGGCCAGCACCGCGATGCTGGCCATGGACCGGCTGGTGGGGACGCACTTCTTCAACCCGGCCGAGGGGGGTGACCCGCTCCTCTGGCAGCACCTGTTCTGGTTCTTCGGGCACCCCGAGGTCTACATCATGTTCATCCCGGCCACGGGGTACGTCAGCGACATCATCCCGGTGTTCGCGCGGCGGAAGATGGTGGGGCACACGGCGCTGGTGCTCTCGCTGGTGGCCACGGGGTTCGTGTCCTTCGGGCTCTGGGTGCACCACATGTTCACCACCGGGCTTCCGCAGCTGGGGCAGAGCTTCTTCACCGGCGCCAGCCTGATGATCGCCATCCCCAGCGGCGTGCAGATCTTCTGCTGGATCGCCACCCTCTGGGCCGGGCGGCCCAGGTTCGACACCCCGCTGCTCTTCGTGATCGGCTTCATCGTCCTGTTCGTGTGCGGCGGGATCACGGGGGTGATGATCGCCTCGGTGCCGTTCGACCAGCAGGCGCACGACACCTACTTCATCGTGGCGCACCTCCACTACGTGCAGATGGGCGCCTTCGTCTTCCCGCTCTTCGCCGCCTTCTACTACTGGTTCCCCAAGCTCACCGGACGGCTGCTCTCCGAGCGGATGGGGAAGTGGAACTTCTGGCTCTTCTTCATCGGCGTGAACGTCACCTTCTTCCCCCAGCACTTCCTGGGGCTGATGGGGATGACGCGCCGGGTCTACACCTACCTTCCCGAGACCGGCTGGGGGCCGCTCAACCTGCTCTCCACGATCGGCGCGGTGATGATCGCGGTGAGCGTCGTCCTCTTCATCGCCAACGTGGTCCGCAGCCTGGCCGCGGGGCTCCCGGCGGGGGCCGACCCCTGGGGCGCGCACACGCTGGAGTGGGACACGGCCTCGCCGCCGCCGCCGTACAACTTCGCGCACATCCCGGTGGTGGACGGGCTGTATCCGCTCTGGGAGCGCTCGCCCGACGCGGCGGTGGTCACCGGGATGGCGGCCGGAAAGCGCCAGGTGCTGGTGACCAGCGTGATGGACGCCGAGCCCGAGTCGATCTACGAGCACCCGGGGCCCAGCATCTGGCCGCTGATCGTCGCGCTGACGATCGGGGTCACCTTCATCTTCGGGATCTTCACGCCCTGGGCGTTCCTGGTCGGCCCGGCGCTGATGTTCGCGCCGCTGGTGCTCTGGTTCTGGCCCAGGCGCAAGGAGCCGCGCGAGCGCGGCTTCGCCGAGGAACCCGCATGAGCACGCGCGAGCAGAAAGTCCTCGACGTCAGCGGCCTGCCGACCGTGGTCTTCGGGCCGAAGGCGCTGCTCTGGTGGGGGACGCTGGGGTTCATCGTGATCGAGGGGTTCACCCTGGTCCTCGCCGTCGCCAGCTACCTCTATCTCCGGCAGAACGAGTTCAGCTGGCCGCCGGGGCGCACGCCCAACCCGGACCTGCTGATCCCCACCATCAGCCTGGCGGTGCTGCTGGTCACCACCTACCCGATGTACCGCGCCGACCGCGCGGCGAAGGAGTTCGACCGGGCCGGGGTGATCCGCTGGCTGCTGATCGGCACGGCGCTGAGCGGGGTGGCATGCGTGCTCCGCTGGTTCGACCTGCTGGCGCTGAACGTTCGCTGGGACACGCACGCCTACGGCTCGGCCGCGTGGATGGTGGTGGTGATGCACGCCACGCTGATCGTGCTCGACTTCTTCGAGTGCCTGGTGCTGGCGGCCATGTTCATGACGGGCAGGGCGCAGAAGAAGCACTACCCCGACGTGAGCGACGCGGCGGGCTACCAGTACTACATCTCGCTCACCTGGCTGGTGCTGTACCTGATCATCTACTGGGGGCCGCGCGTCCTCTGACGTGATGGAGCGCTGACCATGGCCGAAGCGCCGGACGAGGTGGTGCACGCGACGGATCTGCGCGGCAAGGCGCGGCTCTGGTTCGGGATGCTGGGGCCCGCGCTGGCGTGGGCGATCGGCTTCAGCATCGACTACGGGCTGGTGCGCGTGGCGTGCGCCAGGCAGAACATGATCCCGCTGCACCTGGTGACGCTGTTGACGCTGGCGGTGGTGGTCACGGCGGGCATCGTGGCGCACCGCGAGTGGCGCCGCGCCGGCGGCGGCGAGCCCACCGAGGGCGGCGGGCCGATCGCGCGCGCGCGCTTCATGGGGATGTTCGGGATGCTGGCCGGCGCCTTCTTCGCGCTGCTGGTGCTGGCGCAGTGGGCGCCCAAGCTGTTCCTGAACCCCTGCATGGGGATCTGATCGCGGAACGGGTGCGTGAGTGCGTGAGTGCGTGAGTGCGTGAGTGCGTGAGTGCGTGAGTGCGTGAGTGCGTGAGTGCGTGAGTGCGTGAGTGCGTGAGTGCGTGAGTGCGTGAGTGCGTGAGTGCGTGAGTGCGTGAGTGCGTTTGCAACCGTGTGGCGACCGTCACCGCCGAAAGCGCGGGGGACGTCGTCGCAGAAGCCCGGGAATGTCATCCTGAGGGAGCTTGAGCGACTGAAGGATCTATATTTTCCGCCCGCGCGAAGGCCGGGTGACGATCGGCCAAACCGTTCGCGAGACGATTGGATGGGGAGGATGCGCCTCGCCGCCCCATTGATCGTGGTTGCTGCGGCCATCGTCATCCCCGTGCCGCTGCTGGCGCACGCGGGCCGGCCCCCGGCGCCGCACGACGCGTGGACGGCGTGGAGCTTCGACGCCGGGATCGTGGTTCCGCTCTTCGCCGCCGCGTGGCTCTACTCGCGCGGGGTGGAGCGGATGTGGCGGCGGTCGGGCGCGGGTCGCGGGGTGCGGCGATGGGAGGCGGCGTGCTTCGCGGGGGGATGGCTTGCGCTCTTCGTCGCGCTGGTCTCGCCGCTGCACGCGATCGGCGAGGCGCTGTTCAGCGCGCACATGGTGCAGCACGAGCTGCTGATGGCCGTGGCCGCGCCGCTGCTGGTGCTGGGCCGCCCGCTCCTCCCGCTCCTGTGGGCCGTGCCGATGCGCTGGCGCCGCCGGATCGGCGGATGGGCCAGGGCGGCGCCGGTGCGGGCCGCGTGGCGGGGAGTGACGGGTCCGTTCGTCAGCTGGTTCCTGCACGCGGCGGCGCTCTGGCTCTGGCACCTGCCGTCCGCGTACGAGGCGGCGGTGCGCTCCGGATTCGTTCACGCGCTGCAGCATGCCAGCTTCCTGGGCACGGGGCTGCTCTTCTGGTGGGCGGTGATCCATGGGCGCGAGGGGCGGATGGGGTACGGCGCCTCCGTCCTCTACCTCTTCGCCACGGCCATGCACAGCGGCGGGCTGGGCGCGCTGCTGACGCTGACGAGCCGGCCGTGGTACCCGGCGTACGGCGCATCGACGGCCGCGTGGGGACTGACGCCGCTCGAGGACCAGCAGCTCGCCGGGCTGATCATGTGGGTCCCCGCCGGCGCCGCCTACCTGGTGGCCGCGCTGGTGTTGATCGCCGCGTGGATGCGCGAGAGCGAGCGGCGCGGCGCGCGCTGGCAGGCCGGCCGCGTCCTGGGCACGATGTGAGGGGCGAGACGATGCAGATCTTCCGGTCCAGGAAGGGCGAATCAATTCGCTGCAACGACCACACGAAGTCCGCCTGCGCGGACTACAGGGATCTACCCGGACGCGATCCCGGCGCTCGGAAGAAGCTCGCCCTACGATCAGCGTCGCTGGGCGGGGGAGCGATGCGGAGCGTACGGTCGATCGCCTTAGCGGCGGCGGCGATCCTGCTGGCGGCGTGCGGGGCGAAGACGCAGCGGATGTCGCCCGCGCAGGCGTCGGCGTTGACGGGCGGCGGCAATCCGCACCGCGGCCAGATGGCGATGCGGCGCTACGGGTGCAACGCCTGCCACACCGTCCCCGGCGTGGCGGGCGCGCGGGGGAACGTGGGGCCGCCGTTGGCCGGCATCGGTAGCCGCGTCTACATCGCCGGGGTGATGAGCAACACGCCCGCCAACATGGTGCGCTGGATCGAGAATCCGCCCGGCGTGGACTCGCTCACCGCCATGCCCAACCTGGGCGTCACCGAGCGCGACGCCCGTGACATCGCCGCGTATCTCTACTCGCTGCGGTAGCTCCGATTCCCGCAGCATGAAGCGAAGCGGCGGAGACGTTGATCGTCTCCGCCGCTTCGGTTTCGTCCCGCGGTCCGCCGCTCAGCGCACGTACCGCCCCGGCGAGCCATCGGGATCGTGTTCCACCTGCTCGATGATCCGGCCATTCTGGCGATCGACCGTGAGGGTTACGGCCACGAAGATGCGCGCCGAGGCGGTGGTGTCGCTGTTCGCCGTGCTAATGGCAGAGCCGCGCCAAGTTTTTCTTTCGTGCTCCCGGCCTGGAGGATGGGCACGCTGGAATCGATCGACGGGCGTGTGGCCGCCGGAGGCGTGAACGGCGCGGCAACTCGCGGATGGTGGGCGGCTTCGCCAGCGGGGATTGTAAGTGGATGAGTGACTTGGTGTTGTGTCTCAATCGAGCGTCGTTTTGAACGATCACTCGTGGACGCCGAAAGCTGGTCGTCACGTTTACACTGTACCACCGGTGGCGCGTACTGGACGGACTTGACGGGTGTGGCGGGGTATCGTTATGCTTGATGCTCGGTTTTCGCGAGCGAAGGCGACCCATGGCGAATCAGCATCGCAAAGCTCGGTTTCTCCGGCGCGGCTCACGCGGCTCAGGGCGCATTCCTGCACTTTCGAGCGTGCGGGCCGGGAGTTCGGAGAGAGAATGTGTGCAGCGTTCGACCGTGTTCGCGCCGATCCCGTGGCTTGGCAGGACTACGTGTACGAATGAGCGTCGCTGGGTTTGATGGATACCGAGCAGGGCGCCTGGCGATGCCGCTTCATCGCTTCGCCCGGCGTGTTCCGGCGATCAGACGCGGTGCGGTCCGCAGGGCATCCACCGCGGCAGATGAGCGGGAGCAGACGCGTTTTTCGCCCGAGAGAACGCCGCTTGGCACGCGCTGCAAGCCAATCCCGCGGCGTGGAACGCGATGCTGCGTGAGTGCGCGATGCTCGACCCATTGAGCGTACACGAATCCGATTTTCTCGAGTTTCAAGAGACGATCCATGTCTGACAGAATCTCAGGCCGAAAGGTGCGGTTCCGGCCGCTGGGGCTGACGCGGCTCACGTGGCGTCGCAACTCCGCGCGGAGTAATCGGGCATTCGAGAAAGCGATGCGCGAAGCGTACGAACGGCTAAAGGCAGATCCGGTGGCTTGGCGGGACTACATGGAGGAACTCGCCTCGATCGATCCAGCGATCGTTGACCCCGCATATCTGGCCTGAAACGTGGCGCCGGTTCGCGGACAGGTCTGGTACGCCGATCTCGGGCCTGTGCGTGGCCATGAGCAGGACGGCACTCGCCCCGTGCTCGTAGTATCGACACCGAAACGGGTTCCGTTCGAGGTGGCGCTTGTCATCCCGCTCACCTCTCGCTATCGGGGTGTCCCCTCGCATGTGCCCGTCTATCCGCCCGAAGGCGGGCTCCGGATCCCGAGCTATCTCCTCTGCGAGCACCTCCGGTCCATCTCCGACGTACGTTTCAGCAGGCGGATCGGTGCCGTGGGCGCGGAAACGCTCGAGGCGGTATCGGACGTCCTTCGACGGCTGCTCGTGATCCGGGGCGCAACCCGCCGCCGCATCGCGCCCGTGGCGGTTCGCTCCCGCCGACGTCCACGTTAGCCGCTCGCACCCCTCCACCTCACGCCCGCACCCCGTCCGCCGCAACCCGCGTCGCGCCGCTGGCGTCAGACGTGCGGGGGCGTGTACGTTCCCCTTGACGAGGCAGGGGAGCGGGATCTAACCGGCGGGCGGCGGGGTACTCCCGCGGACCCATCACGGCAGGGAACCACCCGGCCGGACGGCGGAGCGCGCGCCCGTCCGAACGGACCGACCTGCGCCCACCCGGGCGCCACACGGGACAGCAGATGCGTGAACGGAAGACGGCCGGCGGCAGCCCCCCGCAGACGGGCGCCCGGAAGGTGAAGCGCGCGGTGCTCGCGGCGCTGGTGCTGCCGGTGGTGGTGGGTGGCTTCATGCTGCAGAGCGCCATCAGCGAGAACGGGCGCCTGTTCGAAGAGGTGCTCACCCGCGTGGCCGCCTACGGCGTGGACGGCGTGTCGCAGGACAGCCTGTACGAGCTGGCCGCGCGCGGGCTGCTGCGCCGCATCGGCGACCCGTACGCCGACCTGTACTCGCCCGAGGAGCTGGCCGACTTCCAGCGCGAGAACCTGCGCAACGGCTACGGCGGGATGGGGATGCTGGTGGAGGAGGTGCGCGACACCGCCACGGTGATGCGCGTGTACCCCCACACCCCCGCCGAGCAGGCCGGCGTGCACATCGGCGACCGCATCGTGGAGGTGGACGGCCAGAAGGTGACCGGCCTTTCGCTGGACCGCGTGACCGCCAGGCTGCTGGGCCCGCAGGGCACCGTGGTGCACGCCACCTTCATCCGCCACGGCCAGGCCGAGCCGCTGAAGATCGAGGCGCGCCGCGCGGTGGTGCACATCCCCGTGGTCGCCTACGCGCTGGTGCTGGACGGCGGCGTCGGCTACCTCCCGCTGGACCGCTTCAGCGAGACCTCGGCGCGCGAGGTGGCCGACGCCATGGCCGACCTGCGGCGCCGCGGGGCGAAGAGCTTCGTGCTGGACCTGCGCGGCAACGGCGGCGGCAGCCTGGAGCAGTCGATCCGCATGGCCAACCTGTTCCTGGACAAGGGGCAGGAGATCCTGCGCGTGGTGTACCGCAACGCGCCGCAGGAGGTCTACCGCGCCGAGGAAGCGCCGCTGCTCTCCGGCGAGCCGGTGGTGGTGCTGACCGACGAGGGGACCGCGTCGGCCAGCGAGATCGTGGCGGGCGCGCTGCAGGACCACGACCGCGCGGTGGTGGTCGGCCAGGTGAGCTTCGGCAAGGGGCTGGTGCAGGACCTCTTCCCGCTCGAGGGCGGGTGGGCGATGAAGCTGACCACCGGGAAGTGGTACACCCCCAGCGGCCGCTCCATCCAGCGCCCGCGCAAGGTGAACCCCGACGGCACCTTCGCGCCCGAAGACACGCTGCCGCCCAGCGACAGCGCCCTGGCCGCGCGCCCGGTGTTCCACAGCGACGCGGGCCGGCCGGTGTACGGCGGCGGCGGGATCACCCCCGACGTGGTGGTGCGCGAGGACTCGATCTCGGCGTCGGAGCGCACGCTGCTGCGCGCGCTGAGCGCCCGGGCCACGGCCAGCAACCAGGTGCTGAGCGAGTACACGCTGGAGCTGAGCCGCGGCGCGCGCCCCGGCTTCACCGCCGACCCGGCGTGGCGCGAGGAGCTGTACCGGCGGCTGGAGAAGGACGGCGTGCACGTGGACCGCGGGCAGTACAACGCCGGCGCCACGCTGATCGACCGGATGATCCAGGGCCGGGTGGCGAGCCTGGCGTTCGGCGACAGCGCGTCGTTCAAGCTGGGGATCCCCCACGACACGCAGCTGCAGAGCGCGCTGGGGATCGTACGCGGCGCGCGCACGCAGGCCGAGGCGCTGGCCCGCGCCACCGCCGCCGCCCGCGCGCAGCCGCCCGCCCGCACCGCCGCCGCCGCGCCGGTGCGCGGGTGAAACGAAACTTCGCCATCGCGGCCGCGTAGGATGACGCGCGCCGCCCCGGGAGGGTCCGGGGCGGCGCGCGCGTGCATTGGAAGCGTCGCTGCCGTCACGCCGGTCGGTCGCTGGGCCGGCAGGGGCGAATGAATTCGCTGCAACGACTACACGAAGTCCGCCTGCGCGGACTACCGGCGGCGGGGCGGACGTGATGCCGGTGCGCGCATCAGGGATCGTGGTGCGCGTGGATGCCGAGCCCGCAGCCTCGCGCGGTTTGCGAGGCTTCCCGTGGTCGTAGCCGTGGCTTCAGCCGCCCGTCCCCACCGGCCGGCGTGACCGCGATTGATGTTGCCCCACCAGCGGTCGATGTGAATCTTCCAGCACCTTTCTCCCGGGAGCGGCGCGCCCGCCGTTCCCCCGTTCCACTCCAGATGACGGGTCCGTACCGATCGTGAACATCCATCTACGCACCGGTGCGGCCGTGGCCGCGCTGGCCCTGGCGGCGGTGCCGGCGGCGGCGCAGCAGGAGCAGCCGCTGAAGCACGCGCCGCAGCCCACCACCGCCGCGATCACCGCCGCCGACGCGATGACGCGCCTCTACATCCTGGCCGACGACTCGATGATGGGGCGCGAGGCGGGGACGGCGGGGAACGTGAAGGGCACCGACTACATCGCCCGCGAGGCGCGCCGCATGGGGCTGGAGCCCGCCGGCGAGAACGGCACCTTCTTCCAGACCATCCCGCTGCGCCGCAAGGGCGTGGACCCGTCGGCCACGCTCACCGCGAACGGCACCGCGCTCGCCCTGGGGCAGGACTACGGGCTCCTTCCCACCGTTCCCGGCGCGTTCAGCTTCGGCGACAAGCTGATGGCCAGCGGCGCGCAGGTCGTCTACGGCGGGCAGCTGGGCACGCAGGGGATGATCGACCCCGCGCGGACGGCGGGGAAGCTGGTGGTGTTCGACGCGCCCCCGGGGCCCAACGGGAGCAAGAGCTGGCGCTTCTGGATGGCGGGGCCGCTGGACCGCTACGCGCAGGCCGCGGGCGTGGCGATCGTGGCGCTGGACCTGGCCCCCGCGGGGATCCGCGAGTTCCTGGTGCAGCCGCAGGTGGAGCTGCGCGACCCGGCGCAGCCGGCGGTGGCCGGCAGCGGGCCGGCGGGGCTGATGATCAGCAACGCCGCGGCCGAGCGGCTGCTGGGCCGTCCGCTGGCGGGGGCCGAGGTGGGGACCACGGGCGCCACGGTGAACGCCAGCGTGCAGTTCAAGGACGAGCCCACCCCCTTCCCGGCGCGCAACGTGGTGGCCATCCTGCGCGGCACCGACCCGGCGCTGCGCGGGCAGTTCGTGGCGATCGGCGCGCACAACGACCACGTGGGCACCTCGCCCCAGCCGCTGGACCACGACTCGGTGCGCGCCTTCAACGCGCTGCTGCGCAAGGAGGGGCTCGAGGGTGAGCCCGAGACGGCCACGCCGCAGCTGACGCAGCAGTGGCAGGCCGCCGCGGCCGCGCTGCGCGCGCGCCACGGCGCCCGCGCCGACAGCGTGTTCAACGGCGCCGACGACGACGGCAGCGGCAGCACGGCCGTGCTGGAGGTCGCCGAGTACCTGGCCGCGCACCGGCCCAGGCGGTCGATCCTCTTCGTGTGGCACACCGGCGAGGAGAAGGGGCTGCTGGGCTCGAGCTGGTTCACCGAGCACCCGACCGCGGGGATCAGCCGCGACTCGATCGTGGCCCAGTTGAACATGGACATGATCGGCCGCGGCGCCGCGGACGACGAGACGGGGCAGGACAAGACGGGCGCCGCCCTGCACGGCGGGCCGCACTACCTGCAGCTGGTGGGCTCGCGGCGCCTGTCCACGCAGCTGGGCGACCTGATCGAGCAGGTGAACCGCACCGGCAACCACGGCTTCGTCTTCGACTACGCGCTGGACGCCAACGGGCACCCGGGCAACATCTACTGCCGCAGCGACCACTACAACTACGCGCGGTGGGGGATCCCGATCACCTTCTTCACCACCGGGCTGCACCGCGACTACCACCAGGTGACCGACGAGCCGCAGTACATCGACTACACCAAGCTCGCCGGCGTCAGCAGCCTGGTGGCCGACATCGCCACCACCGTCGCCAACCGCCCCGAGCGGCTGGTGGTGGACCAGCCCAAGCCGGACCCGCACGGGCAGTGCCGGCAGTAACTGCTTCAGGGGATAGGGGACAGGGGACAGGGGACAGCCTGCTCCTCCGTCCCTTCCGGCTGGTCCGACGCCCCGCTCGCCGATCCACGGCGGGCGGGGCTCGTTCGTCCGTGGATGGAACGGCGGCTCGGGCGGGCGGTGCGGGGCAGGGCAGGGCAGGCAGTGTGTGACCGATGAAGTCGCGGCGGTCCCGGCTACAACAGCACGCGGTCCTTCGCGGGCTTTGGCGGAAATCCGTTTCCGTGCGCCGCGATAGGATCAGCCTCGCGCAGTTTGCGAGGCTTCCTGTCGTTGTAGACCGCGCTTCAGCCGCCTGGTAGCGGCCCGGAAATGTCTCAGGCCGCGTACGGCACAGCGTAATCATCGCGCGATGGAGGATCCTCCGCCTCACACAGTGTTACAGGATGTGCGGGAAACGGGAACGAAACGTTACAGATTGTCTCGCGAGCGGTCGGCGTACGACTGCTCCATGAGACGTTCTCGTGGGGCGTAGGCCGAGGGTTTCCCTTTGATGGGCAACGACATCCGGTGAATGGGGACGAGCGGGATGGGGACGGAGCACGTGCTGGCTTGATCGTGGCGAAGGGGAGGGGCGGATGTTCCGGGCCGCTCGGCCGCACGGCGCGGCGGCGGCCTATGGCGGTTCTCCCGTCCCTCCCCTCCATGGAGCCCGGCATCATGAGCAACGAACACGCACCGAACGAAGCACCCGCTTCTCGCCGCCAGTTCCTGGCCCGCACCGGCGCCCTGGCGGCCGGCGGGCTGGTGGCGGCGCGCTCGGCGGCGGTGGCGCAGCCCCCGCAGGCGCCCGCCCCGGTGATTCCCGAGGTCGCGGTGGACGAGTCGGGGCGGGTGCGCCCGCTCCGCCCCGCGCAGCAGCTGGCCGCCGTCACGCGCTACGACGTGGCCACCTTCACCGAGGGATCGGCCCAGCTGACCCTGCTCCGCCAGGCCGTGCAGACCATGCGCAACCGCGCAGACAGCGACCCCACCAGCTGGATGTACCAGGCCAACATCCACAACATCTTCTGCAACACCCCGCCGGCGCCGTACGGGGTGGTGCACTACAGCTGGCGCTTCCTGGCGTGGCACCGCGCCTACCTGTGGTACTTCGAGAAGGTGCTGCAGGACGCAGTCGGGAACGACCCGCGCCTGACCCTGCCGTACTGGAACTGGACCACCGAGCTGAACCTGCCGGCCACCTACTTCGGCGCCAGCAACCCGCTGAACGACCCGACGCGGCAGGTGACGCCCACCAGCAAGCTGGACCCGCGCCGCACCGCCATCAGCGGGCTGCTGGCGCTCCCCACCTTCACGCAGTTCGGCGGCAGCGCCAGCGACGCGGGCGCGCTGGAGACGGGGCCGCACAACTACGTGCACAGCTGGGTGTGCGGCGACATGTGCCGCTTCTCCACCGCCGCGCGCGACCCGATCTTCTGGGCGCACCACGCCAACGTGGACCGCGTGTGGTACCTGTGGAACCAGGAGGGGAACACCAACCCCACCGACACCGCGTGGACGGGGCAGACCTATCCCTTCTACGACGTGACGCAGAAGAAGAACGTGACCATCTCGTTCGGCGACGCGGCGCAGCTCCCGGTGACCTACGCGCCGCCGGTGGGCACCACCATCAGCACCGGTGGCCGGAAGCGGCTGAACGCGCCGGTGACGGTGCAGGCGCTCCCCGCCGGCGGCGAGCTGGACGTGGCCCCCGCCGCCAGCGCCGGCAGCCTGCGCGTGGTGGCGATCGACGTGCCGCAGGACGCGCCGATCAGCGTGAACGTCTTCGCCCGTTCGGGCGCCACGGCGCAGACGCCCACCAGCGATCCCTCGTTCGTGGGCGCCTTCACCCTGATCCCCACCGACGGCGGGCACGGGGCCCACGGGCCGGTGAACCTGCACGTGCCGCTGGCCCGGCTGGCCCCGCGGCTGCTCTCGGCCGAGGCGCGGACGCCCCTGAACCTGACGCTGGTGCCCACCGCCACCCCGGGGAACAGCCGGATGGGCACGGTGAGCTTCGAGCGGCTGGAGCTGCAGCCGTAACCTGCGGCCCCGGGCGGGGTATGGGTGACAGCACCGCCCCGCCCGGGGCGGCGGAAGGGTCCAAGCCACGCAGGTGTACCGTGACCGTTCTCACGATCCTTTCAGGCGCGCCGGCCGCCGTGGTGGCGCTCACGCTGGGGCTGGGGTGCGCGGCGGCCCCCCGGCCCGCCGCCGGCGCCCAGGCATCCTGCGCCGCGGAGGCGG
This sequence comes from Longimicrobium sp., assembly GCA_035689035.1. Taxonomy (GTDB): domain Bacteria; phylum Gemmatimonadota; class Gemmatimonadetes; order Longimicrobiales; family Longimicrobiaceae; genus Longimicrobium. Next base: position 5,389 of record DASSME010000569.1, on the reverse strand, counting down.
ATGGAATGCGCATCGCCCTGGAAAGCGCGGCCCCGGCGGGCACGCGCGGTACCGTCCGCACCGCCGCGTGCCGTCTCCCCGAGGCGGCGCTGGCGCGGGCACGGGCGGCGAGCTCGGCGGTGCTGCGGGTGGAGGGGGTGCGCACCCCCGCCTCGCCCGTGTCGGTGCTGGTGTTCCTGAACGACCCCCAGGCGGACGCCTCCACCCGCCGCCCCAGCTACGCGGGCTCGTTCACGCTGCTCGCCGAGGGCCCGGCGAAGATCAACGCGCAGGTGGCGCTCGGCGCGGCCGTGGCCCACGCCCTGCGCGAGCGCGGCGACCTGTCGGTGACGCTGGTGGCCGTGGACCGCGAGGATCGGCCGGTCGCCGCGGGCCTCGCCTTCGACCGCCTGGTGCTGGACCTGCGCTAGCGGTCCACCGACGGACGAGCCGCGCCCCGGCCGCCGGTGTTTCCGGCGGCCGGGGCGCTTCGTATCATCCCCGCTCCGTTGTCCAGGCGATCCGCCGCATCTCACCCGTCTTCCATCGACATGAAGCTCCACGTCATCAGCGACCTGCACGCCGGGTTCGCGCCGTTCGACCTCCCGCAGACGGACGCGGACGTGCTGGTGCTGGCCGGCGACGCGGACGTGGGGTTGCGGGGGATGCGGATGGCGCACGAGTGGGCGCGCGAGCGGCCGGTGGTATACGTGGCCGGGAACCACGAGTTCTACGGGGAAAGCATCCCCCGTCACATCCACAAGCTGCGCGACGCGGCCCGGGGGACCCCGGTGCGCTTCCTGGAGGACGAGGCGGCGGTGATCGGCAGGGTGCGCTTCCTGGGGTGCACCCTGTGGACGGACTTCGACCTCTTCGGCGACCGGGTGCGGAGCGCGCAGGCGGCCAAGGCGGTGATGAACGACTTCCGCAGCATCCGCGTGGACCCGCAGTACCGCCGCTTCGACCCCACGGACGCGATGGGGCTGCACAGCCGCAGCCTGCGCTGGCTGCTGGCGCGGCTGGACGAGCCGTTCGACGGCCCCACCGTGGTCGTGACGCACTGCGCGCCCACGCTCCACTCCGTGAGCCCCGTCCATCGCCACGACCCCGTGACCGCCGCCTACGCCAGCAACCTGGAGCCGCTGCTGGACGGCCGCGCCGCGCTGTGGATCCACGGCCACACGCACTACTCCTGCGACTACACCGTGTGCGGCACCCGCGTGATCGCCAACCAGCGCGGCTACCCGCACGAGACCACCGGCTTCGACCCGGCGTACACCATCGAGGTGCCGGGAAGCAGCCCGCCGTGAACCCGCCGCGGAGGTCGCCGGAGAGGATCGTCCGGATGCCATCGGCGTAGCACAGCCTTGACGCCGCCGCTGAACTGCGGCACGCACGGTGCGTCGCACCGGGGTGTAGGGGTCACGTATTCCCCGGTCCCGCAACGGCTTGACGATGAATCTGGCGCAGATCGCGTTCTGGATGACGGTGCTCGGCACGGTGTGCTGGGGCGTGTGCTTCTGGTGGATGCACCGCATCTCGAGCCGGCAGGACATGCTGCTGCACGAGCTGCGCGAGCAGGGCCGGCGCATCGAGAAGCTCTCGCGCGAGGAGCACCAGCTGATCCGCGAGGTGCACCCGCAGGTGGGCGAGATCCGCGACAGCCTGCAGGCCGTGGCCGACAACGTGGCGGCGCGGCCATGAGCAGCAAGGCGCCGCACCGCCCTGGCCCCGGCCACCGGCGCCGGATGAGCGACGAGCAGCGCCATCACGCCCGCCGCGTGGCCGCCGGGCACCGGGTCGAGGCGGTGAAGGCGCGCTTCGCCGAGGAGCGCACCCCGATGGAGCGCTTCGCCGACTGGCTGATGGCGATCGCCTCCTCCACCCCGTTCCTGATCGCGCACGTCGCCTGGTTCGCGTTCTGGATCGTGTGGAACGTGATGGGCCGGCACGCGGCGTTCGACCCCTTCCCCTTCGGCCTGCTCACGATGGTGGTGAGCCTGGAAGCGATCTTCCTCTCCATCTTCGTCCTCCTTTCCCAGCGCCGCGAAGCGCAGATCGCCGAGTTGCGCGAGGAGATGACGCTGGAGGTGGAGATGCGCACCGAGGAGGAGGTGACCAAGCTCCTGCAGCTGGTGGCCGGCCTGTACGGCCGCCTGGGCTATTCGCTCTCGGAAGATGACAGCGAGCTGATGCAGATGCTCCGCCCGCTCGACAAGGCGCGGATCGAGGAAGAGCTGAGCGACCAGATCAACGACGACGCCAGGCGCCGCGCCGCCGACGAGAGCAGGGAAGCCGCGAAGGACGCCGCGAAGCAGGGCTGAAGACGCGCGAGATCCACCCGCGGCCCTTCACCGCTCGGCCGCCAGCAGCTCGCGCATCGTCTCGGCCACCTCTTGCGGGGCGGCGCGGCCCTTGGTGAGAAAGCGCGTCTCGCCCAGCTTGAGCAGCTCGCGCTCTTCGGCGCTCAGGTCTTTCGCCGCGTAGACCACGACGGGGACGGCGCGCAGGTGGTTGTGGGTGCGCAGCGCCTCCACCACGCGGAAGCCGTCGTCGCCGGGGAGCGCCACGTCCAGCACGATCAGGTCGGGAAGGAGCACGCGCGCCTGCTCGATCGCCTCGGCGCCGGTGAGCGCGCAGTAGGTCTCGGCGCTCTCGGAGAGCGTCTCGGCCAGGGTGTGCGCCAGGTCGGCGTCGTCTTCCACCACCAGCACGCGCGGGATGCGCGGCGCGCCGGCGATCGCCCGCCGCACGCCGGCCACGATCCGCGCCACCCCCGCGTCGCGCTCCAGCCACGCCACGGCCACGGCCGCCGGGAGCAGGTCGCCCGCCTGCGGGCCGCCGCCCACCATCACCGCCGGCACGTGCCGCGTCTGCGGGGCGCGGCGCAGCTGGGCCAGCGTGCCGGGGCCGTCCAGCCCCAGCGCCAGGACGATCGCGGCCGGCGCTTCGCGGCGCGCGAGGCTCACCGTCTCGGTGGCCGACGCGGCCTGCCGCACCAGGAAGCCCTCGCGCGCCAGCGCCTCGGCCAGCGCCTGCCGCGCCGACGCGTCCGCGCAGCCGACCAGCACCTGCGTGCTCGCGCGCGACGGGGCCGGCGCGGGCGGCGTGGGGGCGGCGGCCGCGGCGGGGGCGGGGGGTGGGATGGTGAAGGTGAAGGTGCTTCCCTGGCCGGGGCTGCTCTCCACCCCGATCTCGCCGCCGTGCTGCTGCACGATGGTGCGGCTGATGGCCAGCCCCAGCCCGGTGCCGCCCTTCTGCCGGCTGTCGGAGCTGTCCACCTGCTGGAAGCGCTCGAAGATGGCGTCGAGCTTGTCTTCGGGGATGCCGCGCCCGCGGTCGATCACCCGGAAGCGCGCGCCGCCCTCCGCCGCCCGCGCCTCGACCGCCACCACGGCGCCCGCGTCGGCCGCGCTGAACTTGACCGCGTTGGAGATCAGGTTGGTGAGCACCTGCACCACGCGGTCGGGGTCTGCGTTGAAGTCGAACTCCTCCACCCGCGTCTCCAGCCCCACCCCGGCGCGCTCGGCCATCCCGCGCACCGCGTTCACCGCCTGCCGCACCAGCTCGCCGCTCTGCACGGTGCGCCGCTCCATGCTGATGGCGCCGCTCTCGATGCGCTCGATGTCGAGGATGTCGTTGATCAGCCGGACCAGCCGCTCGCTGTTCTGCGTGGCGATGTCCACCAGCCGCTGCGCCCGCTCGGAGAGCTCGCCCAGCTTGCCGCTCCCCAGCAGCCCCAGGCTGCCGCGGATGGAGGTGAGCGGGGTGCGCAGCTCGTGGCTCACCACGCTGATGAACTCGTTCTTCAGCCGCTCCACCTCGTGCCGCGCCGAGATGTCGCGCGCCACGGCGTGCAGGCCGCGCACGCGCCCGTCCTCCACCACCAGCTGCACCACCTGGCCGATCCAGATCTCGCGGCCGTCGCGCGCCACGGCGGGGAACTCGAAGTAGGTGCTGGGGACGCGCTCGCGCACCTGGCGCGAGTACAGCTCGGCGGCCCGGTCGTGGTAGTCGGGGCGCATCAGCTCGCTGTAGTGGCGGCCCAGCACGTCGCCGGTCTGGTAGCCCAGGATGCGCAGCGCCGCGGGGTTGGCGTAGGTGAAGCGCCCCCACGGGTCGGCCTCGTAGATGATGTCGCCCGCGGCCTCCACGATGCGGCGGTAGCGCTCCTCGCCGGCGCGCAGCGCGGCGCTGGCGGCCTCGCGCTCGGTCACGTCCTGCACGGTGCCGTGCATGCGCACCGCGCGGCCCTCGCCGTCGAAGGTCACCTGCCCGCGCGAGTGCAGGTGCAGCACGGTGCCGTCGGGGTGGACCACGCGGTACTGGCTGTCGAGCACGCCCGCGCCGCCGATCGCCGCGGCGACGGCGGCCTGGTGGGCGGCGCGGTCGTCGGGGTGGATGCGCTCCAGCAGCAGCTCGTAGCCGGCGGGGCGCGTCCCCGGCTCCACCCCCAGCAGGCGGAAGTGCTCGTCGCTCCACTGGCCGCGGTCGGCCACCAGGTCCCACTCCCAGCTGCCGACGCGCGCCAGCCGCTGCGCCTCGTTCAGCCGCCGCTCGCTTTCGCGCAGCGCTTCGTCCGCGCGCTCGCGCTCGGTCACGTCCAGCGCCACGCCGCCCACCAGCCGCTCGCCGCCCCCGGTGCGGAAGGCGAACTTGAACGCCTGCCACACCACCTCGCGCCCGTCGGGCGACTGCCTGCGCGCCAGGTACTGCAGCGAGCCGCCGCCGGCGATCAGCCCGGCGTCCATCTCGGCCACGGTATGCGCGACGTCGGGGGTGGTGTAGTGCGCGTCGGTGCGGCCGACGGCCTCGGCGCGGGTGGTGTGGAAGTGGCGCTCGAACCCGGCGTTCACGTAGATGTACCGCCCCGCCGCGTCCTTCACGAACGCGACCACGGGCGAGTGGTCCATGAAGGCGTTGAAGCGCTCCTCGCTGTCGCGCAGCGCCTCCTCGGCGCGGCGGCGCTCGGCCAGCTCGCGGCGCAGCACCAGCTCGTTGGCGGCGGCGCCGGCCAGACCCTGCAGCAGTTCCACGTCCTCGCCGGTCCACGCGCGCGGCACCGCGTCGCGCACGCAGAGCGTGCCCAGCACCGCGCCCGCGGGGTCGCGCAGCGGCACGCCCAGGTACGCGCGCACCCCGGGGTACTCGCGCACCACGCGGGGCTCCTGCTTCGTGTCGGGGATGATGACGGGCGCGCCCGTCCGCCACACGCGCCGGCAGAACGCGTCGTCCCCCTCGCCGAACGCCGCGGCGGGGTCGGCGTCGCCCTCCGCGCCTTCGTCGGCGGCGGTGAAGGTGGACACGGGGGCGCGCAGGGCGAGCGAGGCGAGGCGCTGGATACGCGCGAACACCTCGCCGGCGCCGGAGTCCAGGAGCGGCGGCTGCGGCCGTGCGGCACCGGAAAGCC
>DASSME010000568.1:0-10063 GCA_035689035.1 Longimicrobium sp. | reverse complement strand
GGCGCTCCCCTCAAGCGGCGGGACGCTCGGCATTTTTCCGGGTTGGCGGCAGCACCAGGCGATCCCCGAACTTCGTCTGATACTCGCTCCGGTGCTCGCCATACTTGTCCGGATCGTGATCGTAGTTCGCCGAGATCTGCTTGCGTACGCGCCGGACCTCGTCAACGGCCTCGTCGAGCTCGTCCATCTCGTGGTCGGCTCTGCTCATCCGATCCTCCTCAGGTGTTCGGCGGGCGTCACAATGGCTGGCACGGGCAGCCCGAGCCGCTCCAGGATGCGACGAACGTGAGTGGACTTCCGGGAAGTTCGCGAGGTGCCGCCGATCCCGCGGAGATCATCCGGCGCCGGAGTGCCGGCCGATCTCGCGGAGCAGCGCTTCGTCGTCCAGGGACTCTTCCCAACCCGCGGGGAGGTGGAGCTCGACGGAGCGGGCGCCGCCGCTGGGGGTGCAGATCACGCGGTAGCGCTCCCCGGGGCCGTCGGCGCGGGCCGCCTCACCGCCGTCCCCGGCACCGGCGGAGAGGCCGGCGTAGGCTTCCACGCAGCTCCAGGTGATCCCTTGGCCGTCCTGTACTTCGCGAGGCAATGGCGGGCTCCTGTTATCGGAAAAAATTCGGCGCACGAGCGACCTGGCGGTGCCAGAAACGCGCCGTGGGCGCCGATCCAAGGTGCCGCCTCGCAAAATCAACAAGTTGACACTTGCAGTCGCGCCCGGTGGCCCATAAGCTACCGAGTGTCAGCCAATCCTTTGTGAACATGGTTCACGCCGCGCGCCGCTCCCGGACGGAGTGTCCTGAATGGGCACCCCTGGTAAGGCCGTGCCCAGCGATGACGTCCTGCGCGCCGCGGTCAGCCGCGCGTGGGAGGGGAAGGGCGCGTCGCTGCACACCCTGGGCGACGAGATCGGCCTCTCCCCAGCCGGGCTGCTGAAGTTCATCAACGGCGCCATCCCGCGCCCGTCCACCCGCAAGAAGCTCCTCACCTGGTACACGGGCCAGCCGCCGGTCCAGGGCGAGCCCGAGCTGGCCGCCGCCGAGCCGCTGTTCGCGCGCCTCTTCCCCGGCCTGACCGACGAAGACCGCAAGCGCCTGATGCATGCGCTGGCCACCCGCGCGGCCGACGTCTACCGCCGCCGCGGCACCGCCGCGCCGAGCTGGGTCACCGAGCTCGAAAGCGCGTAGCCTCCCTCCCCTCCGTCACCGCCGTTCCCTGCCTGGCTGGAGCCGCTCCAGCCAGATGCCGTGCGCGCGCTCCGGCCGCACCCACGGCCACCTTCCGCGCGCGTCCCTCCCCTCGCGCACCTCGCCGTCCAGCAGCCGCATCGGGCCCGGCGAGCCGCGCGCCGTGACGTGAATCTGTTCAGCGGCGGCGGCGTGCGCTACCGTACCGGCACCCACCGTTCCACGCCGCACGCCACTCCACGCCCCTGCATCCCATGATCCCCCGCACCGTGAACGTCCGGATCACCGGCCGCGCCATCGTGATGCTGCTCGCCGCGGCCGCGCTGGTGTGGCTGGTGATCGGGTTCAGCAAGATCCTGTTCATCCTCTTCCTGGCCATCCTGCTGGCGGTGGGGATCGACCCGCTGGTGGACCGGCTGGAGCGGTGGAAGCTGCCGCGCTCGCTGGGGATCTTCCTGATCTACGTGGGCCTCTTGGGCGTGCTGATGGTGGCGGTGGCGCTGCTCGTTCCCGTGGTGGTGGAAGAAAGCGCCCAGCTGGCCGACAGCCTGCCGCGCATCGCCGAGCAGGTGGTGAACCTCCCGCAGCACCTGAGCATCCCCGGGCTCGACCGCGTGAACACCGCCGACCTGGGGCGGCGCCTGGCCGACGAGATCGGCTCGGTGGTCTCGGCGGTGCCGCGGCTGATGCTGGGCGTGGGGAAGGCGGTGACGGGGGTGCTGGTGAGCGCGCTGCTGGTGCTGGTGGTGGGCTTCTTCCTGAGCGCGGACGCCAACTTCGCCCCGCGCTTCATCGCTCGCTTCTTCGCGCCGCGGGTGCGGCCCGCGGTGACCGACATCTCGCGCGAGGTGGCGGGGCGGCTGGGGCACTGGGTGCGCGCGCAGATCCTGGTGGGCGTGTTCTTCGGCACCGCGTTCGGGATCGGGCTGGCGCTGCTGGGGGTGCCGTTCGCGCTGTCGCTGGGGGTGGCGGGGGCGGTGCTGGAGCTGATCCCGTACGTGGGCGGGGCCACGGTGACGGCGATCGCCATGCTGGTGGCGCTCACCATCTCGCCCTGGCGCGCGCTGGCGGTGCTGGTGCTCGAGATCGTGGTGGCGAACGTGGAGAGCCACGTGCTGTACCCGAAGGTGGTGGGGAGCGCGGTGGGGCTGCACCCGCTCACCATCATCCTGGCGCTGTTCCTGGGCGCCGAGGCCAAGGGGATCATCGGCGCGCTGCTGGCCGTGCCGGTCGCCGTGGTGCTGCAGGTGCTGTTCGACCGCTTCTACCGCTTCCACGACACCGGCACCATCATCCTCTCCGAGACCAGCGACCTGACGCCGCCGGATTCCACCGGCCCCGCCGAGCCCAGGGCAGCGGCGGCGGAGTAGGCGCGGCGCTTGAATGCAGTGCAGCCTCGCGCGAGATTGCTTCGGGACTCCCACACAGCAGGAGAAGACGATGCTGCATACCGTGGAAGCGGTTCTGGAAGCCGACGGGAGCGTGCGCTTTCTCGAGGAGGTGGAGATCACCGGCCCGCGGCGGGTGCTCGTCACGATTCTGGACGAGCCTGGCGACGAGGCTCCGGACACCCCTCTCCTGCTGAGCGAAGCCGCGCTCGACGATTGGAACCGTCCGGAAGAGGAGGAGGCGTGGCGGTATTTGCAGCCGGAGACGTCGTCCTGATCCGTTTTCCCCATTCCGACCTGTGACAGTCCAAGCTGCGCCCGGCGATCGTTCTCGCAGATGCCGGGCGCGGCGACTACGTGCTGTGTCAGGTCACCAGCAACCGCTATGGCGATCCGTCAGCGGTGGAACGGACGCGGCAGGCGTTCGCGTCGGGCGCGCTGCACGCAACCAGCTACGCCCGGCCCGGCAAGCTCTTCACCGCGCACTCGAGTCTGACCCGTTCGAGCGTGGCGGCGCTTGACCGCGCGGCCCTGGAACGCGTGGTGGAGCAACTCGTCGGGATGCTTCGGCGTGCCCTCTCCTGATCCCCCACCCTGACGGTAACCGGAGAGCGGCTGCCGCCGCGCTCGTCACCCCTTGCGTGACACGCGCAGGTCGCGAACGAGGCCATCTTCCAGGCTGTAGACCCAGCCGTGCACGGTCAGCTCCTGGCCGCGGTCCCAGGCACCCTGGACGACCGTGGTGGCGGAGACGTTGGCGACCTGCTCCACCACGTTCAGCTCGCACAGCCGCGCCCCGCGCAGGCGCGGATCGGTGACGGCGTCGAGCTCGGCGCGGTGCTTCTCGGCCACGTCCTGCACGTGCCGCAGCCAGTTGTCGATCAGCCCCAGGCGCTGGTTCTCGAGCGCGGCCTGCACGCCGCCGCAGCCGTAGTGGCCCACCACCAGGATGTGCTTCACCTTCAGCACCTCTACGGCGAACTGCATCACCGACAGGCAGTTGAGGTCGGTGTGCACCACCACGTTGGCCACGTTGCGGTGCACGAACAGCTCGCCCGGGAGCAGGTCCACGATCTCGTTGGCGGGCACGCGGCTGTCGCTGCAGCCGATCCACAGGTATTCGGGGCTCTGCTGCCGGGCCAGGCGGCTGAAGAACTCGGGGTCGCGCTCCACCGCGCGGCGCGCCCACGCCTGGTTGTTCGCGATCAGGTGGTCGATTCCGCTCATTCCGATCCTCGTTTCCGTTCCGCCACCGCGCGCACCAGCGCGGGCAGCACCTCGCCGGCCCTGCCCCGCAGGAAGACGTCGGAAACCGGCGTCAGCTCGCTGGGCTCGGGGTTGACCTCGATGACTCGCGCGCCCGCCCGCCTGGCCACGTGCGGCAATTCCGCCGCGGGCCACACCGTGCCCGACGTCCCCACCAGCAGCAGCGCGTCGCACCCCGACGCCAGGGCCCACGCGCGTTCCACCGCCCGCTCGGGGAGCATCTCGCCGAACCACACCACGTCCGGCCGCAGCGGCGAGCCGCAGACCGGGCACGGCGGCGGGTCCGTCTCGGCCTCGCCACCCTCGTCCCGGAGCGCGCCGGCGAAGGGATGGTGACGGTCCAGGCACTTCACCCGCCGCAGGCTGCCGTGCAGCTCCACCACGTCGCGCAAGCCGGCGATGGCGTGCAGGCCGTCCACGTTCTGCGTGACCACCGTCAGCCCGGGAACGAGCGGCTCCAGCTCCACCAGCGCAAGGTAGCCGGGGTGCGGCTCGGCCTCCATCACCTTTTGCCGGCGCCACGCGTACCAGCTCCACACGCGGCGCGGGTTGCGGCGGAAGCCTGCCTCGGTGGCCAGCTCCTGCGGGTCGAAGCGCGCCCACAGCCCCTCCATGGCGTCACGGAAGGTGGGGATCCCGCTTTCGCGGCTCATCCCCGCCCCGGTGGAGACCACCACCCGCTCCGCCCGCGCCAGCCACTCCGCCGCGCGGGCCAGTCCCTCAGGCTCCACGTGCTCCTGCTCCCCGCGGTCCGGTCGTGATCGGGCGGACGGCATTAGATCGCCACGCCCGGGGATTGGCAAGGGTATCCCAAACTTCCGCGGAGCAGATCAGGATACCGATCGCATGCGCGGAACCGCCCGAACGGGCGGCGACACGCCCGGCCTGTCCGCTCGACGACCTCACGACCCGCGGAACTCGGCCACCACCTCGATCGGTCCGACGATGCTCGCGTTGAACTCGTCCATCTCCTCCGCGGGCACCCACAGCTCGCGGTGAGCGCGGGCGCCGGCCACCTGCACGGGATAGCGCGCCAGGAAGCCGCTGCGCACGCGGAAGCGGGTGACGTAGCCCACATGGCCGCTCGCGGCGTCCCTGGTGTTCCAGTCGCGGGCGATCTGCACCGCGTAGCCCTCGTCCAGCACCGGGTAGAAGATCGGCTGATGCGGCAGGCGCGGCGGAAAGGCGCGCCACCCGCTCCGCTCGATCAGCTCGAGCTCCGCCTGGCCCACGGGCCGCCAGAGCACGGTCGTCTCCACCGCGGCCGTCCCCTCCATCCGCCGTCACTCCCAGAGCTTTCGGGTCAGTTCCACTTCAGCATCATTGCAGACGTTCGGGCGCGCCACGCTCACGCGCCCACGCCCGGGCACGAGACCTCCGGCGCAGGCTGACGCCGGGCGGGGAGTGGCCACGGGGGCCGGGCGAAGCTTCTCGTCCGCGCCTTCTTGCTTCAGCGTCTTCGGGCGATCACCCGGCGTGCACCACCTCGCCGGCGACCATCGTCCGCAGGCAGCGCATCGTCCGCAGCTCGTCGGGCGCGCAGGCGAGCGGGTCGGTGTCCCACGCGGCCAGGTCTGCGTCGTAGCCGGGGAGGAGCCGGCCCTGCCGCGTGGACACCCCGGCGGCGAGCGCCGGGCCCTCGGTGTACGCGCGCAGCGCCTGCTCCGGGGTGATGGCGTTCTCGGGATACCACTCGCCCGACGGCTCGCCGTTCCACCCCACGCGGCGGACGGCGGCGAACAGGCCCAGGCGCGCGTCCACCGTTTCCACCGGCACGTCGCTGCCGAAGGCGAGGGTGGCGCCGGCGGCCAGCACCGGCGCGAAGGCGTAGGCGCCGCGCGAGCGCGGGTGCCCCCAGTGGCGCTCGGCGGCGGGGATGTCGGTCATCAGGTGCACCGGCTGCATCGACGCCACCACCCCCGAACGGCCGGCGCGCGCCCACAGCTCCGGCGGGCAGAGCTGCAGGTGCTCGATGCGGTGCGGCATCGCGCGCGGCGGCGCGACGGAACCCAGGACGTCGAGCGCCAGCTCCACCGCCGCGTCGCCGATGGCGTGCACGGTGGACGAGATCCCCGCCGCGGCGGCACGGGTGACGTGGTGCCGGAACTGGTCCGGCGGCAGCGTGTTGATGCCGCGGCCGTCCGTCCCCACGTACGGCTCGCGCAGCCAGGCGGTGCGCGAGCCCAGCGCGCCGTCCAGGAACATCTTCACCCCGCCGATCCGCAGCCACTCGCCGCCGAAGCCGCTGCGCAGGCCGAGCTCGATCGCCTGCGTGAGCCGGTCGAGCTGGATCGCCTGCAGCACGCGCAGCCGCAGCCGGTCCTCGTCGGCCAGCGCGGCGAAGTCTTCGAGCCCCGTCACCTCCACGCTGTGCACGCCGGTGAGCCCCAGTGCGTGCAGTTCGGCCTGCGCGGCCAGCAGCGCGTCTCGCCGCTCGGCCGGCGTCTCGGCGGGGAGGTGACGCTCGGCCAGCGCCATCGCCTTCTCCAGCAGCACGCCCGTCGGCTCGCCGTTCGGACCGCGGACGATCTGCCCGCCCTCGGGGTCCGGCGTGCCTGCGGTGATGCCGCAGAGGCGGAGCGCCGCCGTGTTCAGCCACGCGCCGTGGATGTCGTGGCTCTGGAAGCAGCACGGCCGCTCCGGCGCCACCGCGTCCAGGTCCGCCGCCGTGGGCAGCCGGCCCCAGCGGTGCGCGTCCCACCCGATCCCCCGCAGCCACCCCTCGCCGGTAGACGCCGCGGCGCGGACCCGTTCCACCGCCTGCTCGACCGTCGCGGCGGCGTTCAGGTCCACGCGGCGCAGGGACAGGCCGTAGGTGGTGAGGTGGACGTGCGCGTCGGTGAGCCCGGGCGTGACCGTCGCGTCGCCGAGATCCTCCACGCCCGCCCCGGCGCCGGCCAGCGCCCGCACCTCGCTCCACGAACCGACGGCCGCCACGCGCCCGCGGCGCACCAGCAGCGCCTGCACGGGCGGATGGTCGCCCAGCACGTGGATGCTTCGGGCGCGGACGATCAGGTCGGGCGGAAGCGCGGGCATGCGGGCGCGAGGCGTTGGATGATGGTCGTGCGCGGCGGCACTCCTGTCCCGGACCGATCCACGGCCGCCGCCAGCCCCGTGGATCCGCGTGGAACGCGGGGGGCGGAAGATGGCCGCGGCGCCGGAGCGGCGCAACGGCGCACTTCGTCGGCACCCGACGCCGTGGACGCGGAACCGGCGCAGTGCTCCCGGGAGGGGGGCAACCACGCCGGTATCCGTGCGTTCGCGAGCGAGTCAGAGCTCGAACAGCACCCTGAGCCGCGCCTCGATCTCCGCCAGGGTCTCCTCGTCCACCACCGCGCCGGTCCACGCCGCGATGTCCAAGGGGTGAAACATGGAATGCACATCCACCACGCCAATCGCCACCGTGTCTATACCCGGGCCGACCTGATGGACCCATGCACGTTGCGAAACGACGAGATCTTCCGGCTCGCGCTCGAGCACGCGCGCATCGTCCATGGGAACGATGATTTGATAGCGTCGGCGGCGGGAATAATCCGCCTCGGTGACAACGATCCCGAAGCCGTAGCCGCCCGCTTCCCGGCGCGCGGCGCTCAACGTCACGATGCGTCCACGCCAGCTTCGTGCGGCTTTCCCGCAGCCGACGTCCGTTCCCGTTCCGAGCCCCAGGGCGCGGACAAGCATCGCCCGCAGCCGCGGAAGTTCATGTACGATCCGGCCAACCAATCGTGACGAGGTGCCTGGCGTTGCCGCGACAAGCCGGCTGGCATACACGTACGTCGGTTTCGAGAACCCCGTGCCACGGTCGGGCGAAGCCGCAGGGTCGACGAACAGGTACGCAGCCCCGGAACGAGCCTCGGCAGGCCTGGTGCTCGCGTACGAGAAAACCCCCGCATGGCCTTCTTCACAGGTGGTCAGGAGAACGTGGCGGCGACGCTTTCCGTCGCCGCCTTCCTCGAGTTCGGGAGGGAGAAACCAGACCTGCCCAGGATAGCGCTTCATGAGTTCGGAGCGGGAAAACCGTTGTTTTGCGATCGTTCAAGCGATCACCCAAGAGGGTCTCCGCCCGGACCCGGCATCTCCCTGCGACGGCGTCTGCGTTCCTTCATCGCCCGCAGCCCGGCGGCCGAGAGGGCCTCGAAGTCCTCGTGATCGGGAGGCGGCGTCTGGTCCAACGGGAGGTTGTCGTCCCAGTCCGATCCGGGATTGCGGACCGGCTCCGCGGTGATCGCGGGCGACTGCTGCTGCACGGTGCCTCCTGACGGTTGGGCGTTTCGGCCGGTCCAGCGTTTCTTCCACCGCTCCGCGACGGCATGCAGCCCCCTCGCCCGCGACGCCACGTGACCCCGGTCCTCGCGCGGAGACGCGTCGTCGCCCCCGCCCGGGAGCTCCGGGTCGACTCCAGATGCCGTCTCCTGCCGTGGCCGTGTGCGCATCATCTCTCCCGTTGAGCTTCCGATAGGTAACGGCGCATCCGGAACAGCGTCAAGAGCGTCTATTCCGCCACCGCTGGACCACTCTGGCCAGCGGTGTCGCGCTGGTGCGGCGACCGCAACGCACAGCCGGCGCCGCCCAGGCTTCGCCACACGGAAACGAACGTCTGGCGCGTCGGATCACTTGGGCGCCCATAGCACCCGCCGGTGTGGCAATTGCGGGTTGCGGGCTTGCGATGTGACGATCCACCAACGACATTGGCGCGCTTTGATACCACGGACCGGTGGAATGGAATACGAATACATCGACTCTCCCGAGCGGCTGCGCGACACCATCCAGCGACTCCGCAACGAGCCGCTGATCGGCGCGGACACCGAGGCCGCCGGGTACCACCGGTACTTCGACCGGCTGAGCCTGGTGCAGCTCTCGTCGCGCTCGGAGAACTTCCTGATCGACCCGCAGGCGGTGCCCGACCTGGCGCCGCTGGCCGAGCTGTTCGCCGACCCCGCGGTGGAAAAGATCTTCCACGACGCCGACTACGACGTCCGCATCCTGGACCGTGACGCGGGGCTGGCCATCGCCAACCTGTTCGACACTCAGGTGGCGGCCGCGTTCCTGGGCGAGCGCTCGCTGGGGCTGGGGAACATCGCCGAGAAGTACCTGGGGCTGAAGCTGCCCAAGGAGCACCAGCGCGCCGACTGGGGCGAGCGCCCGCTGACCGAGGGGATGAAGCAGTACGCGGCCACCGACACCGCCCACCTCCCCGCGCTGCGCGACCGGCTGCGCGACGAGCTGGTGAAGCTGGGCCGCCTGCACTGGGCCGAGGAGGAGTTCCGCCGCCGCGAGGGCACCCGGTTCAGCGAGCCCGACGAGAGCCGCGAGGCGTGGATGAAGGTGAAGGGCGCGCGCGACCTGCCGCCGCGGGGCCTGGCCGTCCTCCGCGAGCTGTACGAGTGGCGCGAGGGGGTGGCGCGCGAGCAGGACCGCGCCACCTTCCGCGTCCTGGGCAACCAGCAGCTGATCGAGCTGAGCGTCAACCCGCCGGCCAGCCTGGGCGCGCTGAAGGGGGTGAGCGGCGTCTCGCCCGGGCTGGTGGACCGGCGCGGGCGCGAGATCATGGCCGCCATCCAGCGCGCGCTCGCCACCCCCGAAAACGAGCTGCCGCGCTGGCCCCGCTCGCCCCGCTTCGAGCGCGACCTGGAGCTGGAGGCGCGGGTGGAGGCGCTGAAGGACGCGCGCAACCGCCGCGCCGACCAGCTGGGGCTGGACGCGGGGTTCGTGATGAGCCGCGCCCAGCTCGAAGAGGTGGCCAGGGCGCGGCCCAGGACGCTGGACGCGCTCGCGGCGGTCTCGGGGGTGCGCAAGTGGCAGGTGGAGGCCGCGGGCGAGGCGCTGCTCAAGGTGCTGCGGTAGATTCCCACGATTCCCAGGAACCCAGGCACACGGGGTTTGACGAGATGGCCGATACGATGGAGATCACCACCCGCGAGCTGAGCGACGACGCGGGGCGCGCGTGGGTGGCGCTGCCGGTGGAAAGCAAGGTGGCGCACCTGAAGGCCGGCGCCGTGCTCGGCTTCCGCCCCGCGGACGAGCCCGAAGCGGAGCCGATCCGCAGCAACGTTGAGTTCAACTCCTTCAAGGCCGCCGGCTTCGCCATCCGCACCATGAGCGAGAAGGAGATCCACCGCCGCCTGAGCTGGGCGAAGACGGACGCGGGGATACCCTGAACGGCGGTGCTGAGTGCTGAGTGCGGCGGGACGAACGGCGGCGGGGCGGATGCGATGATGCATCCGCCCC
>DASSME010000567.1:0-8713 GCA_035689035.1 Longimicrobium sp. | reverse complement strand
TTCGCATGGCGGAGTGGAAACAGGTGCGTGAGTGCGCTGGTGCGTGAGTGCGTGACTGCCCGGTGGCCCGTCTTCCGGGAGGGGCGGATGAATCCGCTGCAACAACCACACGAAGCCCGCCTGCGCGGACTACCGGCCGCGGACCAGCCGAAGCCTGGTGCGCGGAAGAAGCTTTGCTTGCGCCGTTGGAGCCTCGCGCGGTTTGCAAGGCTTCTCGTAGTTGTTGCAGCGGCGCCGCGGCTTCAGCCGCCGGTGCGGGGATTCCGACGATCCGCGCTCCCTCCCCATCAACTCTCCCCCTCCCCCGCGCAGCGGGGGCAGGGGGCCGGGGGGTGGGGGCCTGCCGGCGGCCGCGCCAAGGCCGGTCGACCGCGCCGGAGTCCGTTCCGCGTTCAGTATACCCACCATCCGCCGTTTCGGACCGCCCGCGCGCGAAGATTAAGCGCGGCTAATTCTCGTCTAACCGCCGTCTAATGGACTATGCGAACGGTGATGCAGCAAATTGGGTACGCAACGCCAGCAATCCCACACTCAAGGGCACGACGGACGGGATAGAACTGACGATGAACACGCAACTCCGCAAGCTCGTGATCCCCGGCGTCCTGGCCGCCGGGCTGGGCGCCGGCATCACGCTGGCCGACGTGATCAAGGACCCGGTGCCGGACGCCGGCGCGCAGCTCGCCGCCAGCCAGGCGAACGCCACGCCGGTGGTGGCGCCCGACCCCTCGGCCGCCAACCTGAGCTCCGCCTTCCGCGCCGCCAGCCGCGCGGCGCTGGGCGCCGTGGTGCAGGTGCGGGTCGAGACGGCCGCGCGCACCGTTTCGCAGCAGATCCCGCCCGAGTTCCGCGGCACCCCCTTCGAGGACATGCTCGGCGGCGGGCGGATGCGGGTGCCGCCGCAGCAGGGCTCGGGCTCTGGCTTCATCCTCTCGGCCGACGGCTTCGTGGTGACCAACAACCACGTGGTGGACGACGCCGCCCGCGTGAAGGTGGTGCTGAGCGACAAGCGCGAGTACGACGCCCGCGTGGTGGGCCGCGACCCCAACACCGACATCGCGGTGGTGAAGATCGACGCCGCCGGGCTCCCCACCGCGCGCCTGGGCGACAGCGACCAGCTGGAGACGGGCGACTGGGTGCTGGCGCTGGGGTACCCGCTGCAGCTGGGGCAGACCACCACCGCGGGGATCGTGAGCGCCAAGGGCCGCAGCATCGGCATCATGGCGCAGAGCGGCGCCACCAACCCGCTGGAGCACTACATCCAGACCGACGCCGCCATCAACCCCGGCAACTCGGGCGGCCCGCTGGTGGACCTGCAGGGCCGCGTGGTCGGCGTCAACAGCGCCATCGCCAGCCCCACCGGCTACTACTCGGGCTACGGCTTCGCGGTGCCGATCAACGTGGCCCGGCGCGTGGCGGACGACCTGGTGAAGTACGGCGTGGTGCACCGGCCCAAGATGGGCGTGCTGATCCGCGACGTGAGCACCGCCGACGCCGAGGTGTTCAAGCTCCCCACCCCCGACGGCGCCGTGGTGAGCAGCGAGCCGCAGGACGGCGCGCGCGCGGCCGGGCTGCGGATGGGCGACGTGATCGTGGCGATCGACGGCCGCCCCGTGGCCAGCGCCGGCGACGTGATGGAGGCGGTGATGCGCAAGGCGCCGGGCGAGAGCGTGAAGGTGGACTACATCCGCTACGGCGACCGCGGCTCGGCCACGCTGCGCCTGGGCGAGATGGCGCAGCAGGCCGCCGCCCGCCCCCGCGCCAGCAGCGACGTGGCCGACGACGAGGACGGCGCCGCCGGCCGCGTGGGCTTCCGCGCCCAGCAGATGACGCCCGACATCGCCGCGCAGATCCAGGCCACCCGCGCCGACGGCGTGGTGGTGAGCGCGGTGGACCCGCAGGGCCCCGCGGCCGGGTACCTGGCGCCGGGGCTGGTGATCGAGCGCTTCAACGGCCGCCCGGTCGCCACCGAGGCCGACCTGCGCGAGGCGGTGGCCGGCGTCCGCGCCGGGCAGGTGATCTCGCTCACGGCCCGCCGCCCCGACGGCACCCGCATGATCATCAACTACCGCGCGAGCAGCTGACGTGGCGCAGCCATCGGCGCGGCGCCCCGCCATCCTGGTGAGCGGCGGCCGCACGGCGCGACGGTAGGTCCCGTCGCGTGTGGGCGGAGAAACGGCGCGGGACGGGAGCGATCCCGGCCCGCGCCGTTTTGCGTGCCCTCCGTCCACCTCGCGGAGGCGCCGATGGGACGTGCATCTCGTTGCCGTATCAGATCATCCGCCGGCGCGTCGCACCGTCGCGCAGCGGGTTGTGCAGTATGATGAAACGTTGCAGCGCGTTGCCACAAAACGTTGCGCATTGCAAGAGCCCTTTCGGCGCGCGCAAAACGTAAGTGGTTGATAAATCCTGAGTTGCGCGGAATTCAGCGGATGGCCCCGCGCATGCCTGAATCAGGGGCAACACCGCGGCAAACCACAGCGACCCGCCGCGCGCAGCGCAACCACCTTCGCGAGGCTCGCCATGAGCACGATGATCGACGCTCCCGTCCGCGCCAGCTTCCTTGCGCACCGCACCGCCGCCACGGGCAACGTGGGTGACGACTTCGCCCGCGCCCTGCGGGCGGCGATGCGCGCCTACGTGATCGGGCTGGGCGGCACCCCGATGATGTACCAGGTGGGCGACCTTTCCGTGGAGCCGCTCGGCCGCGGCCAGGTGCGGATGGACGGCGGGCTGGACTCGTGCATGGTGACGGCGCTCTTCCCCGGCGTGCGGGTGCGCGCCTTCACCAACTCGCCCGGCGGCTGGTTCGCGCACACGCCCACCCCCGGCTACCGTCCGCAGGGCACCAGCGTGATCTGCGGCGCCCGCGACAGCCGCGGCGCCAAGGCCGCGCCGAAGCCCCACCCCTCCGTCTTCCCGGCGCTGCTGTGATCTGCAGGAACATGATTCACCCAAAATGTGATGGCGTAAGGCAGGCAGGCGATACGATCCCGGAATGCGAAGGTTGATCCTGGCTCCACAAAAATGCGCGGTTGATCAAACGTCGGTCGCAGGCAGGGGTAGCAGGGGACGTCGATCCTCCGCCGCCCCTGCCGGCATTCGGATCTGGCTCGGCCCCCGGCCTTGCGCACCGGCGGCTGAAGCCGCAGCAACGACGGCCCCAAGTCCGCCTTCGCGCCGCCTTCGCGGACTCCCACCCGACCATTCGCGCCGGTAGCCGGCTGACGCGCGCGGTTCACCTCCTCCGCGGAGCGCGGAAAGGGGGCCGACGCGGCCGGTCGATGCCCGCCGCCCCGCACCAGGCCCTCGGCCTTCGCCCCGAACCGCGTCCCGCGCGCCGTCGCCGCGTCCACGCCGCCGCCGGTAGTCCGCGAAGGCGGCGCGAAGGCGGACTTCGTGTGGTCGTTGCAGCGGATTCATCTGCCCCGGCAACCCTGCCGAATCGACGGGCCTCGTTGACACACGCGTTCGCTACGTCTACCTTCGCCCTTTCGCCACCGATCGAATCACCGCAGTCACGAGCGAGCCTCACGTGCTTCTGCTGGGAGCCCACGTGTCCACGGCGGGCGGGTGCCGCAACGCCCCGCAGCGCGCCGCCGACATCGCCGCCACCGCCATCCAGATCTTCACCAAGCAGCCCAACCGCTGGGCCGAGGTCACGGTCAGCGACGAGGAGTGCGACCTGTACCGCGGCGGCATCCACACCCACGGCGTGGCCTACGCCACCGCGCACGACAGCTACCTGATCAACCTGGCCACCGCCGACCCCGTGCTGCGCGACCGCTCGCTGGCCGCCTTCCGCGGCGAGCTGCTGCGCGCCAACCGCCTGGGGCTCGACGCGCTGGTCACCCACCCCGGCAACGCCACCGACGGCGACCTGGCGCGCGGCCTGTGGCAGAACGCCGAGCTGATCGAGCAGGCGATGGAGGAGGAGGGCGGCACCGTCCAGGTCCTGCTGGAGACCACCGCCGGCTCGGGGAAGGTGCTGGGCTCGACCTTCGAGCAGCTGCGGCAGATGATGGACCGGATGAGCCCCGCGGTGCAGGGCCGCGTCGGCGTCTGCATCGACACCTGCCACGTCTACGCCGCGGGGTACGACCTGCGCGAGGACTACGAAGGCGTGGTCGCGCGCTTCGCCGACGTGATCGGGCTCGATCGCCTGAAGCTCTTCCACCTGAACGACTCGGCCACGCCCTTCGCCAGCAAGCGCGACCGCCACGCCGCCATCGGCGAGGGCTCGCTGGGCGACGAGCCCTTCCGCCGCATCATGACCGACGAGCGGCTGGCCCACGTTCCCAAGGTGATCGAGACCCCCAAGGAGCTCCCGGAAGACCCCAAGGACCTGGTGACGCTCGACCGGCGCAACCTGGACAAGCTCCGCGGCTTCGCGTCCGCGGGGTGAGCGCGGTGAGCCTCGATGCAGCGCTGGAGCGAATCACCGAAAGGCTGGGGCGAAGTCCGGAACTCGCGATCCGGACCGCGACCGCGTAGGATGTCGGGGCCGGCTGTATACAGCCGCCGGAACACACATCTCGTCCACGGGGTACGCGCCGGACCATGAATCCGCCCGGACCAACCAGCCACCTTCGCCGCGCGGCGCTGCTCCTTGCCGCGCTGCTGCACCTGCTCGGCGTCGCCGCCGGGCCGGCGCTGCACGGCTGGCTGCGCGCGGACCCCCATCTCATCGGCGTCCGCGGCGACCGTCACGAGGCGCTGCAGGCCCCGCACGACGAGCTGGCCTGCGTCATCTGCCAGGCGGCCACCGGCAACGCGCTCCCCGCGGGCGACGCGTCGCCGGTGCTCACCTCGGCCCGCTGGACGGCGCCCGCCGGCCGGCTCATCTCGCTACGCGCCGCGCCCGTACGCTCGGGGCTCAACGCGCGCGCTCCTCCCGTCTCCATCGCCTGATTTCACGACACCCGCGGCCGCGGTACGGGCCAACGGGTGTGCTCCGCATCAACCATCCCGATCGCTCTTCCGTCCAACTGATGCGGCGGAGGTTCGTGGGCGCCGTGGATGCGGGGCGGGCGATGCATGCCACTCCGGACTGGCCGGGGCGCGCGAACGAGACACCGTACCCAATGACCCAGATGCGGATACCGATCGGTTCTGCCGCGCTGCTGCTCCTTTCCGTGGGGAGCGCGATGGCGCAGCAGGACACCACGCGCACCCGGGCGCAGCGCGATTCGGCCGCCGCGGCCGACTCGCTCGCCATCGTGCGCGAGCTGGAGGGGCAGGCCGGGCGCGACACCACGCCCACCGGCCGTGCCGCCGACACCGGCACGCCCGCCGGGCCCGCGCAGCGGCTGCTGCCGGACATCAGCGTCGTCGGCGACTTCGTGGGCGACCTGTCGCCCGAGGGGAGCACGCAGGAAGGCGGGCACCGCTTCGGCGTGCGCGAGGTCGAGGTCGCCGCGCAGGCGGCCGTCGACCCCTATTTCCGCGGCGACGTGTTCCTCGGCTTCAGCGACCAGGAGGGCGTCTCCATCGAGCAGGCGTACCTGACCACGACGTCGCTGCCGTGGGGGCTGGAGGCGCGCCTGGGCCGTTTCCTGATGCCGTTCGGGAAGCAGAACACCACCCACCGGCACGACCTGCACACCATCGAGTACCCGTGGGTGATCCAGTCCTTCTTCGGGGCCGAGGGGGTCAAGGGCACGGGGTTGTACGCCAGCCGCGTGTTCTCTCCCTTCGGCTTCTACCAGGAGCTGCAGGTGACCGCGGTGGACGGCCTGGGCGAGCCGGTGGAAGGGCTCTCCACCGCCGAGCCGATCAACAAGAAGCTGGGCGGGCTGGGCTACTCGGCCCGGCTGCGCAACTACGTCGACCTGTCGCAGGCCGCGAACCTGGAGCTGAGCGTCAGCGCGCTCACCGGGAAGGTGGCGCACCCGGTCGACGTGCCCGAGACCGACGCGGTGAACGCCTTCGCCACGCGGCAGACCACGCTGGGGGCGGACCTCACCTTCCGCTGGCGCCCGCTGCAGCAGGGGCTCTACCGCTCCGTGATCGTGCAGGGCGAGGTGATGCACCAGCTCAACCACGACCCCGGCGCCAGCGTCCAGCTGCCGGACGGCACGACGGTCGCGTTCGAGGGTCCGCGGCGGAACTTCACCGGCGCGTACGCCTTCGGCCGCTACCAGGTCAGCCAGCGCACCTTCCTGGGCGCGCGCTTCGACTGGGTGCAGGACCCCACCACCGCCGACGGCGACGCGCTGACGGCGGGGAGCGGCTACCTGGAGTTCTTCCCCAGCGAGTTCAGCAAGCTCAGCGCGGCCTACGAGCGGCTGAACCCCGCGTTCGGCGATGGGATCAACCGCATCCTGCTGCAGGCCACCTTCGCGCTGGGGCCGCACAAGCCGCACCCGTTCTGAGACCCGATACCTGCGTCCGGCCGGGGCTTCCGGGCGGGCGATGCAGCTTTCTCCGTAGACCGAGGATGGACGCGATGCGTGGAACGATGAGAAGGACCGTGGCGCTGGCCGCCGGCGCGCTGGCGCTGGCCGCACCCGCCGCGGCGCAGCGGCAGCTGAAGGTGGTGACCAGCACCACCGACCTGGCCGACCTGGCCAGCGAGGTGTGCGGCAACCGCTGCCAGGTGGTGCACATCAGCGAGGGGTACCAGGACCCCCACTTCGTGGAGGCCAAGCCCTCCTTCATCCTGCAGCTGCGCAACGCCGACGTGTTCGCCTTCGTGGGGCTGGACCTGGAGATCGGGTGGATGCCTCTGCTGATGCAGGGTGCCCGCAACCCGAAGATCAACCAGGGCGGCACCGGCTACCTGGACGTGAGCCAGGCGATCCGCATCCTTGACCGCCCCACGGGGAACGTGGACCGCAGCCAGGGCGACGTGCACCCGGCCGGCAACCCGCACTACTGGCTCGACCCCGAGAACGGGCGCCGCATCGCGCGGCTCTTCCGCGACCGCTTCAGCCAGCTGTCCCCGGCCGACGCGCCCACCTTCGCCCGCAACTACGCGGCGTGGGAGGCGCGCCTGAACGCCGCCGAGCGCGCCTGGGCGGGTCAGATCGCGCAGATCCGCGGCAAGCCGGTGGTGGCGTGGCACACCAGCTGGCGCTACTTCGCCGAGTACAACGGGATGAACATCGTGGGCTTCATGGAGCCCAAGCCCGGCGTGCCGCCCTCGCCCAGCCACCTGGCCGGCCTGATCGCCACGGTGCGGCGGACGGGGGCGAAGGTGATCGTGATGGAGCCGTACTACGACCGGCGCACGGCCGACTTCGTGGCGCAGCGCACCGGGATCAAGGTGCTGGTGCTTCCCCCCTCCGTGGGCGGGGTGCGGACCATCACCGACTACATCCAGCTGATGCAGTACGACGTGGGCCAGCTCGCCGCGGCGGTGCAATGAGCGCGCTGGTGACCTTTCGCGGCGCGGCGCTGGGCTACGGGCGCCGCACCATCCTCTCCGGCCTCACCTTCGACGTCAACGAGGGTGACTTCCTCGGTCTCGTCGGCCCCAACGGGGCGGGGAAGACCACGGTCCTGCGCGCGATCCTGGGCACGCTGGCGCCCCGCGAGGGGACGGTGGAGCGCGCCGAGGGGCTGCGGTTCGGCTACGTGCCGCAGCGCGACCAGGTGGACTACAACTTTCCCCTCAAGGTGCTGGACGTGGTGCTGATGGGGCGCTACGACCGCATCGGCCTGGGCCGCCGCCCCGGCAAGGACGACCGCGCCCGGGCGATGGCGGCGCTGGAGCACGTGGGGATCCCCGACCTGGCCGCCCGCCCCCTGCGCGACCTGTCGGGCGGGCAGAAGCAGCGCGCCCTGATCGCCCGGGCGCTGGTGGGCGAGCCCAACATCCTGGTGCTCGACGAGCCGACCAACGGGATGGACCTGGTGTCGACGACGCAGATCCTCGGCCTCGTGCGCGAGCTGCACGAGCGCGACGGGATCACCGCCATCATGGTGAGCCACGCGCTGAACGAGGTGGCGAACTACGTGGAGCGGATCGCGCTGGTGGTGGGCGGCGGCTTCCGCATCGGCACGGTGGACGAGATCATGACCGAGCCGGTGCTCAGCGACATGTACGGCATCCCCGTGGAGGTCGACAGCTTCGAGGGGCACCGCATCGTGCTGGCGCGGCGCTTCGCCCCGGGGCAGGAGGCGCGCCGTGCTTGACGCCGTCCTCCTCTTCCGCGAGTCGCTGTACGGCGCGCTGGTGATCGCCCTGGCGTGCTCGGTCCTGGGCGTGTACGTGGTTCTCCGCCGCATCGTGTTCGTGGGCGCGGCGCTGGCGCAGCTCTCGTCGGCGGGGATCGCGCTGGCGCTGTTCCTGAGCGGGATGGGGGCGATGTCGGCGCTGGGGACGCACCCGGTGGCGATGGCGCTGGTGGTGACGCTGGCCGGCGCCCTCTTCTTCGGGATGGAGGGCGCCGGCCGCGGCCCCGTGCCCCCCGACGCCACCATCGGCGTGACCTACGCCGTGGCCGCCGCCGCGGGGATCCTGCTCATCGCCAAGGCCAGCACGGGCGAGGCGCACGACATCTTCCTGCAGGGCAACATCCTGGGGATCACCCGCAAGGATACCTGGGTGCTGCTGGGCGTGTCGATCCCCGTGCTGCTGGTCCACCTGCTCTTCTACAAGGAGTTCCTCTTCGTCAGCTTCGACCGCGAGACGGCCCGCACGCTGGGCTACCGCGTGGGCGCCTGGAACCTGCTGCTGTACCTTACGCTGGGGCTGGTGATCGCCTTCGCC
>DASSME010000566.1:0-4961 GCA_035689035.1 Longimicrobium sp. | reverse complement strand
TGCTCTTCGCCGCCAACAACGAAGCGGCCAACCTCTCCGTGGGCCGGCAGGTCCCCTTCGTCCAGGCCACCACCCGCACCGACGCGGGGATCCCCACCGACCTGGTGCAGTACCGCGACGTGAGCACCGAGCTGCACATCGTCCCCACCATCAGCCCCGACGGGTACGTGCTGCTGGAGGTGAGCCAGGAGGTGAACTCGGTGGAGAGCGGCTCGGGGGTGAAGGCCAACCCGATCATCAGCACCCGCGCCCTGCAGACGCAGCTGCTGGTGAGAGACGGGCAGACCGGCGTGCTGGGCGGGCTGAGCGACCAGCAGCGCAGCGTGACCCGCAACGGGATCCCCGTCCTCTCCTCGATCCCGATCGTCGGCGGCCTCTTCGGCGGGCGGACGCGCGACACCCGCGACGCCGAGCTGTTCGTGTTCCTCACCCCCCGCATCGTGCGCGACGACACGGAGATGGACCAGGCCACCGACGACGTGCGGCAGAACAGCCGCCGCCTCCAGGGCCCGCTCGAGCGGGTGCGCCCGTACGTGCAGCCCGCCCCGCCCGCCGGCCAGCTGCGGCCCAAGCCGGGCGAGGGGGAGCAGTGAGCCCGCGCCGCATGGGGCCGCTGCTTGCGGCGGCCGCCGCGATCGCCGCCGCCGGCTGCGCGGTCCCCACCTACACCCTGCAGCACCAGCGTGACGACTTCGCGCGCACCGAGACCTGGCGGATGAAGGGGAACGCGCTCTCGGTCCCCGCGGGGGCGCAGGACTGGGTGGCGCTCGACGCCGAGGCCGTGCGCCCGCGCGGCGACAGCGTGCGCTACGCCTTCGTGGTGGAGTACCGCGCGGGCGACGAGCCGCTGGGCCTGCGCCGCGGCGAGTCGCTGGTCGTGCTGGCCGACAGCGCGCGCTTCGCCTTCACCACCCCGCGCGTGGAGACGAACGACGACCTGCTGGGCCCGCGCGAGGTCGCCCGCTACCCCGTCCCGGCCGACGCCATGCGGCGGATCGCCTTGGCCGGGAACATCCGGGTGCGGGTGATCGGCCGCGAGTACTTCGTGGACCGCAGCGTCACCAACCGCGGCCTCTGGCGCTTCCGCCGGCTGATGGAGGCGGTGGAGGGCATCCCCGTCCCTCCCCGCCCGTCGCGCCGCGCCCGCGCAGCCCGCCCCGCCGCGCGTCCTCCCACTCCCGCGCCTGCACCCAACCCCTGAGCGGCTGGGGTGGTCCGGGAGAAGGAAGAGAAACGGAGAACTCGGGGCGGTTCTCCGTTTCCTTTTTATACCGTCCGGGGGAATGATTACGAATACAAATCCGGGGAAAGACTCGCGTCACCCAGAGTCAACAGAGAAAACCTCGATGTTTACTGCTTGACTCTGCTGACCCTGCTGGCCCTGTGTGAGGCCCTGCGGTTGTTGTTCGTCGTTCGTCAGCGATTCAGCCGGCTCTGGTATGACCATGATGGTGTTCCGCACCTGCACCCGCCGCTCGTCATCCTGACCACGCAGCCGTCGCGGCACGGGCGCTCGCCAGAGGCTGCGGCGCACGTGCGGGAACGCACACTGTTCGGGAGATGGTGCGGGCAGTGGGATGTGCGTTTCCAGGTCGAAAGGCGGCTGCCGTGTACAAGCTTTGTTTTGTAATGCACGAAAATACAGCAACCTGTGAGGTCTTGCGGCCAACGGATGTTTCCCCTCCACGTGGCATGCCGATTGCCTTTTGACCGGGTGACAGGCGGACCCACGCGCACTGGCGAGGTTGCAGGACAATGGCTGCACAACGTATTCTGGTCATCGAAGACG
Source organism: Longimicrobium sp. (assembly GCA_035689035.1). Taxonomy (GTDB): domain Bacteria; phylum Gemmatimonadota; class Gemmatimonadetes; order Longimicrobiales; family Longimicrobiaceae; genus Longimicrobium. Next base: position 3,172 of record DASSME010000566.1, on the reverse strand, counting down.
AGCCGGGTGCGCGCGAGGCGCTGGAGAGCCTGCTGGCAGAAGAGGGCTACACCGTCACCTCGGCCGCCACGGGCGAAACGGGCTTGCGCCAGCTGGGCGAGTTCCGCCCCGACACCGTGGTGTGCGACTACTACCTCCCCGACACCGACGGCCTGCAGATCCTGCGCAGGGTGCGGCGCGAGGCGGGCGACGGGGTCACCTTCATCGTGATCACCGCCGGCTGCGGCGGCGACGGGGTGGAAAGCCAGCTCGAGCGCGAGGCCGACTACTTCTTCCAGAAGCCGGTGGACCTGGAGCGCCTGCGCGGCGCCCTGCAGCAGCGCGGCCCCCACCCCCCGGGCGCGGTGCCGCGGGAGCCGCGCGCCGTCTTCGCCAGCGGCGGGCCCGGCGCACGGCTGAGCCCCTGAACTCCACTCCCTGACCCCGATCCCCCACCCATGGCGGACTACGACGACCTCCCCACCCTCGTGATCGAGACGCGCGGCGGGGGCGGCACCGGCACGTTCCTGCTCGGCGTGCTGGTGGGCGCCGCGGCCGCGCTCCTGCTGGCCCCCCGCTCGGGCCCCGAGACCCAGGCCGAGATCGCCGGCGCCGTCCGCCGCCTGCGCGACGACGTGGAAGACCGCGTGAGCGGCGCGCGTGAGAACGTGGCCGGCCGCGTGGACCGCGTGCGCGAGCGCGTGACCGGCACCGTCGACACCGTGCGCGGCGGCGTGAGCACCCGCGTGCAGCAGGCCCGCGCCGCCCTCGACGCCGGCGTGGACGCCGCCCGCGACGCCCGCGAGGAGCTGCAGCGCCGCGTGGACGACGCCAAGCGCGCCTACCGCGCCACCGTGGGCCGCGACGGCGGCGACGCGGACGCGTCTCCCGACGAAGCCGGTTCGACGACCACGGTCACGGCGGCTGCCGCGGACGTGGTGGTGGTGGACGTGAGCACCGAGGAATCGTCCGGCGACCTGGCCTGACGCGCGGCGTCCGCCGCCGGCGCCGGGACCAGACCGTGGAGCGCATGTCCGAGAGCGAGACGATCGTGGAGCGGCGCCGCTGGAGGCGCCCGGTGAACGTGCCGAGGGCCGCCCTGGCGGCCCTCGCGCGCGTCTTTCGCGGCGGCGGCGACTTCGTGGTCCACCTCTACACCAAGGCGGGCGAAGACGAGATCTTCTTCCTGGCCGGGGGGATCGCCTTCGACGTGCTGTTCGCGGCCGTCCCCTTCCTGCTCATGCTGGTCGGCTTCTTCGGCATCGTCCTCTCCCGGGTGGTCGAGGACCCGCGCAAGGCAGCGGTCGACTACATCGTCACCATTCTTCCCCCCACCGAGTCCGTCGTCCACCGCGCCTACCAGATCGTGGACGTGGTGCTGGCCGGGCGCACCGGCTTCGGCGTCTTCGGCCTGATCCTCTTCCTGTGGGTCAGCTCGCGGCTGATCGGCACGCTGCGCACCTCGCTCAAGGAGATCTTCGACCTGCCGGCCGAGCGCGGGATCGTGGAGGGGAAGGTGTTCGACCTGCAGATGGTCTTCCTCGCGGGGACGCTGTTCGTGGCCAACACGGGGATCACCGTGGCGCTCGACGCGGCGCAGCGGCTGGGGATCGGGCTGCTGGGGATCGGGGGGACGCGCGAGGTGGCCACGCTGCAGGCGGTGTGGGCGCGGCTGCTGGCGTTCGTCTTCATCTTCGTGATGTTCGTCCTGATCTACCGCTACCTGCCGCGCCGCCGGACGCCGTGGCGGATGGCGCTGGTGGCGACGACCTTCACCTCGGTCGCCTGGGAGCTGCTGAAGGGGCTCTTCGCGCTCTACGTGGGGTACGCAACCAGCTGGCAGCGCATCTACGGCGCGCTGGTTGCGCCGGTGATCCTGGTGCTGTGGATCTACTACTCGGCGTTCGTGTTCATCCTGGGCGGCGAGATCGCCCACGTGTACCAGCTGGTGCGGGTGCGGCGGGCGCAGCGCGAGCTGCTGGAGTAATGGCGGGGGTGCGGGGCGCGGAACCACGGGAGTGAGATGAAGACGAAGGTCCTGCTGGCCGCCGCGGCGGCCGTGATGTCGATGGTGGCCCGGCCGGCGCTGGCGCAGCTCCCGCTGGAGCCGCTGGCGCTGGAGCACGGCGTGGAGGGCGAGGGCACCGAGCGCTACCGCGACCCCCCCGTGAACGTGGAGGGGAGGTACGTGGTGATCTCGCTCGCCGAGCACCGGCTGTACCTGATGGAAAGCTCGCGCGTGCTCTGGCAGGCGGTCGTGGGGACAGGGACGGGAACGCGGCTCGAGGGCGCGGGCCAGAAGTGGGAGTTCTCCACCCCGCGCGGGATGTTCCGCATCCAGCGCAAGGAGAAGAACCCCAAGTGGTACGTCCCCGACTGGGCCTACGTGGAGCGCAAGGAGCCCGTCCCCGACCCGGACGATCCGAAGCGCTGGGAGGTGGGGATGCTGGGTACCACCGCCATGTTCCTGGGCGAGGGGATCGCCGTGCACGGGACGAACCATCCCGAGCTGCTGGGCCAGGACGTGAGCCACGGCTGCATCCGCATGACCAACGAGGCCGCCCGCTACCTCTACCACCAGGTCGACGTCGGCACCCCGGTGTTCATCTACTGACGGGGTTGGATAAGTGTACGCTCTGTTCCCCTTCCGCCACGGCGAGCGCTTCGCTAAATTGAGGGCGGTCGAGGTTGCGTGCCCTTCTCCGATCAGGTGACCACATGGTGACGAAACAGCTTCGGACCGTGAAAAAGTCTTCCGACACCGGCCGGTTGAATCGCGCGGCGGTCCGTGCCGCGGTGATCGAGGTGCGTGACAGCCGTACGGCAAACGCCAGCCGGTTGCACGGACGGCAGCAGGATGGGGCGGCCGCGGGGAAGCACGCCCGTCGCGGTCACGTCGAGCAGAGCGCCTAGCCGCGCGAGGCAAATGCCTGCTGCCTCGTACGATTACAGCGTTTTCGTCAACTGCCCGTTCGACGCTGAATATCTGCCGATTTTTCGCGCGGTCTTCTTCGCCGTGCACGATTGCGGGTATCTCGCCCGCTGCGCGTTGGAGGCGGATGACAGCGGCGAGGTGCGGATCGCGAAGATCAACCAGATCATTCGCGAGTGCCGGCACGGAATCCACGATATCTCGCGAACCGAGCTCGACGATCGCGAGAACCTGCCCCGGTTCAACATGCCGCTTGAACTG
>DASSME010000565.1:0-5312 GCA_035689035.1 Longimicrobium sp. | reverse complement strand
GCACGCCGAGAACAGGTTGCGGTACTCGGGCGGGATCTCGGAGGCGCCGGTGTACACCTCCACGCCTTCCAGCTGCCCCAGCGGGAGCGAGTCCACGTCCTGCCCGTTCTCGGGGTTGGAGCTCTGCACCTGCACCCCGTCCAGGTACACGTCCATGTAGCAGTAGCTGCTGCTGGCCGTGCTCCGCCGCTCCTTGTCGCCCGTGTCGAAGGTGGCGGTGGGCATGCGGCTGGTGGCGATGCGGTACTGCTCGTCCACGTTCAGCGCCGAGGGGGTGGAGCCGTCGGTGTGGCCCATCCGCGAGCCGTCGTCGGGGACGTAGCGCACCACGCGCACCCCCGGCACGGTGCGCAGCACGTTGCTCACGCGCCCCGCCGGGTTGCGCCCCAGCTCGCGCTCGGTCAGGAAGTGCCCGATCCCGCGCCGCTGCCGCTCGTAGAAGCCCGAGATGTCGAGCGCGATGCGGCGCGCGTTCGCCCGGATCCCCGCGAGCTGCACCACGCGCTGCACCGAGGCGGCCAGCGACTGGCCCGAGCCCGCGCGCAGCTCGAGGTCGCCCGCGTCGGCCGGCACCGCCAGCCGCACGGCCCGCGTGCCGACGCTGGCGTGCGTCACCGTCACCTCGTGCTCGCCGCGCGGCACCCCGCGCACCCGGAAGCGGCCCTGCGCGTCGGTGGTGACGGCCGCCAGCGTGCCGAAGCGCACGGTCGCGCCGGCCAGGGCGCGCCCGTCGGCCGCGCGCACCACGCCGGGGATCCCGCCCGCGGCGGCTCCGGGCGCGGCGGGGCGCGCGGCGAGCGCGCCGCCGCCCAGCGCCACGTCCCGCCGCAGCGCCTCCCCGCTCTCCACGCGCACCTGCGAGAGCGTGGTCGCCGAGCTCCGGCCTTCGGCGCGCAACGTGAGCGAGGCGCCGGCCGGCACCCCGCAGGCGCGGTACACGCCGGCCGAGTCGGCCGTCACCTGCACGCGCTCCTGCGTCCCCGCGCCCCACGCCAGCGTCACCCGCGCGCCGGCCTCGGGCTGTCCGCCGTCGCCGCGGACGGCGCCCACCACCACGCCGGTGCCGGCCACGCGCCCGCCGTCGCAGCGCGCGGCCCACGCGGTGGACAGCGAGGGGAGCGCCAGCGCCTGTTCCGCCACCGCCCCCTCGCGCAGGGTGACGGCCACGGGGCGCGGCTTCACCCCCAGCGCGTCGACCCGCGCGCCGGCCAGCGTCACCTGGTAGTCGCCGGGCGGGAGGTCGCGCACCTCGTAGCGGCCCAGCGAGTCGGTCACCGCCTGGTGGCCGGGGCCGCCCACCATCACCCGCGCGCCGGCCAGCGGGCGGGCCGTGGCGCTGTCGAACACCACGCCGCGCAGCGTGGACGAGCCGGTGAGCGAGACTCGCGAGCCCGACGAGGTGACCACGGTCATCACGTCGCCCCCTTCCTCGCGCAGCCCCGTCAGCCGGTAGCGCAGCTGCGGCTCGGCCGAAGGCGCGCCGGGGATGTGCGCGGTGGGCTGCACCTGCTCGGCCTGCACGGCGGGCATGCGGATCGTCCAGCGGCTCACCACCCAGCGGCCGTCGTCCAGCCGCCGGAACTCCATCCGCCCCGCCGCCGACTCCGAGACGCCGCGCATCCCGGGGACTTTCGTGTACTGGTACTCCAGCCGCTTCAGCTGGGCCGTGGCGCGATCGACCCACAGCGTGCCGCGGATGTCGGAGAGGTCGCCCTGGCGCACGGGCTCGAAGGCCAGGCCGATCAGCCCCGGCTCGTCACGCGGCGCGTCCTTCAGCGAGAAGCAGTGGTTCTCCTGGAACTCGGTGGAGAGGAGGACCCGTGCGTCGGGCGCGTGGAACACCAGGCCGTTCCCGGCGTCGCTCTCGATGTACCCCGCCGCGGCCAGCCGGGCGAGCGGCACCGCCACGAACGGGCTCCCCGTGGTCAGCTCCGACGGGGCGACCGAGTCCCGCAGGATGCTTCCCTGCGTGTCCATGGTGCGCCACACGCGGCGCACGGCATAGCGGTAGGCGTTCTCGCCGCTCTCACGCGCGCTCCCCAGCGCCTTGCGCGCCTCCTCCCACACCGTGGCCGTCTCGGGGCCGGACCCCGGCCGCGGCGTGCACCGCGCGCGTCCGGACACCACGATCCCCTGCAGCGCCACCCGCTGCGGGTTGGCGTCGACGCGGCGCTGCACGGTCTGGCCGGCGTCCAGGCGGAAGGGCTGCGTCTGCGTGAGCGCGTAGCCGATCCGCTCCACCCGCAGGGTGTACGTCCCCGCCGCCGGGGCGCGGAGGAGGAAGGCGCCGTCGCGCCCGGTCATCGCGCCGGCCACCTCGCGCCCGTCGTCCGCGCGCAGCACCGCGCGGGCGCCGGGGATCGGCTCGCCGCCGGCGGGATCGACGAACGAGCCCTGCACCGCCTGCGCGGCCAGCGGCGGCGCGGCCAGCACCAGCGCCAGGGGCGCGAGCGAGAGGGTGCGGATCTTCACCGGGCGGGGTGGAGCGCCCGGCGCGGAGACGCCGGAACGGCGCGGCGCGCCTCCGCCCGCGAGAAACGGACGGTGCAGCGAAGGGCGTGCGAAGGTGAATGTGCTCACCGGATAAGATCGCTCGTCGATACGGTTTACGCTACCTGCGCGTCCAGATCAGGATCACCCCGCAGGTGGAGGTGCTGTTGCGGTATTCGGGCGGCGCCTCGGCGGCGCGGTACACCTCCACCGCCTCGACGGACGACAGGTGCAGGTCGTCCAGGCTGACGGACCCGCTTTCGCCCAGGGTGAACCCGGCCATCAGGGCGCCGTCGAGATACACGTCCATCAGGCACGGCGGCGCGCGGCTGATGCCGGTGGAGTTGCGGGTGCTCACGGCCAGCGACTTGGGGCTGAGGGAGCGCATCGAGGCCGAGCCGTTGGTGTTTTCGCTGGTGAGCAGGATGCGCACGCCGGGAACGGTGCGCAGCACGTTGGCCAGGCTGCCGCCGGGGACGCGCTGCAGCTGCCGGTCGGTGAGGAAGGTGCCGAGCCCGACCTTCTGGCGCTGGTAGAAGCCCTGGATGTCGAGCCCCGGCCGCCGCGCCGCCGCCGTCGCGCCGATCCCCGCCAGCCGCACCACGCGCTGCACCGACGCCGCCAGCGCCTCGCCCTCGCCGGCGCGCAGCTCCACCTCGGCCGCGTCCGCGGGGAGCGGGAGCGCCACGCTCCGCGCTCCCAGCGACGGGTGCGTCACCGTCACCCGGTGCTCGCCCGGCGCCACGGTGCGGACGCGGAAGCGCCCCTGCGCGTCGGTGGTGACGGCCGCCAGCGCGTCGATGCGCACCGACGCGCCCGCCACCGGCCGTCCCGCCGCGTCGCGCACCACGCCCGACACGCCGGATGGTCCCGTCGTCGCGGCGCCGGACGGTGTCGAAGCGGTGCGCCGGGCCGGCAGGGTGACGTCCCGCCGCCCGGGCCGCCCCGCCGCCACGCGGACTTCCGAGACGGTGACCGCCGCGTCGGCCGTGGCCACGCGCACGCTCAGCGGCACGCCGGCGGGAAGGCCGCAGGCGCGGTAGACGCCCTGCGCGTCCGCCACGGCCGTGGCGCTCCCGGGCGCGGCGCCGGTCCACGCCACCGTCACCCGCGCGCCCGCCGCCGGCTCGCCCCCCGCGCCGCGGACCGCGCCGACCAGGGCCGCGCCCGCCGCCGCGGCCTCGGCGCACCCGGCCGCCCACACCACGGCGAGCGGGGGCACGGCGAGCGCCTGCTCGGTGGCCGCGCCCTCGCGCACGCTCACGCGGGCCGGCGCCGGGGTGAAGCGGAGCGAGTCGAGGCGCGGCGAGGTGAAGGCGAGCTGGTAGTCGCCCGCGGGGAGGTCGCCGATGGAGAAGCGGCCCAGTGAGTCCGCCACCGCCGTGTGCCCCGCCACGGAGACGCGCGCGCCGGCCAGCGGCCGGTTCGACGTGCTGTCCCACACCGTCCCCGCCACCGTGCCCGAGGCGGCCAGCTGCACGCCGCCGTCCGCGCGGGCGGCCGAGAGCACCTCGCCGCCCTCCTCGCGGATGCCGGCCAGGTGGAAGTGCAGCGCGTTCTGGTCGCGCAGGCTGGGGTCCGAGAACGAGACGCTCCCCTGCACCCGCGTGGCGGTGACCACCGGCATCCGGATCGTCCAGCGCCCCACGATCCACCGCCCGTCGGGGAGCCGCGCGAACTCCATCCGGCCGCCCGCCGCGTCGGCCTCGCGGCGCAGCCCGGGGACCTGGGTGTAGCGGTACTCCATCCGCCGCAGCTCGGCGCTGGCGCGGTCCAGCCAGAGCGTTCCCCGCACGTCGGGGCGCGCGCCCGACACGGGCTCGAACGACAGGCCGATCTCGCCGTTCTCGCCCGGCTCCAGCGCAAAGCAGTGGCGTTCCTGGAACTCGTCCGAGAGGAGCACCCGCGCGTCGGGCGCGTGGAAGGTGAAGCCGGCCACCGTCGACTCCACGTAGCCGTTCCTCGACAGCGTCTCCAGCGGCACCGCCACGAACGGGGTGCCGTGCTCGGCCTCGCCGGTGAGCACGGTGTCGGTCAGGATCGTTCCGCCGCGCGGGTCCAGCGTGCGCCAGAAGCGGCGCACCTGGTAGCGGTATTCGCCGCTCTCGCCGCTCTCCCGCGCGCTCCCCAGCACCTTGCGCGCCTCCTCCCACACCGTGGCCGTCTCGGGACCCGAGCCCGGCCGCGGCGTGCACCGCGAGCGGCCCTGGGCCACGATCCCCTCCAGCGCGATCCGCTGCGGGTTGGCCTCGATGCGCCGCCGCACCGTTTCGCCCGCGCCGAGCGGGATCGCCTCCGTCACCGTGGCCGCGTAGCCGATCCGCTCCAGCCGCAGCACGTACGTCCCCGCCGCCGGCGCGCGGACGGTGAACGATCCGTCGCCCGCCGTGGACGCCGACGCCACCTCGCGCCCGTTCGCGTCGCGCAGCACCGCCCGCGCGCCCGCCACCGGCCCGCCCGACGGATCGGTGAACGCGCCCTGCACCGCCTGCGCGGCCAGCGCGGTGGCGGAGAGGGCGATCGAGGCGAGGAGGGCGAGCGGGAGCGTCTTCATCAGCCCGGGAGAAGGGAGGTCCGGCGGATCGGGGGTTTTTCGGCCTCGCGCGGCTTCGCGAGGCTGAACGTCGTCGTCGCCGCGGCCTGGGCCGGCGGCGCGGGGCTCGCCGTAGGCGGTCACGACGTGCGCGTCCACATCAGGATCACGCCGCACATCGAGCGGGTGTCGCGGTACTGCACCGGGATCTCGGAGCCCTGGTACACCTCCACCGCCTCGAGCTGGCTGGTGGGGATCTCGTCCAGGCTCAGCGAGTACGCCGCGCCCA
>DASSME010000564.1:0-13764 GCA_035689035.1 Longimicrobium sp. | reverse complement strand
CAGGGGACAGGGGACAGGGGACAGGGGACAGGGGACAGGGGACAGGGGACAGCCTGCACGGGCGTCTCCGCGTTGGCCCGGACTCTATTGGTGGCACCGACCATTCATCGGCCGGGAGGCGTCGGCCGGGGATGACGGCGCGGGAGGTGTGTGGCATCGGCGGGTGAGATGTCGTAGGATGTGAACGCGCGGCGGGCCGAACCGGGTCCGCCGCTCGTGCGCGGAGGAAGGTTTCGCAGGCTGGGTGCGGGCGCGAGATGGCCCGCGAGCGCTAGGGAGACGGCGATGAGGCGCGAGAGCCGCCGGCTGTCCCCTGTCCCCTGTCCCCTGTCCCCTAAGATGCTGGTAGTCCAGAAGTACGGCGGCACTTCGGTGGGTTCGCACGAGCGCATCCAGCGCGTGGCGCGGCGCGTGGCCAACGCGCGGCGGCGGGGGGACGACCTGGTCGTCGTCGTCAGCGCGATGGGCGACACGACGGACGACCTGACGACGCTCGCGCAGCTCGTCACCGGGCGCGACCGGCCGCAGGCAGAGCACGCGCGCGAGATGGATATGCTGCTCACCGCGGGAGAGCGCATTGCCTCCGCCCTGCTGACGATGGCGATCCGTGAGCAGGGGGTCGAAGCGCGCTCGTTCACGGGGAGTCAAGCCGCCATCGAGACCGATTCCAGCCACACTGCCGCTCGCATCACCAACATCCGCGGCGATCGCATCCGTGACGCGCTACGCGAGGGGTGCGTGGCCATCGTCGCCGGGTTCCAGGGAGTCTCCAAACCCGGAAACGAGATCACCACGCTGGGGCGCGGCGGGTCCGACACGTCGGCCGTGGCGCTCGCCGCGAAGCTGGGGGCGGACCAGTGCGAGATCTACACCGACGTGGACGGGATCTACACGGCCGACCCGCGGCGCGTCCCCGACGCCCGCATCATCCCCGTGATCACGCACGAGGAGATGCTGGAGATGGCGAGCAGCGGGGCGCAGGTCATGCATGGCCGGGCGGTGGACATCGGGGGGCGCTTCGGCGTGGACATCCGCGTCCTCTCCAGCTTCGTAGACGACGATGACGGCCGCCCGCGCGGCACCCTGATCACGAGCAAGGACACGCGGATGGAAGACCTGGTGCTGCGGGACGTCACGGGCCTCGCCTCCAAGGGCGGGCAGGCCAAGCTGGTGCTGCGCGGGCTGGAGCCCGGGATGCGCACCCAGACCGAGCTGCTCGAGGCGCTGGCCGGCGCCGGCGTGAGCGTGGACATGGTGGTGGAGGCGTTCGAGGCGGACGGCCGCATGCAGGTGCAGCTCACCGTGGCCGACGACGACGTGGAGACGGCCGACGCCGTCGCCCGCGAGGTCGCGGAGAAGAGCGGCGGGCACGTGGCCGCGCACCGTGGCCTCAGCCGCATCGCCATGGTGGGCCACGGGATGACCGGGCGCCCCGGCGTGTACGCCCGCGCCTACCGCGCCCTGATGGACCACGGTGTGGAGGTGCACGGCGTCTCCACCTCGTCCACCTCCATCACCGTCCTGGTGCCGAAGGACCGCGAGGAGGACGCCGTGCGCGCGCTGCACGCCGCGTTCGAGCTGGGGAAGGGGTAGCGCGGCGCCGGCGAAGTGTCCGGCGGCGGATGAACGCGGCGGGTTGAAACCCGCCGCTGAGGTTGGAAAGTCCGCCTTCGCGGACTGCGCGACGCGAGTGGGTGCCGCTGCACGGAACTCGCATGATGACCGGCGGGTGGCGGCGTCCGCGGCGGTGTGGGGGATGGCGTCACCACAGAACCGCGCGGCGGAGTCCGCGAAGGCGGACCTGGGTTTGATCAGCGGCGGGTTTCAACCCGCCGATGTAAACCCGCCGCCGGGATCGGCGGGTCGTAACGAATCCAATCGGGCCGGACGGGAGATACAAACGATGCACGTCGCGGTTCTGGGGGCCACGGGCGCCGTGGGGCGCACCATGCTCGAGGTGCTGAACGAGCGCCGCATCAAGGTCCACCGGCTCACGCTGCTGGCGTCGGAGCGGTCGGCGGGGACCACGCTGCGCTTCGGCGGCCGGGACGTGACGGTGGAAGTGCCGCGCCCCGGCGTGTTCCAGGGCGTGGACGTGGCGCTCTTCTCCGCCGGAGCGGACCGCTCGAACGAGTGGGGGCCGCGCGCGGCGGACGAGGGCGCGGTGGTGATCGACAACTCCAGCGCCTTCCGCATGGACCCGCAGGTGCCGCTGGTGGTCCCCGAGGTCAATCCCAGGGACATCGCCGAGCGGCCCAAGGGGATCATCGCGAACCCGAACTGCAGCACCATCCAGATGGTGGTGGCGCTGCAGGCCATCCGCCGCGCCGCCGGGCTCACGCGCGTGGTCGCCACCACCTACCAGTCGGTGAGCGGGGCGGGGGAGACGGGGCGTGACGCGCTGCGCCGCGAGCTGGGGGGCGAGGGGCTGACGGCCGCCAGGCTAGGCGCGCCGGTGGACGGCTCGCCCTTCACCCGCCGCATCGCCGGGAACGTGATCCCCCAGATCGGCGACTTCGACGGCGAGGGGTGGACGGGCGAGGAGCGCAAGATGATCAACGAGACGCGCAAGATCCTCGGCATCCGCGACCTGCCGGTGACCGCCACCTGCGTGCGCGTTCCCGTCGAAGTGGGCCACAGCGTGCAGGTGACGGCCGAGACCGAGAAGGAGCTGACGCTCGACTCGCTGCGGCGCGCGCTGGTCGTGTTCCCCGGGATCCTGATGGCGGGCGGGCCGCAGCACTTTCCCACGCCCTACGAGATCGCGGGGCGCAACGAGGTGTTCGTGGGGCGGGTGCGCAGCGACCCCGACATCCCGCGCACCTTCCACCTGTGGGTGGTGGCCGACAACCTTCGCAAGGGCGCCGCGACCAACGCGGTGCAGATCCTGGAGCGGCTGGGCGGTGGCTAACCGGCGGCGGCGCGGGCGCGGCGGCGGCAACGGCCGCCCGGTGGTGGAGACCAGCGCCGGCGGGGTGATCTACCGCTGGCGGCAGGGGACCGCGCACGTGCTGCTGATCCGCGACCGCTACCAGCACTGGGGCTTTCCCAAGGGCCACCTGGAGGGCGCCGAGACGGCGGCCGACGCCGCGCTGCGCGAGGTGGCCGAGGAGACGGGCCTCAGCGAGCTGCGCCTGGGCCCGCAGCTGCGCACCATCGACTGGTACTTCCGCTTCCGCGGCCGGCTGATCCACAAGTACTGCCATTTCTACCTGATCGAGAGCCCCGAGGGCGACACCTGCCCGCAGGTGGAAGAGGGGATCACCGAGTGCATCTGGCTCCCCCTGCACCAGGCGATCGAGTCGATCAGCTACGACAACGCCCGCGAGGTGCTGCAGCTGGCGGCTGACTTTCTGCTGGCGGTGACCGGGGAGGATGAGCCGGAAGAAGCATCCTCCGGCGGAGCAGGCATCTACACCGGCGGCTGAGGCCATCCCGCGCGCCGGCACCCATCGAGAGACTCGCACCTCGCGAGCGCCCGGCTCCATCCGCGAGCCACGATGCCTCCCCACGCGTGGGAGGCTTTTCGTTTCCCCGCCCGGCGGTGTCCGTCGACAGGCTTCACGGATCCGAGAAGCCGTGCTCCCCGCAACAGAATTTGAAACTTTCTGCCACTGGTCCACGCTTTTTTCATCAGATCCGCCGCCCTGCACCCGGGCACGCGCGAGGACGCCCCTTGTATGGAGTGATCTGGCTATTTAAACTGTCGCGATATGTTATCAGGGTAGTTCGTGCTGGTTGATGTCCATCCGTTTACCCGTCGGGAGACGCCTTCATGCACCTCGCCACCCATGTGCGGCGAACCGCCGCCGCCCTCGCACTCCTCACCCTCGCGGCGGCCACGCACGGGCTTTTGCCGGGCAGCCTGCTCGCGCAGAACGAAGAGCGCGTGCCCAGGGCCAGACCCGGCCACACACCTCCGCTCACCCCCGACCCGGCCCTCTATGGGCGGTGGGAAACCGTGATCCCGGCCGCGGATGGCGCGGCGATCGGGCGCGTGCTGGGGATGCAGACCGTGCACGCGGTGCTGCTGCCGACTGGAAAGGTGCTGTGGGCCAGCGGCAGCAGCTGGCGCAACCACGCACCCGTGCATGCCTATCCCGACACGGCCAACCCGCCCGCGGGCACGGGGGTGTTCAACCGGAACGGGAACCCGTTCGCCACCGACAGCCTGGAGAAGTACTACCAGCTGGTGAACAACGTGGCGGTGTACGACCCCGAGCGGAACACCTTCTACCGCATCCCCCACCCGGTGCCGGTGGCGGACCCCGACAGCGCCGGGCAGTTCGCGCCCAGCGACCTGTTCTGCACCGGGCACCTGCACCTCCGCGACGGCAACGTCCTCTTCACCGGGGGCACGCAGTACTACTTCCCCTACCGCACCGGCAACAACTCGACCTGGGTCTTCGACTGGCGGAAGGAGGCCGACATCGACTGGCGGCGCTTCGACTGGCGGCGCATGCCCGACGCGGCGCACGACCCGTGGATCTTCTCGGGGTTCATGCCGCGCGGGCGGTGGTACGCCAGCCTGGTTCCGCTGCTGGACGGGCGGATGGCGGTGTTCAGCGGGTTCGTGGGGTTCGACCACGGCTACCCCACGATGTACGAGTTCGAGATCAACCACACGGTCGACTTCTTCGACCCCAGCCGCTTCGATCGCCGCAACCCGCAGGCGGCCTGGCGCTCGGTGGACGTGAAGGACCTGCCGAACAGCCCGTTCTCGACGGTCATCAACAGGGCGTTCGTGCCCGACACCAACGTCGTGTGCGACGAACGCTGCATGCGCGCCAACCAGCGCGACGCGTTCAAGCTGTACCCCGAGAACTACCTGATGCCCGACGGGCGCATCTACCTGACGCGCGAGGGCGACTGGGTGAGCCTGCGCACGTCCACCACCGCGTTCATGCGGCGGACCACGCACACCTACTGGGCCACCGTGGGCGGCACCGCCGACCGGCCCACCCTGGCGTTCGAGCGCGGCCCCGAGCGCCCCGACACCATCTCGTCGTACGGCACCACCTACCTGGACCCCAACACCGGGCGGATCACGCTGCTGGGCGGGCAGCCCACCTCGCCGGGCACGCTGCTGCCCATGAACATGACGGCGATCGACAGCACGGTGACCGCCGGCTCGGGGCCCACGCACTTCGCCGGCGGGCTGGGGAGCCGCAAGCGCGAGGAGTTCTACCCGGTGCGCGGCGAGCCGGGCGGCGGCCACTGGACGTTTGAGCCGAACTTCCTGGGCAGCACGCCGCAGGACAACCGGACCATGCACTACGCGATCATCCTTCCCACGCGCCAGGTGCTGGTGATCAACGGCGGCAACTACGACTTCTACGGCCCGGTGTTCTATCCCCTGCTGCTCACCCCGCGCTTCAGCGGCGGGCGGTTCACGGGGTACGACCAGCGGCGGATGAGCGAGGGGGTGGAGCCGCGGCTGTACCACAACAACGCCATCCTCCTTCCCGACGGGCGCGTGCTGATCTCGGGCGGAAACTCGGCGCGGGCCACGGTGCGCGGCGGGGGCGACGCCCAGCCCACGGCGGCGCACGGCCAGCCCATCGGCCAGCCCAAGCCCGACCTGGGGCGGGTGGACGTGGACATGTACTTCTTCGGCGACGGCCCGATGGCGCGCGGGCAGAAGGGACAGCTCACCACGCCCACCGAGGACTGGGTCGCCGAGATCTACAACCCGCCGTACCTGTTCATCGATGGGCTGCGGCGCGCGGCGATCCGCTCGATCACCCCGGTCGCGCCGCCCCAGGGCTACCAGCCGCAGGCGGTGATCGGCGGGAAGACCTTCAACCTGCTGCACAGCAACGCCGAGTACCGGGTGGCGCTCACGGGGCTCCCCAACTCGTGCAGCGCCGGCCAGCACGCGTCACTGGTGCTCGACAAGCTCTCGTCGGCCACGCACGGGTGGCAGAACGGACAGCAGTTCTATCAGCTGCCGTTCCGGACGTCGGCGCGCGATGAGATCGTGTTCCGCACGCCCGACGCGCGCCGTGCCAACCTGCCGCCGGGCTACTACATGCTCTTCTACGTGGACTGCCACGGAAAGCCGGCCGTGGCGCGGATCGTCCGCCTCGACGACCAGGCCACGGCGCCGTGATCAGGCGGTGACCTGGAGCGGCGTGTGATGGATGTCCGCCGATCGATACTGTCCGACAACGGTGGGTGTGATGCAGACGGCGCCGGGGCGATGCCCCGGCGCCGTCTTTCATCCTGCCTTCCCGCCCGTCCCCGTCAGATGAACCGGCGGCGCATGTACCCCGCCACCGGGAGCACGCTCGCGGCCAGCGTCAGCCCCTGGCCCGTGAGGCGCAGCAGGCGGTTCTGGCGGCCCGTCAGCTTGCGGCCCGCGTACCGTGCCACGCCCGCGAGCGCCGCGGCCTGCAGCCCCTCCACCGCCAGGAAGGTGAGCCCCGCCCGCTTCGCCATCCGCATCGCCTTCTTGCGCATCTCGTTGCCTCCGTTGGAGTTGGGTGCGATCGAGCGGGTATTGGGAGCAGGAATCGTGCTAAAAGAACGTTTTCTGGTGCTCCCGTAAATCGTTGCAGATCATCTACTTGGGTCCGAAAACATTGCGGCGGGCGCAGCCGCGGCCTAAGTTGCCGCCGTTCCACGCCTGTTTCCGCGAAGGCCGTGCGACGCGAGTACGCGGCGCGGCGTGGAAGCTCAGCCGGTCCAGACATGGGGAGGTGCGCCGGGCGGCCGTGCGGTTTCGGGCGGCGCCGGTGGGGGGATCCGAAACCTTGTTCCCGGAGGGGAATGATGATCCATCGCGTCGTATTCGAAGAACCGCCGCGCCGAAGACGGCTGGCGCCGGTCAAGGTGGTGACGCCCGCCCTGGCGCTGGTGCTGGGCGCCGTGGCCCTGGGCGAGTGGGCGTGCGCGCCCCGCGCCGCGCAGATCGGCCCACGGGCAACCAACGCGCTGGTGGCACAGGCCGCCGCCCCGCTCCCGCAGCAGCAGACCCCGCCGCAGCCCGCCGCGCAGCAGGAAGCGGCGCCGGCCCCGCAGCCCGCCTCGCTGGCCCAGCTCGACGCACAGATGGCCACCGCCATGCGCGGCGTTCCGCCCGAAGAGGTGGAGCGGCGCGTGAACGAGCGGGCGCAGCAGGCCGCCGCCCAGGCGTTCCCCGTGGCGGCGCGGATGGAGATGAGCAGCACCATGTACTGCCTGAAGGGCCACATGCGCACCGGCGTGCGCACCCGTGACGGGATGGCCGCGGGCGATCCCAGCGTGCTGCCGCTGGGCTCGGTGGTACGGGTCAGCCGGCCGAGCGGCGAGCTGATCGGGATCTTCGTGATCATGGACACCGGCGGCGCCATCCGCGGCAACAAGATCGACCTGTACGTGGACAGCTGCCACGAGGCCGAGCGCTGGGGCCGCCACCCCGTGGTGGCCGAGGTGCTGGCGATCGGCAAGCGGATCTAGGCGGGGCGAGGTCCCGGCAGGAGTCCCGAGCAACAACGAACGCGGGCCCGGCGACGCATCGCCAGGCCCGCGTTCGTTCGGCGGGCTCACGGGCGCGGGGTCACGCCTCCGGCCCGTCGTACCCCTGGTCCGAGATCTTCTCCAGCACACAGGTGCCGCTGCGCACCACCCGCTCCTGGCCGACGATTCCGCCGTAGCTCTCCATGTAGCCCACGATCCGGGTGGGGTTCAGCTCGGCGATGCAGTGCCAGTCGCCGTAGTCCGACACGTCGATCCGCCCGTCTTCCACGGGGCCGCGAACCACGCCCGAGAACTTCTCCACGTCGAAGCTTCTGCCGGTGGCGGGGTTGGCGCAGTGCGCCACGGCGGGGGTGCTGCGCCCCTCCATCTCGTTCCCCACCTGGCGGATCACGTAGGTGGTCTCCACGTCGCACAGCGTGCCGGGGTCGGCGGGGATGTGCTCGAACGCGGTGATGGTGACCTTCCACGTGCCCGTCATGGGGCCGTAGTCGTCTCCCAGCGCGTTCTGGCAGGCGGTGGAGGAAAGGAGGAGGGTTGCCGCGGCGGCGGCGTGGACGAGCTTGCGCATGGTTCGCACTCGTGGTGGCGTGGTGGATGAGTGGTCCTGGTACCGGGGCCCGGGGCGTGGTTGCCGCCCCTCGACCAGTTGAATTCCCCACCACGCGCGTTTGTGACGGCGACACGGCCCGCGGGCGAAACGGGGGGCCGCGCGTCACAAGATGGCGCCGCGGCGCATTGCAGCGGAAGGCACCCTCGTTGACCCGCAAGCACCCGCCCCGGACCCATGCACCGCTTCCGCCCCGCCGCCGCGCTCCTGGCGGCACTCGCGCTCGCCGCCACGCACCCCGCCCGCGCCGGGGCGCAGTGCGCCGGGTGCCTTCCGCGCACCCGCGGCGAGGGGGTGTCGCTGGCGGGGAACGCGCTCCTCGCCGGCACCACCGCGGCCATCGGGGCCGGGCTGCACCGGCGGCCGGTCGCCCCGGCGTTCGCGGCGGGCGCGGCGGGGGGCGTGCTCACCTACGCGGGGAAGCGGATCGCGGTGGAAGACGCGCGCGGCGCGGGGGCGCTGGGGCGAGAGGTGGCGGCGCTGGGTACCTCGGTGGCGGCCAACGCGGCAGAGGGGCGCGGGGTGGCCAGCCGGCTGGTGCTTCCCGCCGGGCCCGTGCGACTGTACGTGAACGTGCGCGGACCTGGCCCCCGGCTGCGGGCGCGGGCCGACGCGGCGGCGCTGGCCGGGCTCGCCTACGCGGCTTCGCGGAAGGGCGCGCGCTTCGATGCCGGGGAGAGCCTCTCCGCGGGCGCGCTGGTGTTCCGCGTGCGCGGAGTGCCCGTCACCGGCTACGACGGCCGCCACGTGGCCGGCGTGGTGATGCTGCGCGACGGGGAGGACCCCGCGCGGGTGGCGCGGGCGGGGGCGCACGAGCGCGTGCACGTGATCCAGTACGACCAGTCGTTCCTGCTCTGGGCCGCCCCCGCCGAGGGGCGGCTGACGGAGGGCGCGCGGTGGAGCCGCGCGCTGCACCGCTGGGCCGACCTGGGGCTGAACGAGCCGGCGCTGGCCGCCGCGGGCGCCCTCCTTCCCTACCACGCCCAACCCTGGGAAGCCGAGTCGCGCGTGCTGGCCGCCGTGCCGCTGGGCCGGCGGTGAGCCGCCACGCCGGTGCCGCGGTCACAACCCGCATCGCTGCCGCATTCAACCCGAACAGACGCACGTGAAGGTTCCCCGCATCCGCCGCCACGCCCTGGCCATGGCCGTTGCCGCACTCCCGATCCTGGCACCACCGCTCCCGGCGCAGGCCCCCGCGCGGGCCGGTGCCCGGGGCGCCGGCGAGGTGCTCGGCACCATCGTGGACGCGCAGAGCGAGCTGCCGCTGGCGGGCGCGCGGATCACGCTGGAGCCCCTTTCCGGCGCGCCACCGCTGGGCACGCGCACCGACGCGGAGGGGCGTTACCGGTTCACCGTGCCGCCGGGGCCGTACCGGCTGACCGTGCGGCGGCTGGGGTACCTGGAGAACTCGGTGGACGTGCTGCTGCGGGGGCCCGCGACCGCGGCCGTGTCGGTGGCGCTGCGGGTGGCGCCCGTCCGGCTGCAGCCGCTGGCGGCCACGGCGAGCCTGGCCGCCGCGCGGGCGAACCCGTTCCAGGCGGGCGGCGCCGGCGATGGACGGGCGCGGATCGACGCCGAGCGGATGCGGCAGCGCACCCAGCTCGCGCCCGACGTGCGGCTGGTGACGCGCTCCGACGTGGAAGCCGCCGTGCCGCTGGCCGAGAGCGACCTGTTCCGCGGGATCCAGCGCGTGCCGGGGGTAGCCGCGCGCGACGAGTACAGCGCCGAGCTGCTCACCCGCGGCGGCAACTGGGACCAGACGCGCGTCTTCTTCGACGGCGTGCCGCTGTTCAACCCGGTGCACGCGTCGGGGCTCTTCTCGGGGCCCAGCACCGAGTCGGTCGGTTCGGTGCTGCTCTTTCCGGGCGCGCAGCCGCTGGGCACGGGGGGCGGCGCCGCGGCCTCGCTGGAGCTGCGCTCGCGCCGCGGCGGCGACGCGGGCCCGGTCTCCGGGTCCGGCGACCTGTCGATGGCCAGCGCGCGCGTGGCGCTGGACGGCGCCGCTGGGCCGCAGCGGTGGATGGTGTCGGCGCGGCGCAGCCACCTCCCCCGGCTCACCGACCAGGTGGAGGCGCGCGGCCGCGGCGAAGACGTGTGGACCACCCGCCGCTTCGCCGACCTGGCGGCGCGCTACGACCTGCGGCTGGGCGCGGGGCGGGCGCTGGAGGCCAGCGCGCTCTGGCAGGAGGACGTGCTGGGCGACGGCCCCGAGACCGACTGGATCCGTGGGTCGGCGCCGCGCTGGGGGAGCCTGGCCGCGCGTGCCACGCTCCGCGCCCCCGTGGGGCCGCTGGACGGGCGGGTGACCGTGGGAGGGAGCGGGTTCGACGCGGCGGTGCGCGACACCGGCGTGGCGCGGCCGCGGCCGGCGGCGCTGATCAGCTGGCCCACGCTGGTCTCCACCCGGAGCGGCGTGCGCCACCTGTTCGTGGACGCCCGCGCCGACGCGCCCGCCGCGGCGGGAACGGCGCCGCGCTGGAGCCTGGGGGGCGGAGTGGTCCGCCAGGAGGTGCGCTACGAGGGGCCGCCGGTGTTTCCGGCCGACTCGGCGCTGCCGCCCACCCTTCTCCGGCTGGACGGCTCGCTGGGCTACGGCTACGCGTGGGGCGAGCGGCGCTTCCATCCGGCGCCGCGGGTGACGGTGGAGGCCGGGCTCCGCGCCGACGCGGGCGCGCGCGCGGTCTCCACCCCCGCGGTCCGCGTGGCGCCGCGAATCGCCGCGCGCTGGGAGGTGTCGCCACGCTTCTCCGCCTCCCTCGCGGCGGGGCGGAGCTGGCACACGCTGCAGGCCGGGCCCGAGTTGCAGGAGCAGTCCATCACCCAGCACCTGTGGCTGCTGGCCGGCACCGCCGCCGGGGCCGTGCGCTCGGACGTGGTGACGGTGGGCGCCGAACGGTGGATGGGCGCGTGGCTCGCCTCGGCCACGGCCTACGCCCGGCGCTCGGACGGGGTGGCGCTGCGCGACCCCACGCCGGGCGGGGTGATGGGGCGCCAGGGGTTCGTGGCCGGCCGGCTGGGCGCGCGGGGCGCCGAGCTCTCGGTGCGGAAGCTGGCGGGGGCGTGGACGGGCGCGGCGTCGTACTCGCTTGGCGGCGCCACCCTTCGCGCGGGCGGCCGCGCCTTTCCCACCGAGTCGGACCGGCGGCAGGTGCTGAACCTCGAGGCCGGGGCGGCCGTGGGGGCGGGCGTGCGAGTGGGCGCGGCGTTCACCGCCAGCAGCGGCGCGGCGTACACGCGGTTCTTCGGCGGGCTGGCGTCGTGCCGCCAGGGTGTGTGCCAGTGGGAAGAGCTCCCCGCCGCGGGCGAGCCCGGCGCGCTGCGGGCGCCCGGCTTCGCCAGCCTGGACCTTTCGGCCGAGTGGTCGCACCGCTTCGGCGGCGTGCGCGTGGGCGCATACGCCCAGCTCCACAACGCGCTGGACCGCGAGAACCCGGCGCGCTACCACCGCAGCATCCTGTACCGGAACTGCGGCTACGGCGAGCCCGACGCGGCCGGCGGGTGCATTCACGACGTGTACGGCCGAGGCCTCCCGCGCCTGCCGCTGGCGGGTGTGCGGCTGTCGTTCTGAGGGAGGACGATTGGACGCGGCCGCCCTGTTCGCGGAGCACCATCCCCCGCTCTTCCGCTACCTGTCTCGTTTGACGGGCGACCCCGACGTGGCGGAGGATGCGGCGCAGGAGGCGTTCGTGCGGCTGATGGAGCGCCCGCCGGCGCCGGGCGAGACGCGCGCGTGGCTCTTTCGCGTGGGCACCAACGCGGCGTGGATGGCACTGCGCACCCGCGGCCGCCGCAAGCGCCTGCTCGACGCCGCGCCCGGGCGCGTGCCGCTGGGCGACGCGCCCCCCGCGCCCGACGTGCAGGCGGAATCGGCCGAGACGCGCGCGCGAGTGCGGGCCGCGCTCGAGGGACTGGCGGAGCGCGACCGGACGATTTTGCTGATGCAGCAGGAAGGCTTCCGCTACCGCGAGATCGCGGAGGCGGTGGGCACCACCACCCAGAGCGTGGGAACCATGATCGCGCGGGCGCTGAACAAGCTTGCGGCCGAGCTGCGGCTGGACGAGGAGGATGGATGGAACCCGGATCGCTGACCCTGCCGCACCTGGACGACGGGGACCTGCTCTGCCTGCTGGATGGCGAAGCGGATGCCGCGTCGCGCGTTGACGCCGACGCGCACCTGCGGGCCTGCCCCGCCTGCCGGGAGCGGATGGAGCGCTACCGCACGCGCCGCGACCGCCTGGCCCAGCTGCTGGCGCGCGCGGACTTCGCCGTCCCCGCTTCCGCCCCCCCGTCATCCGCGTCGCCGAGGGATACGGACGACGCGAAGGTCATCCCGCTCCGCCCCCGCGCCGCGCGGGCACCGGCGCGCGTGGTGAACCGCCCGTGGCTGCGCGCCGCGGCGGTGGTGCTGCTGCTGATCGCCGCCGCGGCGGTGGCGACCCCGGCGCGCGCATGGATCGCCGCGTGGATCGGGCGGCAGGTCGACCGCGTGACGCACGAAAGCCAGCCCGCGCCGCCACGTTCCCGCGTGGCGCAGACGCCCGCGCCCCCGGCGGCGCCGCAGCCCAGCGCGCAGGTGCGCTTCGTCCCCGCGGGAGGCGAGTTGCGGGTAGACGTGGCGCACACGCAGGCCAGTGGCGCGCTTACGCTGGTGCGCGTGGACGGCCCCGCCGCATCGGCCGAGGTGTTGGGCCCGCAGTCGGTGGAGCTGCTCGTGGTCCCCTCGGGCCTGCGCATCCGCAACACGGCCGCGGCGAGCGCGGATTACCGCGTTCAGGTGCCGGACGGTGTCCGCCACGTGCGCGTCCGCATCGGCGGCGGGCGCGAGACTGTGGTCGATCGCGCCGAAATCGAGAGTGCCGGCCGCACCATCCCCCTCGCACCCCGCTGACCCGGCGAGCGATCGAAGAAATCCGTGCCGGGACGCAGACGCATGCCCCGGCACGGCTTTTCAACGCACTCGCGCACTCGCGCACTCACGCACTCACGCACGGGTTCGCTAGGCCGGGTCAGCCGCGAACCTCGCCCGTTGCGCCCTCGCCCGCCCGCCGCGAATTTCCCGGCGTGACCCTCGAAACGATCCTCGCCAGCCCGGTGGCCGGGCTACTCGCCCTGGTGGGCGGCGCCGCGCTGGTGTACCGGCTGGGCCGCACCGTGCTCCGCCTGGGCATCGCCGCGGCGGAAAAGACCGCCATCGACGGGATGGTGGAGGTCAGCATCCGCCACGGCGACCTGACCACCATGGCCGAGCGGAAGGCGCACGTGGCCGCCGTCCGCCGCGCGCGCGCCCGGGCGATCGGCCTCACGCTGCTGTGGGGAGGGCTGCTGGTGATCCCCGCCGTGCTCGACGTGACGCGGCCGGTGTACGCGCTGGCCGCGCTCGCCTGGTTCCTCCCCCGCCGCCCGCTCCGCTTCACCCCCGCGCCCGGCACCCGCGAGTAGATCCGCGCCGTCAGCCCTGTTGCGCGCGCTCCTCCGCCTGGTCGGCCACGCCCCGCACGCCGGCCTGCCGCGCGCAGTTGGCGCAGCAGAAGATCTCGTTCTTCCCCTCCACGCCGTGCCCGATCACCTTCACGCCGCAGTGCGCGCACACCGGCGCCAGCTTGTGGATGGCGCACTCGAAGCTGTCGAACACGTGCCGGTTCCCCGCCGCGACCACCTCGAACGACAGGTAGTACTCGTTCCCGCACACCTCGCAC
>DASSME010000563.1:0-13834 GCA_035689035.1 Longimicrobium sp. | reverse complement strand
CCCCGGCGTAATCGGCAGGCCAGGCGAGCGGTCAAGCGGAAGCAGAGTCCATACCCCGTCAAGTGTAAGAAGCAGCGCTCCAGAACCGTGCGTGTCACGCTGGAAGTGCTTAGGTAAACGGTATTGCGCGAAGGCGGACTTGGCGCAGTTTCAGCGGCGGGTTTCAACCCGCCGGCGGACCGACCCGCCGACGGACCGACCCGCAGAACGGATACACGCACTCACACCCGTTCCAGCCTCAATGCCGGTAGTTCACCAGCACCACCTCGGCGGTGCCGTCGGGGCGAAGCTCCTCGCAGTTGCTGTAGTTGGCGTCCAGCCAGGGGGCCACGCCGTCCACCGTGTCGTTCTCCCGGCCGCCGGCCTCGTGCGCCAGCCAGCGCGCCTGCTCGGCGTCGGGCGCGCGCACCACGAAGCCGAACACCCGCTCGTGGTGCGGCGACCAGGGGTCCTTGCCTTCCACGCACCACCACAGGGTGTCGTGCCGGGGAGTAAGCCTCCAGAACTTCATCCGCGTCTCTTTCGCCGCCTGGGGAACCTGAAGCAGGCGGGGATTGTATCGCCCCGGCCGCCCGCGCGGGAGGGCGGCGGTTGCGCCCCGGCCCGCGGCGCTGTATCCACTCCCGGTGGAGCCCCGCTCCCCATCCGACGCTGACCGATGATCCTGGAGACGTGATGACGCGCGTCCGCCCGTTCGTGCTCGCCGTGCTGGTGTGCGCCCCGCTCGCCGGCTGCGGCGGGCGCGGCTACACCGTGAGCGACTACTACGCGATCCTCCCCGACGTGGTCCGCGCCGCCGACGCAGACGCGCGCGCCAACGTGGGGCCCAAGAAGCCCGAGGGCCCGCTGTGGATCGACGTGAAGAGCTTCGCCGGGGGTGGCTGGCAGCTCACCCGTCAGGCGCTGGACCGTGACAGCGTGTTCGCCCGGGTCGGCGTGCCCGGAGCGCAGCGCGTGGAGATTCCACAGGAGGCGATCATGATCCAGGACACCGGCACCGTGGCCGCCAGCCCCGAGGCGATGGCGGGCTTCGCCGGCGGCCGCTGGGTGAGGGGCTACGGGGTGCTGCTGCACCTCAACCTGGTCAGGTCGGACCCGCGCGAGATCGCCGTCACCGTCACCAGCTACGCCACCGACCGCCGCGAGTGGCCCACCGACATCTGCCGCCGCGTGCTCCGCCTGACCTACCGGAAGAACGAGTCCGGCGCCTGGCAGCGCACCAAGGACGAGGTGCGGAAGAAGTGCGAAGATCCTGATTGATCACGGGGAGACGCGGTACGGGTGGACGGACGTCCACGACGGAGCAGCGGAGGACCGCGCCAGATTCGGTGCAGTTCTCCGCTGCTCCGTTGCACTCCGCTGCTCCGTGTGACCAATCTGCCCAGCCCGTACGGCGACTGAGCCTCCGGATCGGGCCGGGCGCGGCTCCAGACCACGCGTCCGTGCCGGACGGGGATGCGGCGTCCTGATCCGCGGCGGGATGCGAGTCCGCGGGGGAGCGAGGTGAGAGGTGTTGTGTGTGGGAGAGCTTGGACGTCCTGCGCGGCCGAAGGCGCGGGATCGGAGTCGGGAGGGAAACGGCTGGGAGGGAGATTTCGATCGGCTCGGGGCGGCCCGGGGTTGCCGCCCGCTCATTCCGGATGAATCCCATTCTTTCAAGCGTGCCGCGGGGACGGAGGTGCCGTCGTCGCGGCCTCTGGTGCTGCGGGGGTGTCGCCTGCCCTCAGTTCTCTCCCACGCGCAGCTCCTGGACGGCGGCGGCCAGCTCGTCCATCTGGGCGGCCAGCACGGGCTCGCGCTGCGGCGGTGCGGCCTTCTGCGCCAGCCGCACCGCCTGCTCCACGTGCGGCCAGTCGCGGATCAGCGCCGAGGCGCGCGCCAGCTCCAGCACCGCGCGGGCGTGCTTCTCCTCGTGCCCCTCGCGGCGGGTGATCAGCGTCCACGCGTCGATCCAGCTTTCCTGGTACAGCCGCCGGTCGCCCACGCCGGCCGCCGCGTGCGCCAGGATGGCCAGCGTGACCGAGCGCTCCACCGCGTCCACCCGCGCGGGCACCAGCCGCTGCAGCGTGGGGATGGCGCGGCTGTACTCCTGCCGCCGCACCGCCAGGTCGGCGACGTCGTGCAGCAGCTCGGGCGAGCGCGGGCCGCCGCGGCCCAGCGCCTTGATCGCCCCCCGCGCGAAGCGGTCGGCGTCTTCCAGCGCGCCCGCCTCCATGGCCAGCCGCAGCAGCCCGTGCAGCGCCGCCGACCGCACCTGCGCGTTGCCGTGGCGCTTGGCGGCGCGCAGCGCCTGCACGTAGTAGCGGTACGCCGGCCCGGTGTCGCGCCGCCGGGCGTACAGCACCCCCAGCTCCAGGTACGCCTCGGCATAGGTCCCCCACGCTCGCTTGCGGCGCGCCAGCCCGATGGTGCGCCGCAGCCAGGTCTCGGCGCGGGCGCTGCGCTTCCAGCGCAGCGCCAGGCACCCCGCCTGCAGCGCCGGGGCCGGCTCCTCGGGGGTGGTGAGCGCCGCCGCCTGCGCGTACGCCATGGCCGTGGCCATCGCCCCGCGCGCCTCGGCCCACTGCGACACCTGCAGGCACACCAGCCCCACGATCTCGGGGTTCGCCGACGCCGGCGCCCCCACCAGCGCGGCCAGCGTGGTGAGGCTCACCTCCAGCGCCGGCTCGGCGCCCGACGCCAGCAGCTCGTTCAGCCGGCGGCTGGGCGCCTCGTCGGTGAACAGCCCCTCGCGCCGCTCGTCGGGGACGCCGGCCCACAGCGTCACGTCGCGCAGCGACTGCCACAGCACCAGTCCCACCTGCCCCGGCAGCTCGTCGAACACCTGGCTCGCCTCCAGCAGCTCGTCGGGCTCGTGCATCAGCGCCGGGGGCACGCACCATCGCCGGGTGGCGTTACGGCGTGAGACACGCGCCCGGGGGGCCGCTTTTCGTTTCCTCGCCGCTTCCATGATCCCCTCCCTTGTCCGGCGCGCCCGGCCCGGGCGCGCGCATGGCCGGTTGCGAAGGGGCCCGCCGCACCGCGGCCTTGACGCGGCCCCTCCCCTCGTCCTACTGTTTGGCTGAAGCTCCCACAACAAGTGGACAAAGTGGACAGGGAAGTATAGCTTCCCGGCACGCGCGAGTCAATGGCGTCGAGCAGTGCGGCACTCACGGCGGCCGTGTTGAGGCAGGCGCTGCGTGCCGAGGTGGGCGCGCGGTCGCTGCGCCACGTTTCGCGCCAGGTGGGGATGAGCCCCGCCGGGCTGCAGAAGTTCGTGGACGGCGCCCGCCCCCACGGCGCCACCCGCCGCAAGCTGGAGCGCTGGTACGTGCTGCACGGCCCCGGGCGGCTCCCGCAGGAGCTCACCGGCGGGTCGGCGCTCACCATCCTGCGGGTGCTGGTGCAGGACCTGTCCCCCGCGCGCCACCGGCACACCATGGCGGAGCTGGTGAAGAGCCTGGGCGCGGCGTACCAGGCGGCGCGCCTTCCCGAGCCGGCCTGGCTGGTCGAGGTGCGCGCCCGGGTGGAGCGCCTTCAGCACATGAACGGGCGGGAAGCGTCGCCCTGAGCGGCGGGCGGGGGTCCGATCGGGTCCGCCGCCCGCGTCGTTATCGAACCACGTCCGGCGGGCCGCCCCACGCGCGGCCGCCTGAGCATACCTCCATGAAGATCCGCAACGCGTTCCTCCCCCTCCTTCTCTGCGCCGCCCCGCTGCTGGCGGGGTGCCGCGGCGGCTCCGGCGACACGCTGGTGATCGGCGTGGCCGGGCCGCTGGAGAAGGCGAACGGCCGCTCGATGAAGCTGGCCGCGCAGATGGCGATCGACGAGATCAACCGGGCGGGCGGGATCGCCGGCCGGCAGGTGCGCGTGGAGTGGGGCGACGACGACGCCGACCCCGCCAAGGCGATCGAGGTGGCGCGGCGGCTGCGCGCCAACGCCGAGGTGCTGGCGGTGGTGGGGCACGTGAACAGCGCGGCGTCGCTGCGCGCGGCGACCATCTACAACGCCGCCACCAGCGACAGCGTCTCCGGCGGCCCGGTGGTGGAGATCTCGCCGGCCAGCAGCAGCCCGCAGCTCACCGCGGCCGGCGACTGGACCTTCCGCATCTGCCCCACCGACCTGGAGTTCTCGCCGGCGCTGGCGCGCACGGCCGCGCAGCTGGGGCGGCGCAAGGCGGCGGTGATCTACGCCGACGACGACTACGGCCAGGGCGTGGCCGCCACCTTCCGCGACGCGTTCTCGCGCGCCGGTGGCGCGGTGGTCACCAACGACCCCTACCTCCCCGTGGTCTACACCGAGGCCAGCACCCTGGACCCCTACCTGCAGCGCGCCTTCCAGCGCGGCGCCGACGCGCTGGTGATCGGCGGGCAGGCCACCGAGGGGATCAAGATCATCGCCGCGGCGCGGCGGCTGGGCTTCACCGGCCCGATCCTGGGCTCCGACGGGCTGACGGGGGTGAAGGACTTCGGGGCGGTGGCCGAGGGGGTGTACGTGAGCTCGGCCTTCCTCCCCGACCGGCGCTCCGACAAGGCGCAGCAGTTCGTGGCGCGCTACCGCGAGCGCTTCAAGGAGACCCCCGACCACCGCGGGGCGATGACCTACGACGTGATCTACATGCTCAAGGACGCCATCGAGCACGGCGGCGCCGGGCGGCGGCAGATCCGTGACTACGTGGCCCAGATCGGGCGCGACAAGCCTGCGTTCGAGGGGGTGTCGGGCACCATCCGCTTCGACCGCAACGGCGACGCCGTGGGCAAGGAGGTCACCGTCGGCAGGGTGCAGAACGGCCAGCTCGTCACCGTCCGGTAGCCCCGCCGCCACCCGGCCAAGAGCGCCCCGGGGCCCGCCGCGGCCCCGGGGCGCTCGTTCTTCCGTTCCTCGCCCCCATGCTCTTGGCGTGCTCGCGGGTCTGCTGGATGTCTTATATTACCGAAGACGGAGCAGCGGAGAACTGCGTCGGATCGCGCGCGGTTCTCCGCTGCTCCGTTGCGCTCCGCTGCTCCGTGTGACCTCCAGCACGCTCTCCGCCAAACCGAAGCTCCTGATCGGGCACGAACCGCCCGCGACCAGGAAAACGAAGAAGCCGGCTCGATCGACGTGGATCGAACCGGCCTCAGCCGCCCCTGCGGATGAAGGGGATCGGGAACCTGCTCCGCCGTTTGGGCTGGATCACGGTGATGCGGAAGTAGTCGCTCTTCCCGTCCACCACCAGCTCGCAGTAGTACACGCCCGTGGGCACCGGCCTGCCGTTCAGGTCGCGGCCGTCCCAGTAGCTCACCTTCCGGCCGGGCTCCGTGTAGCGGAGGTTGTTCACCGGCACGTCCCGCCCGCGGGGGTGGCCCACGGCCTTGGGAATCGCGACGAGCTGACGAAAGATGTTGACGATCCGGATGGAGACGACCCGGGTCTCTCCATTCTGGAACAGTTCCTCCTCCAGGTAGAAGCGGATGTACGTTTCCGGGTTTGCGGGGTTCGGATAGTTCTGCTCCAGCCGGAAGCCCTTCTGGGGCACCACCGGGTGGCCTCCGTTGGGGTCCTGCGCCCGTGCCGCGGGGGGAGAGAGAAACCCGTAGATTACCAGGAGGAGGAGCAGAACAGGCGGGGCGCGAAGCATCACCACCTCTCTCTGTTCATGCGGTTACCGTCCCATCGGCCTCCTGGTGCCCGGGAAGGGTGAGCGTGTGCGCAAGTGGGGAACTGGCCTCAGTATATCCGCACCCGACAGGATGGGTCAAGCGACCCGTGCGCGGGTGCGACAAGACGGATTCGCGGAAAGGAACCCCCAGGGCGCGGATACGCGGCAGGGCGCCGCCGCGACCGTGTACCCCGCCCGCCGGCCGAACGATCCCGCCGGGAACGTTTGTCGAACCGCGGCGGCGAGCGAACCGTCCGCGCGGGCGGGCCTTCCGACGCTCCCCAGCGCGTCGGCCACCCACGGAACGTCGAGCGACGGGCGTAGACGCCGCCCCGACGCCTCCCTCCTACTCCTCCATCTCGCCGGCGGCCACGTCGTCGCCCTCTTCCCCGTCCGTGGCCGGCGACGCGCGCATCTGGTCCAGGAACAGCTCCAGCGAGCGGAAGGCGCGGTCGTGGGCCACGTGCGTCTGCAGGAAAGCCCGCAGCAGCGCGCGGTGCAGGCCGGGGCGGGCGAGCCGCTCGGGCGTGGAGCCGCGCGCCATCGCGTGCAGCTCGGCGCGGCTCGCGGGGTCGATCACCCGCCCCGCCGGGCGGCAGCGGGTGCAGGCCACGCCCCCCGCCGTGGTGTCGAAGCGCACCGCCTCGGCGGGCACCAGCGGGCGCTCGCAGACCACGCAGTGGCCGGTGGCCGGCTCGAAGCCCAGGAGCGAGACCAGCGCCCACGCGCCGGTGAGCGCCGTGCGCAGCGCCGTGTCCGCGTCGGGCGCGGCGGCGATGGCGTCCCAGGCGGCCAGCAGCGCCTCGTAGACTTCGGGGTGGGCCTCCTCGGTCCCCGCGCTCAGCACCAGCTCGGCGAGGAGCGAGGCGCCGGCGAACCCCGCCAGCGAGCGCCCCAGCGCCTGCCGGCTGCGCACCAGGTCGAAGCCGCTCAGCGTGTGCAGGTCGCGCCCGTACTTGTAGTAGAAGGTCGCGGTCCCCTCGGTGAACGGCTCCAGCACCCCCCCGTACCGGCTCTTGGGCCGCAGCGCGCCCTTGGCGATCACGCTGGTCAGCCCCATCTCCCAGGTGTACAGCCGCAGGATCTTGCTGGTCTCGCTGTAGGGAAAGCTCTGCAGCACCAGCGCGCGGGTGGTGACCAGCGCCACGGCCGCCCCTCCCTACCCCGCCGCCCGCGACCGCCGCGTGGCGACCACCACGCCGGCCGCCAGGATCACCCCGGCGATCGCCAGCGCCGCCCAGCGCGGGTCCACCGGAGGCGGCTGGGGCCCGCGCCAGTCGACCGAGACCCGGGCGTCCGGCGCCAGCGCCGTCTTCATGTAGCGGGTGAACTGCTCGCCCTCGGCGGTGAACGGCACCCCTTCGCCCATCCCGCTCGCGTTCACCTGCGGCGCGGGCTGGCGCACGTACACGAAGAGGGTGTCCGTGGCGCGGCCCAGCGCCACCGGCAGGCGCTTCACGTTCGCGGGAAGGCGGTAGCGGAAGAAGAAGTCGCGGTCGCCGGGGAGCAGCGGGTCGGTGAGCCAGGCGCGGCCGCCCACGCGCGCCAGGCCCGGGTTGGAGGCCTGCGCGCTGTCGGCGCGGTCGCTCTCGCCCGCCTCGAACTGCTCCAGGCCGGGGGGAAGCACCACCGACACCAGCGGGCGCGACTCGGAGATCAGCGTGCGGCGCGCGGGGTTGCGCAGGCGGATGATCTCGGCCACCTGCATGCTCCCGTCCATGTCGGGGATCAGGAACACGTCGCGCCGGCTCACCCGCACCGAATCGGCCAGCGCCGGGCTGCTGGCCGTGTCGTAGACGGTGATCGCGTAGCCGTCCGGGCGCTCGTCCGGGTGGATGGCGGGGCCGAAGTAGCGCACCCCGTCGGCGATCGCCGTGGAGAAGAAGACGGTGAACCCCGCGGCCGTGTCGGGCTTCGGCAGATGGAAGGCGAAGGAGCCGTCCGCCCCCGAGACGGTGCTGTCGATCTGGCCGCGGGCGGTCTGCGTGACGCGGTGCAGCTGCACGCGCACGCCGGGGCGGGTGCTGCCGTCGGGGCGCACCACGCGGCCCCGCAGGGCCTGCTGCGCGGCGGCGGCGGACGCGGAAGCCGCGAGCGCCGCCGCGGCGAGCAAAACGAGCGCGAGGCGAGCCGCCACGGGGCGGGCCGCCTCGCGGAGCGGGCGGAATAGGGTCAAGGGTTGAAGCGGCCCAGGTCTTCGGGGTTCAGGCGGCGCAGGTATTCCTTCAGCTGGTCCGGGCTCAGCCCCGGCGTGGGGGGCATCCCCGGCGGCGCCTCGTCCTCACCGTCGGCGCCGGGCTCGTCGGGCGGGGCGATCTCGAAGGCGGCGGCGGTCAGCAGCTCGTCGCCGGCGAACAGGTCGGCGCGGGTGCGCAGCGCGATGGCGATGGAATCCGACGGCCGCGCGTCGATGGTGAACATCTCTTCGCCGCGCTGGATCACCAGCTCTGCGAAGTAGGTGTTCTCCTCCACCCGGGTGATCAGCACGCGGGTGAGCGTGCCGCCCAGCCCGCGGATGATCGGCGAGAACAGGTCGTGGGTGAGCGGGCGGGCGAACTTCATCCCGGCCAGCTCCATGGCGATGGCGCTGGCCTCGGCCGGCCCGATCCAGATCGGCAGCACGCGGTCGCCGTCGTCCTCCTGCAGGATGACGACGGGCGACTTGGTGTTCTGGTCGAGCCCCAGGCTCTGCACCCGTACCTTGATCATTGCGTGGCGCTGTGTGAGCGCGGCGGTGCGTCGCGTGTTTCCGGCGGTTCCCGTGGCGGCAATACGTCGCCGTCGCACGCTTTGTTCCGCACGGAACGGCAGGGGACAGGGGACAGGGGACAGGGGACAGGGGACAGGGGACAGCCTGCCGGCGTCCGGCGGGGGCGAGCCGCCCTCTCATGCCGGGGACAGGTGGTTCACGCGACGCTGCCGGCCTCGCGCGCCGTCCCTGCCCGCTGTCCCCTGTACCCTATCCCCTGTACCCTGTCCCCCAGGCCCCTAAGCCTTTGCCGCGGTCCGCAGGTCGTCCACCCGCGGCGTGTCTTCCCAGGGGAACAGGCGCAGCTCGCGGCCGTTGTCGACCATCTGGCTGGTGCGGCCGAAGTGGCCGTAGGCGGCGGTGGGGCGGTAGATCGGATTGCGCAGCTGCAGCGACTGGATGATCCCCTTGGGGGTGAAGTCGAACACCTCCACCAGCGCCTTCTCGATCGCCTCCTCGTCCACCGTGGCGGTGCCGAAGGTGTCCACCCGCACCGACACCGGCTGCGCCACCCCGATCGCGTACGCCAGCTGGATCTCGCAGCGCCGCGCCAGCCCCGCGGCCACCACGTGCTTGGCCGCCCACCGCGCCGCGTAGGCCGCGCTGCGGTCCACCTTGGTGGGGTCCTTGCCGCTGAAGGCGCCGCCGCCGTGGCGCCCCATCCCGCCGTAGGTGTCCACGATGATCTTGCGCCCGGTGAGCCCCGCGTCGCCGTGCGGCCCGCCGATCACGAAGCGGCCGGTGGGGTTCACGTGGATCGTCGCCCGCTCGGGGTCGAACAGCCCCTCGGGGAGCGCCGGGGTGATCACGTGGCGGATCACCGCCTCGCGGATCTCCTCCTGCGTGGCCTCGGGGTCGTGCTGGGTGCTGACGACCACGGTGTCCACGTGCACCGGGCGGTCATCCTCGTACACCACCGAGACCTGCGTCTTCCCGTCGGGGCGCAGCCACTCGATGGTGCCGTCCTTGCGCACCGCGGCCAGCCGCTCGGCCATGCGGTGCGCCAGCAGGATCGGCGTGGGCATCAGGGCGTCGTTCTCGTCGGCCGCGTAGCCGAACATCATCCCCTGGTCGCCCGCGCCGCCGGTGTCCACCCCCTGCGCGATGTCGGGGCTCTGCCGGTCGATGGTGGTCATCACCGCGCAGGTGTGTCCGTCGATCCCGTACTGCGCGTCGGTGTAGCCGATCGACTTGAGGGTGCCGCGCACGATCGCCGGGATGTCGGCGTAGGTGCTGGTGGTGATCTCGCCCGCGACCACGGCCACGCCGGTGGTCACCAGCGTTTCGCAGGCCACGCGGCCGGTGGGGTCGTCGGCCAGGATGGCGTCGAGGACGGCGTCGGAGATCTGGTCGGCGATCTTGTCCGGGTGCCCCTCGGTGACCGACTCGGAGGTGAAGAGCTGGCGGCGTGCCACGATACGGGTCTCGCGGGAGATGTGGGGAAGGTGCGGAAGTCGCGTTGCGGCGTGAAGATACCTCAGCCTTCGGAGCGCGACAAGCTCCACGCGCCGCCGAACTTGGAAAGGTCGAGCACCTTGCCCAGCCGCGAGGTGAGCGCGTTCAGCACCGCGTCGGGCGTCCCCGCGCGCACCGCCTCGCGCGCCGCCTCCTCGGCCTCGGCGAAGGTCACCGAGCGGATCAGCTTCTTGATCTCGGCCAGGCTCGCGGGGCCCACCGAGAGCGAGTTCACCCGCATCCCGATCAGCATGAACGCGGCGAGCGGGTTGGCCGCCACCTCGCCGCACACCGAGACCTCGATCCCCCCCTCGCGCCCCGCGCGGGCCACTGCGTCCAGCAGCCGCACCACCGCCGGGTGGAAGGGGTTGTAGAGCTTGGCCAGGCGGCTGTTGCCGCGGTCCACCGCCAGGGTGTACTGCACCAGGTCGTTGGTGCCGATCGAGAAGAAGTCCACGTGCCGGGCCAGCTCCACCGCCGACAGCGCGGCGGCCGGGGTCTCCACCATGGCGCCCAGCTGGTAGCGCTCGGGGACGGCGTGGCCCTCGGCCGCCAGCTGCTCGCGCACCTCCTCGATGTGGCGGCGGCTGGCCTCCACCTCGGCGATCTCGTTGATCAGCGGGAGCATGATGCGCACGTCGCCGTGCGCCATCGAGCGCAGCAGCGCGCGCAGCTGGGTGCGGAAGATCTGCGGCTCGTCCAGGCACACGCGGATCGCCCGCCACCCCAGGAACGGGTTCTCCTCGGGGGTCATGTGCAGGAACGCCGGGAACTTGTCGCCGCCCAGGTCGAAGGTGCGGATCGTCACCGGGCAGCCGGGGAACGCCTCGGCCACCGCCCGGTACGCCCGGTACTGCTCCTCCTCGCCCGGCGCGGTGTTCCGCCCCACGACGAGGAACTCCGTCCGGTAGAGGCCCACGCCCGCCGCGCCGTGGGTGCGCGCGTTCCCCGCCTCGCCGGGAAGGTCGATGTTGCTGAGCAGCTTGATCTCCACCCCGTCGCGCGTGGTGGAGGGCATGTGCGCGAGCAGCACCAGCTCCTGCTCCCACTCGCGGATGGCGAAGTCGCGCTCGCGGTAGGCGGCGGTGTCGCCCCCGGTGGGCTCCACGATCACCCGGCCGTTGCGGCCGTCCAGGATGATCTCCTGCCCGTCGCGCACCTGCTCGGAGAGGTCGCCCAGGCTCACCACGCAGGGGATGTCGAGCGAGCGGGCCAGGATGGCGCTGTGCGAGGTGCGCGTCCCCAGGTCGGTGGCGATCCCGATCACGTACTCGGGGTCGAGCTGCACGGTGATGGACGGCGTGAGCTCGCGCGCCACCAGGATCACGTGCTTGTGGTCGCTGCGGCTGGAGATCTCGGGGTCCTGCAGGTTCATCAGCCGGCGCAGCACGCGGTTCTGCACGTCGGCCAGGTCGTTCAGCCGGTCCAGCACCATCGGGTGGCTCGAATGCGAGAGCGCGCTCTCCCACTCCAGCACCCGCCACTCGAAGGCGCGCTCGGCCGACAGGTGGTTCTCGCGGATGGTGGCGATCGTCCCCTGCAGCAGGTCGGCGTCCTCGAGCATCAGGATCTGCGGCTCGAAGATCTGCGCCTCCACCTCGCCCATGCTCTGCACGGTGCGGCGCTGCAGGGCGCGGATGCGCTCCTTGGCCCACTCGCAGGCGTCCAGGAAGCGCTGCACCTCGTGCTCCACCTGGGCCGCCGGGATCGTGGCGCCGTGGGGAACGCGCGGCACCTCCCAGCGCAGCACGCGCGCGGGGGCGATCACGATTCCCGGGGCGGCCGGGATGCCGTCGCGGACCAGGCTCACGGGTGTCAGTCCTCTCCGAACCGGTTCTGGATCAGCTGCACCAGCGCGTCCACCGCCGCCTGCGAATCTTCGCCGGCGGCCCGGATCTGCACGGTGCTCCCGCACTCGGCGGCCAGCATCATCACCCCCATGATGCTCTTGCCGCTCACCTCCGTCTCGTCCTTGCGTATCCACACGTCCGACCGGAAGCGGTTGGCCAGCTTCACCAGCTCGGCCGCCGGCCGGGCGTGGAGCCCGTACTTGTTCACGATCTGCACTTCGGAGCTCGTTTCCATCCGCTCTTCGTCATTCAGGTGCGGGCGAGGACCAGCCCCGCCACCAGTGCCAGGACCATCGCGGCCGCCGCGGCGGGGCGCACGCGCGGCCCCAGCGCGATCCCCAGCAGCGCCGCGGCCGCCGCCACCCCCCACTCCCACGGGCGCGAGCCGCGCCCGGTGGCCGCCAGCGCCGCCGCGAACCCCGCCAGCAGCGCCCCGGCCTGCGCCGCGCGGTCGCCCATGCGGGGGAAGGGCACCCCCTTCAGCGTGCGCCCGATCTGCAACCCGTCGCGCAGCCCGATCCGGAGGCCCCACACGCGCATCCACAGGTGGAGCGCGTTGAAGACCACCAGGAACGCCAGCGCGCCCACCCACCACGCCGCCCCCGCCAGCACCAGCGACACCCCGAGCAGCACCGACATCGGCCGCCACATCAGCCACACCAGCCGGTCGCCCAGCGTGCCCAGCGAGCCGCGCACGGCGGCCTTGAAGCGCGCCACCATCTCGGGCGGGGTGCCGTCGGCCTCCAGCCGGGCGATGGCGCCGGCGGCCACGCTGGCCAGGTACGGGTGGCTGTTGAACAGCTCGGTGTGGCGGCCGAGCGCGCGGCGCAGCCCCTCGGGGTCGCCGGCGTGCACGTTTTTCAGCGCGGGGACCAGGATGAACGCCAGACCCGTGCCGATCAGCGTCTGGTAGTTCCAGCTCCCCTGCACGGCGAAGGAGCGCAGCAGCATCCGCGCGCGCGCCACCGGGCTGGGCCCGCTCACGCCAGCCACGCCACCACCACCCCGGCCGCCGCCCCGGCGATGAAGAGCGGGTAGTGCGCCCGCCCGAACAGCCGCAGCGCGCTGGCCAGCCCCGCGACGACCGAGACGCGGAGCAGCGTGCCCACCGCCACCGACGGGAACCCCGAGAAGTCGATCGCCCGCAGCAGCCACCCCAGCAGGAGCACGGCGGCCAGCGTCAACCCGGCGCCGCGCGCGAAGTCGATCGCCACCGGCGCCAGGTGCCGCCCGGCGAGCGCGGCCGGGGTGAGCCCCTGGGCCGGCGCGCCCGAGAAGCGCACGTTCAGCTTGCGCATCCCCTCCACCGAGCGCCCGCCGACCCACTCCAGCGCCAGCGCCACCAGCACCGTCACCAGCAGCGTGGCCGGCGGCGACTAACCTTGCCTGCGATGAGCGAGAACCCCGAACCCGAGATCAGCTACGAGTCGGCTCGCGCGGAGCTGCGCGACATCGTGCAGGCGCTGGAGAGCGGCGGGCAGCCGCTGGAGGAATCGCTGTCGTTGTGGCAGCGCGGCGAGGAGCTCGCCGGCATCTGCCAGCGGTGGCTCGACGGTGCCCGGGCCCGCTTGGACGCGGCGATCGCCGCCACCGACGACCGCAGCTGACCGGCCCGGCTCAGTGCAGGGAGCTGGCCAGCTCGGCCAGCTCCGGCTGCGAGGCACTGCCGGTGACGATCACCGTCACCTTGCCGAAGGTGTGGCGCAGCAACCGCCGCCCGGTCGTGGTGTCGTACTGCTGCCAGCTCGCGCCGTCGATGGTCGTCGTGCCGTCGGCGGTCAGCGGGCCGTAGTGGGCGCCGACCGCGTCCGGTGCGTCGGCGCTCTGGAACACCTCGGCATACCCACCGGCCGGGCTGACATATCCGATCCGGAAGCTGGCCGGCGCGGACGGGCCCGCGGGAACCAGTTCCGTCGAGGTCGGTCGCCAGCGTTCCCCCAGACCGCTCGGGGCCAGCACTTCGAAGCCGGCCTGCTGCCGGGCGGCCGCGATCGCCGGGGCGGGATCGATCACATGCACCCCGTCGGAGCTTTGGCCGGCCGGGCGGTTCACCAGCACCAGCAGCCCGGCGATCACCAGCAGCGGGATCAACGCCCGCCACAGGTTGGCCGGGGTACGCAGCCGTTGCCGATCTGCCGGGTTCAACGGGCGGGTCACTCGTCC
>DASSME010000562.1:0-3494 GCA_035689035.1 Longimicrobium sp. | reverse complement strand
GCAGGCTGGTGTCGTACACCAGCAGCACCGGGACGCCGGTGGGCCGGTAGTAGCCGAAGAAGGTGTACGCGTTGTCGGCCGTGGTGTTCATGTTGTTGAACACGTGCGCCACGTCGGCGGTCGCGCCGGGGTAGTTGGTGTAGCCGCAGTCGGTGTCCGCGTAGTAGGTGGCCTGGGTGATCAGCTCGCCGCTGTTGAAGTTGCTGGTGGTGCTCCCCACCGTGGTCCAGCCGTTCTGCGCCCACACGTTCACCACGAAGCGGTAGCCCGCGCTGCAGGGGATGGTGATGTAGCCGTTGGCGTCGGTCTGCCCGTTCAGCGTCTGCTGCAGCGACCCCAGCGAGCTCCACGCCTGCACCCGGTAGGTGGCGTTGCGCACCGGCGTGTAGTTCGACGCGTCGGGGTTCCAGTAGTCCACCAGCACCCAGATGCTCCCCGTCTGGTTGGCCAGCCGCTGCTTGCCGTCACGGGCGGCGGCCCGCGCCCCGCGCGCGCGGAAGGGCCCCAGCCCCGGCACCGACCCGGCGGGCACCACCGTGGGGTCGAAGTGCTGCATCACCCGCCCGCCGGTCTCGCTGATCAGCAGGTAGAGCACCTGGTGCTCGGCGTTCTGCACCGGCTGCCCGTTCTGGACCACCGAGTCGGTGGAGGTGACCGACGCCCACACCGAATACAGGCCGGGGCGGGGGAAGGTGACCGTCGCCTGGTGCTGGGTGACGGCGCCGCGCGACAGCGCCTGCCGCTTCGACGCCAGCGGCCGGATCGGCTGGCCGCGCACGGGCTGGAACTGGTCCCACCCGCCGCGCAGCTCGGCCTCGGCCAGCTCGGGGAGCACCAGGTCGACGGTGGCGTCGGTGGTGGGGAGCACGGCGCGCACGCTCATGTTGATCTGCACCGGCTCGCCCGGCCGGAACGAGCCGCTGGCGTGCAGGTCCACGTTGAAGCGGGCCAGGCTGGCCGAGGTCGGCGGGCTCTGCGTTCCGCCACTGCCGCTTCCTCCGAAGATGTCGTCCACCGCGTCACATCCGGAAAGAGACGCGCCGAGCGCGATCATGAGCACGGCACGGCGGAGCACGGGCGCAGGTGTGAGCATGCGGGCCTCCGTTGCAGCGTTGAAACAGGTGCTTATCGAGGTCGGCGGCTCCTCGCAAATGGAGTGCCTGTCCATCTTTAAAAGTCGTTATAAGGATGATGGTTTTCCGAATCATCTCTTTCGGCGGCCAGGGTGGTGGGAACTGGCGCGCGATTCTTCCCCTGGTCAGCCCTTGACACTACATCGCAGGCTTATATCTTAGTTCTAAGCAATCGTTGTTACTGTAAACCAAAGCGCGGCTCGGATCAGGCGACAGGTCTCCGCCGGGGCGGCGCGGTGAAACCGAGAGACCGGGATCAAAGGGAGGCGAGGATGACGCAGACCGCAGAGGCTTCGGCCACGACCACCGTCTGGGCGATCGACCCCACGCACACGCTGGTGGAGTTCAGCGCCAAGCACATGATGATCACCACCGTGAAGGGCCGCTTCACCGACGTGAAGGGCGAGATCCACATGGACCAGACCAACCCGGACCGCTCGTTCGTGACGGCGGAGCTGGGCGTGGCGAGCATCAACACCGGGGTGGAGCAGCGCGACGCGCACCTGC
Source organism: Longimicrobium sp. (assembly GCA_035689035.1). GTDB lineage: Bacteria > Gemmatimonadota > Gemmatimonadetes > Longimicrobiales > Longimicrobiaceae > Longimicrobium. The sequence goes on along the minus strand of DASSME010000562.1, from coordinate 1,854 downwards.
GCTCGGCCGACTTCCTGGACGCCGACGGCTTCGGGGCGATCACCTTCGCCTCCAAGCGCATCGAGGGCGCGGTGGACCGGCCGGGCGAGACCTTCAAGGTGGTGGGCGACCTCACCATCCGCGGCGTCACCCGCGAGGTGGTGCTGGAGGCCGGCTACGACGGCCGCGGGCGCGACCCCTGGGGTGGCGAGCGCGTGAGCTTCAGCGCCAGCGGCAAGATCGACCGGCGCGACTACGGCCTCACCTGGAACCAGGCGCTGGAGACCGGCGGCATCCTGGTGGGCAACGAGATCAAGATCGCGATCGAGGTGCAGGCGGTTCGTGCGTGAACCGCACGGGTGCGTGAACTGCACAGGTGCTTGAACTGCACGGGTGCGTGAACTGCACGGGTGCGCCAGTGCGCCGTGCGGAATACGGGACGGGGGATCGGGCTGCGGCCGGGTCCCCCGTTTTGCGTGCGGGGAGATCTGGGGCGGAGGTGGGACGTAGCAGAGACATGGATGTCGCAGGTTGTGCAACGAGGCGCGCGGCTGCTACGTCGTTCACCTCTCGCGCAAGCCGTTGATGAACGGCGGGTTACGGGGACATCTGCAATTCCGTGGCACGTGCGGTATGGGCGATGCCATCCATCCGAACGCACCGGGCGCCCGCCCGGTGGACCGGCGCGGTGCCGCGCATCCCATCCCGCCGCGCGGCCCGGCGGTCCCGATCCAGATCCCTCCAAGGAGTCACCATGCCGTACATCTTCCGAGGCAACCTGCGGGCGTACCTCTGCGACGAGTGCCGGGAGCCGCTGCGGGGCGTGATCGTCCGGCTGTACCGCCCGGGGCAGGAGCGCGTGGCCGGCGGCGACGGCGACCCGCACCTGCTGAACGCCCACGAGGTGGAGGCGCGCGCCACCCTGCTGCTGGGCGAGGCCACCACCTCCGACGACGGCTCGTTCACCGTGCGCATCGACGACGACCAGCGCTACGACGGCGGCGAGATCGTGGTGGACGTGCGCGTGGAGCGCATCGACCCGGGCCAGGAGCACGCCCCGGTGCAGGTGAGCCTGGCCGTGGTGAAGCCCGAGTGGCAGAAGGGCCGCGACAGCTACGTGTACGACTGGCGGTTCGTGGTCGCCGCCCGGATCTGGTGCTACATCCGCCGCTGGTTCGACGCGTGGGTGATCTGCGGGCGGCTGCTCACCTGCCGCGAGAAGGTGCCCGTGGCCGGCGCCACCGTGCGCGCCTACGACGCCGACTGGCTGCAGGACGACGCGCTGGGCACCGCGGTGACCGACGCCGCCGGCCACTTCACCCTCCACTACACCTCGGCCCAGTTCCGCAAGACGCCGTTCTCGCCGGGGATCAACGTGGAGCTCACCGAGGGCCCCGACCTGTACTTCAAGGCAACCCTGGGCCCCACCGTGCTGGTGAACGAGACGCAGTCCGACGGCCGGCGGCGAGGGCGCGAGAACGTGCGCCACTGCTACTGCGTGGATCTGTGCACCGAGAACGCCCGGATCCTGACCTGCGCCCTCACCGGCCCCACGGGGTGCGTGACCGGCCAGGCCGGCCTCCTCCCGGACCGCGTGCTCGAGGTGGTCACGGGGACGGCGGCCGGTAGCATCTTCAGCCACTACACCCTCGAGGCGCTGTACGACGGGAACGTGGTCGCCGGCGCCGTGATCTACCCCGGCGGCGGCGGCACCCCCGATCCCGCGGCCACCCAGGGGAACACCCCCGTGGTGAGCGGCACGCTGGGTTGGGTCGACCTGCAGAAGCTGGCCGAGGGCGCGGGCGCCGGGCTCGCCACGTCGACCACCTTCACCCTCACCCTGCGCGTGTTCGGCACCGGCGGCGAGGAGCAGGT
>DASSME010000561.1:0-2741 GCA_035689035.1 Longimicrobium sp. | reverse complement strand
GAGTGCCCGCCCAGCCCGAAGAAGTCGTCGTGCACGCCGATGCGCTCGATCCCCAGCAGCTCCTGCCACATCTCGGCGATCGCGCGCTCCGACTCGCCCTCGGGGGCGTGGTACTCGGTCTTCAGCTCGGGGCGCGCGTGCACCGCCGCGGCGCCGGCGGCGGCCGGGCGGGCGCCCTCGGCCATGCGCGCGGCCACGTCGCCGGTGGAGAGCAGCAGGTGCGGCTCGTCCGCCAGGGTCAGCGCGTGCTCGAAGGCGGCGGACGCTTCGTCGCCGGTCATACCGTAGCCGTCCGCCTGGTCCGCGGCGTACCAGCGGTCCCACCCCAGCGCCGTCCAGCGCGCGGCGGTGCGCGACCGCGCCTGCGCGAAGGCGTCCACGTACGCCTGCGCCGCCGCGATGCGGGCGCGGCCCACGCCGCCCAGGACCGGGGTGAGCGACGATTCCACCAGCACCCGCTCTACGCCGTGCGCCCGCGCCGCGTCGGCCATCGCCTCCATCTCCTGCCGCAGCCGGCCGAAGCGGCGCGCCCACTCGGCCGCGGAGAGGTCGCCCAGCGCCTCGAAGCCGCCCATCTCGTCCAGCGCGGGCGAGGCGATCACCGCGTCCAGGCGCCCAAAGCGGCGCGCGGCGGCGGCGAAGGCGTCGGCCACCTGCGGCGCGCTGTAGAGGTGGGCGCGCAGCGTCAGCACCTCGGCGCCGGCCGCCTCGAGCTCGCGCGCGGTCTCGATCATCGCGCGCACCGCGTCGCCGGCGGGGCGCGCGGCGATCACGTGGTCCCAGGTCAGCCGGTCGGCCATGCGCTCGTCCACCAGCACCAGGCGCGCGCCGCGGCGGGCCAGGTGCCGCGCCAGCACGTCGCTGCGGCCGTCCAGCCCGCCCGCGAGGAGCCAGACGGCCCCGGGCTCGATGGTGGCCCCGCCCGCCGGCTCCACCCGCTCGAACCCGCGCACCCAGCGCCGCCCGCCACGGATCGCCACGGCCTTGTCCTTTTTGTCCGACAACGCCTCTATACCGATCCAGCGCGCCGCGTCGCGGTCTGCCTCCACCGCGTCGATGGAGACGCAGACCAGCCCCGGGTGCTCCTCGGCCGCGACCGCGCAGACGCCGAGAACGGCGGCGGCGCGTGGATCGATCGTCTCGCTCCCCGTCACCTCCCGCGCCCCCGTGGTGACGACGACGAGCCGCGCGACGGCTTCACCGAGACGCGCCGCGCTCTTCCCCTCCCCCGCGGAGCGCGGGGAGGGGGCGGGGGGAGGGGGCCCCGCCGCGGCCGCGCCGGCGTTCGCCTTCCGACCCAGCGCGGCCGCCAGCAGCCCCACGGCCACGAAATCGTCTTCGCCGGACGCGACGTAGACGGCGTTCATGGCCGAGCCGCCCGCGACCGCATCGACCAGCTTCGCGTAGCTTTCGCGCTCACCCGGCCGCACCGTCGCCTCGCCGGCTTCGAGGGCGAACGTGTCGCCGGGGCGGACCATCGTCACCGCGCGGCCGTGGGCGCGCAGCGCGGCGGCGATGTCGTGGCCCTGCACGCCACCGTCGTGGAAGACCAGCCAGCGCGCGCCGTCGTCCGCCGCGGGGCGGACGGAGGGCGTGCGCTTCCAGGCCGGCACGTACAGCCACTCCGCCGGGTCCGCGCGCTTCCCCGTCCGCGGCGCGGCGGAGGGTTCCCCGGGGGCGGGGGCGTCGATCCAGTAGCGCCGGCGCTCCCACGGATAGGTGGGGAGCGGCACGCGCCGCAGCGACTCGCCGGCGTGGAAGGCGGCCCAGTCCGGCGTGACGCCCGCCAGCCAGACGCGGCCCAGCGCGCCCAGCGCGAAGGCGGTGTCGCCGGTGCGGTCGTACGGGTAGCGGACGGTGGGGATCACGGGGACGCCCGCCGAGTCCGGCCGCTGGCGCACGAAGGTGGAGAGCGTCTGGCCGGGGCCCATCTCCAGCAGCACGCGGCCGCCGTCCTTCAGCAGCTCGGCCACGCCGCGCTCGAACTGCACCGGCTCGCGCAGGTGGCGCGCCCAGTACGCGGGGTCCGTCGCCTGCGCGGCCGTGATCCACGTGCCCGTCACGTTGCTGACGAAGGGGATGCGGGGCGGGCTCAGCCGCATGCGCCCCACCAGCTCGCGCACGGCGGGGACGAGCGGCTCCATCCGCGCCGTGTGGAAGGCGTGCGTCGCGGCCAGGTACCGCGCCGTGTGCCCCGCCGCGTGCAGCCGTTCGCGCACCTGCTCGACGGCTTCGGGCGTCCCCCCGACCACGCACAGCTCCGGCGCGTTGAGGGTGGCCACCGCGGCGCCGTCCGCCAGGAACGGCCCCACCGCCGCGGCAGAGAGCGGGACGGCGAGCATGGCCCCGGCGGGGAGCTGCTGGATCATCCGTCCGCGCGCGGCCACCAGCTCCAGCGCATCCTCCACCGTGAACACCCCGGCGATCACGGCCGCCGCGTATTCGCCCAGCGAGTGGCCGATCACCGCGGCGGGGCGGATCCCCCAGCTCATCCACAGCCTGGCCAGCGCGTATTCGACCACGAAGACGGCGGGCTGGGCGAGCTCGGTGCGGTTCAGCGCCTCGGCCGCGGGGCTCGCCGCGTCGCGCGACAGCATGCGGCGCAGGTCGATCCCGGCGCCCGGCGCGGCGTCCTCCGGCGCGTCGCCCGGGTACAGCGCGGCGAGCAGGTCGATGCCGAAGCGTTCCTTCAGCAGTTCCGCGCAGCGGTCCACCTCGGCCCGGAAGACGGGCTCGGACTC
>DASSME010000560.1:0-7496 GCA_035689035.1 Longimicrobium sp. | reverse complement strand
CTGTCCCTCTCCCAAAAACAGCCTGGGAGAGGGACCCGGGGGCGCTTCGCGTGGCTGCTTCACACTCCGGCCGATGCCAGTGCCGCGCACTGAAAATCTCGGCCGTGGGGATGCCGGTAGTCCGCTGAGGCGGACTTCGTGTAGTCGTTGCCGCGACTTCAGTCGCCCCTGCCAACCAGCCGATGCACAGCGGGCCGGCCTCCACACGGAAGCCGGCCCGCTCGCCCTGGCATCGACCGAGAAATCCGCTACGGACGCGCGCCGCCGGGGGGCTGCTGCACGGGGCGTGCACCCACCACGCGGCCGGCCTGGTCCAGCGTCAGCTCCAGCAGCTGGCCACTCGCCGTGCGCACCGTGCGCACCACCTGGCCGGCGGTGTTGGTGGCCGTCCCCACCACCGGGAGGCTGGTGACCGCGCCCAGCGTGCGGGTGTTCAGCACCTGCCCGGCCGTCCCCAGCGTGCGCTCCACCAGGTTGCCGCTGGCGTCGAGCGTGGTCTGCACCGTCTGGCCCAGCGTGTTCACGGTCTGGGTGAGCACGCCGCCGGGCTGCGTCAGGTTGTTCAGCGTCTGGCCGGCCACGCCCACGGTGCGGTCCACCACGCCGCCGGGCTGCAGCGCCGTGTTGGCGACCGAGCCGACGGTGTTCACCGTGTTGTTCACGGTGCCGGTGAGCTGCGTGACGATCTCGGGGTGATTGTCCACGAACTGCAGCGTCCGCTCGATCACCGCGGCCACGTTGTCCAGGTCCACCAGCAGCAGCACCTCGGCGCGCACCCCGCGCACCCCCACGCTCACCTGCCGGATCGACACGTCGGCGCCGGCCTGCACGCTCACCAGGTTGGCCACGCGCGCGCTCAACGCGACGCGCGCCTGCAGGTTGTCCACGTCCAGCTGGATGCGGTCCACGCAGAGCCGCGGCACGCTCACCACCACGTCGTACGCCTGGTACTCGGGTGGCGGCCCGGGCTGGCGGCCGGCCGTGGCCTGTGTGGCGGCCGCCGAACGCGCGCACGGGGCCGCGTCCGGCGCCTGCGCCGGCGGGCGGTTCCGCTGCGCGCCGGCGCCCGCGGGCAGCAGCAGCGCCAGCGCCAGCAATCCCATCCACCCCTTGAGCATGGCTCCCCTTCCGCGTGTGCGGTCAAGCTCCGCGCGAGACCCGGATCTCGTCGCGCCGGGCGTGGCCGGGGCAGGAAGCGTGCCGGTCAGGGCACGGAAGTTGAGTGCCCCACCGGGCCGAAAGGAGCCGACCCATGCCGCGACCGTGGTGCCGCATCGCCCTGCTGCTGGCCGCCTGCGCCGTCCCCGCGGCCGCGCGCGCGCAGGCCGCCGCGGCGCCGTGCGCCGATAGCGCGCGGGCGGACACGGCGGGCGCGCTGGTGGTGATTCGCGCCTCGGTGACGGCCGCCGAGGTGACCTTCCGCGCCCAGCCGGATGCGTCGGCGCGGGTGGACGGGTGCGCGGCGCCGGCGGTGCGCGTGCTGGAGCGCCGCAACCTCCCCGAGCGCGTGCAGCCCGGCGTCACCTACCGCGACGTGCACGTGGCGGTGGAGATCGTCGGCCGGGTGGAGGCGGCGTGCCTGGCCGCGCTGGCGGGTGATGCCGGGCTGGCCGCGGCGCTGGGCGGCGGCGCCTGCGCGCCCCCGGCGAGGGCGGACACGGCCACCGGCTCGCCGCCGCCGTGAGCGGCGGACGGGGAACGAGCGGGACGAGGAAGATTCGCCGCGCCCAAGCGGGGCGGGCGCGGTCCACACGATCGGGGAGGTGGGGGATGATGCGACTCGGCATGGCGGCGGCGCTGGCGCTGGTCGTGTGCGTACCCGCGGCGGCGCAGCAGGACACCGCCTCGGCGCGGATCCAGGCGCAGGCGCAGCCGGCGAACGCGCCGCGCGCCACCACGCTCGCCACGGGGACGCGCACCGCGCAGCCGGGCGGCACGCCGAACTACGACGTGATCCTGGAGGTGCCCAACCTCTCGGTGGATTCGATCGGCGTGACCGTGCAGGACCTGCGCGCGCACCTGTCGCTGGCCGCCAACGTGGCCAGCCTGGTGAGCCTCGACGCCGGCGTGGACGCCAGCATCGAGCGCGTGCGGCTCGACATCACCGGCGTGGCGGCCGAGGCCTACCTGTACGTCGATCTCGACAACGTCACGCGGATCGTGAACCGGGTGGTGAGCACGCTGGACCGCAACCCGCAGATCCTTACGCAGGTGCTGGGCACGGTGAACAACGCGGTGGGCACCGTGGGGCGCGTGGGCAACACGGCGCTGGCGCCCAACGGCCCGGTGAACCGCGCGGTGGGCGCGGTGGGGCAGACGCTGAACAACGTGACCGCGCCCGGCGGCGTGCTGAGCCAGACGGTGAACACGCTGGGGCAGACGGTGCAGCGCACGCTGGCGGGCGGCAGCGTCCTGGAGCGCACGCTGGACGCGGCGGGGAACGTGGTGAACAGCCGCACGGTCACCAACCTCCTCTCCCTCCCCGCGCTCCGGCAGACCACCAACACCGCCGGCCAGGTGGTGCGCCAGGTGCGCGACCAGAGCGGCGCCGTGATCGAGCTGGTGCTGAACCAGGCCGGGCAGGTGGTCAGCTCGCGGGTGCTGAGCGCGGCCACGGGGCGGTAGCCCTCCGCCGGACGGCCACGACGGTGCGGACGAGAGATCCGAGTACGTCAGGGGCATCCGCGCGGCCGCGGCGGCCCCCTCACCCCCACCCCCTCCCCGCGCTTCGCGGGGGAGGGGGAGTTTTATTTCAGGTATCGTCCACAACGCGGTTGCAGCCGCCCTTGCAGTTCTCCCCGCCCCCCGCGGAGCGCGGGGGAGGGGGGCCGCCCGCGGCCGCGGCGATCCCGGCCGCAGCGAATCGAAGCCGTCCAGGGAGCCACCCCATCCTCCCGGAAAGTCTTTTCTTTTCAACGCGAAAGCGTAGATTGGCCCACGCGGAGGCACCCTCGCGTGCAACACTGGAGTCGGGCGGCGGTACAAACCTTCGTCACGGCTCCACCGCGGGACCCTACCCTCCTTTTCCACACTGATCCACACGGTGAATTCCATGAGACGGATGCAGTTGCAGTGCGTGGCGGCCGCCGCCGCCGCGTGGGCGCTGCTGGCCGCCCCCACGGCGCAGGCGCAGCGGCAGGCCGCGCAGCGGCAAATCCGCCCCGGGCAGACCATCAACGCCACGCTCACCGAAAGCGACCCCCGCACCACCGAGCGCGGCCGCTTCCACGTGTACACCTTCGCGGCGCGCTCCGGGCAGACGCTGGTGGCCACCATGCGCTCGAAGGACTTCGACACCTACCTCACGGTGGGCCGGGTGGTGAGCGGGATCACCGACGCCATGAAGACCGACGACGACCGCGGCGGCGGCACCGACTCGCGCATCCGCTTCGTGGTGCCGCAGGACGGCAACTACCTGCTGGTGGCCCAGTCGCTGAGCGAAGACGGGAAGGGCGCCTACACCCTGCAGCTCGAGAACGCCCCCGCGCCGGCCACCGCCACCGCGCGCCCGATCCGCGTGGGCCAGACCGTGACCGGCGCCCTGGCCGCCACCGACGCCGTGGAAGACGACGACAGCTACTACGACACCTACACCATCACCGCGCGCAAGGGCCAGCGGCTGCAGATCGACATGACCTCGGAGTTCGACGCCTTCCTGAACTTCGGGAAGATGGACGGCGGCGACTTCACCTCCATCCGCACCGACGACGACGGCGGCGGGGGCACCAACTCGCGGCTGCGCATCACCATTCCCGACGACGGCGAGTACGTGATCCACGCCAACTCGGTGGGCCCGGGCGTCACCGGTCCGTACACCCTGACGGTCACCGAGCGCGAGGCCGCGGCCACCAACGCCACGCCGCGCGCCATCGAGCCCAACGCCGAGGTCACCGGCTCGCTGGACGACAGCGACCCGCAGGGCGAAGACGACTCGTACTTCGACTACTGGACGTACCAGGGCCGCCAGGGCGAGCGCGTCCGCATCTCGCTCTCGTCCGAGGCGTTCGACACGTACCTGACGCTGGGCACCCTGCAGAACGGCCAGTTCACCGAGATCGACTCGAACGACGACAGCGGCGAGAGCACCAACTCGGTGCTCGAGGCCACCCTCCCCTCCACCGGCACCTTCGTGATCCGGGTGAAGGCGCTCTCGGGCGAGAACGAGGGGGCGTACACGCTCAAGGTGGAGCCGCAGCGGTAAGCATCGGGCAGATAGATGTACGGGCGTTCGGACTCCGGGGCCCCGTCGCTGGTGCGGCGGGGCCCCGGCTTTACGTGGTGACACTGGCTCGGCAGATGGGTGACGAGCAGCGGAGAACCGCACGCGAATCCGACGCAGTTCTCCGCGGTCTACGTAGTCGTACCCGCGCCGCATCGTCTCCCCCCCTCGGCGGGACAGGTGGACGACGACGGCCGCGGAAGCCACCGCTCCCCATCGAGAACGCCGCCGAGACCAGCTAAGGAGGACACTGGCGGATGGCTGCCCTGCCTGGAGAAGCCAGCCCTCAGCCGTTGCCCCGGCAGATCGAGGAGGGGCACAGAGCCGGATCCTGGCTGGTGCGGCAGCCAACCGGGAAGGTGACGGTGTAGCCGCACCCGTCGATGGTCGAGTGCGCGATCACGGTGCCCTCGTTGTCGCCCGCGGTCCGCTGCATCGCGAACGTCGTGACCTCGAGCTCGTCGAGCTGCAGCTTGATCTTTTCCATCGTCTGCTCCTTCGTAGGGGTACGTGGCCTCCGCGGCGTCTCCGCGGAGAGGGCGGGAGCGGCACTCGCCGGTCCCGATGAACGCGAAACGGCCGTGCTCTCCCCGGGGGTGCACGGCCGTCGAAGCTCAGTCACTCACCGCGCTACAGGTGCAGGCACACCCATGGGCGGTCCCATTCAACGTACCTGCTCGCCAGGGCTGAATACGATCGTCGTTCACAGGCACTCACGTGGAACGATGTGAAAACCGGCGCGGATCTCACCCACGCCCATCGGGATACCCGGCACGAATACTCTAAGCGGTCAGCCTCCAATTGAAAAGGGCTGATTCTGATTTTAATGTCGGATATTAACTTTATCGACCGTATGTATGTCCGGCATCACGAATCGAAACGTCTGCGGAAGCGCGGACCATTTCGGAGTTGAAGAGGGGCCCCCGGCGACGATCTGCGGTTTTGGCACGACTGGAATTCGATCGTCAACACAGTTCGAACCTCCGTGAACCTCTTCGAACCCGATGAAACTTTTCCTCCGGACCCGCATCGCGGGGCGGCGCGGTCCCAGTTGGGGCTGCTGCGCCCCAGTTTATTCATTGGAGTGAATCTTCATTCATTGTTTTGTCACATCTTCTAACTATATCGAAAGCGGGTGGTTGCGCGGGGAACGCGTGGCGGGTGGCAAGCGCGGCCCGGCGGTTGCCAAACGGCGTGCCGGCTGGCGGGGAGCACCGTGCCGAAACGGAGCTCCCCGCCCGCGCATACCTGTGGCAGGAGCAACTTCAATCATGATGGTCAACGACCTGATCCATACCGACGCCGCGTGGAGCGACGCCGCGTCGGAGCCGCTGGTGCTGGACCGCTCGCGCACCGCCGACGCCGAGCGGATGAACCACCTGATCGCCTCGCGGCAGGCGCGGCACATCCACGACACCATCGAGCGTCAGATCGACGACCTGGTGCGCGTGCGCGCGCGCCGTGACGACGTTTCGGCCGACGAGCTGCGCGCCGGGCGCGAGGAAGTGCTGGGCGGCACCGACCCGGCCGAGTACGGGCGCTGGGTGTTCTATCCCTGGAGCTGCCGGCTGGTGCACGTCCTTCCCCCCGACGAGTTCGCCGAGCTGCGCCTGCACCGCAACCGCCACCAGGTGACCGCCGAAGAGCAGCGGCGGCTGGCCGGCTTCCACGTGGGAATCGTGGGCCTGACCACGGGGAACGCCGTGGCGCTGACGCTGGCGCTGGAGGGCGCCGCCGGGCACCTGAAGCTGGCCGACGGCGACGGCGCCGCGCTGGGCGACCTGAACCGCCTGCGCGGCGGGGTGCAGGACCTGGGCGTGCCCAAGACGGTGCTCGCCGCGCGGCAGGTGGCCGAGGCCGACCCCTACGCCCGCGTCACCCTCTTCCACGAGGGGCTGACCGCCGAGAACGCCGGCGACTTCCTGGGCGGCGACGTCCCGCTGCACGCCGTGGTGGACGCGTGCAACCGGCTGGAGACGCGCGTCCTGCTCCGCCAGCTGGCGCGCGCGGCGCGGATTCCCGTCCTCGCGGCGGGCGGCGACCGGGGCGCGGTGGAGGTGGAGCGCTACGACCTGGAGCCGGACCGCCCCCTCTTCCACGGCCGCGCGGGCGGGGTGACGCCCGAGCGGGTGCGGCGGATGAGCGCGGGCGAGCGGCTGGCCACCGAGCTGGCCATCGCCGACGCGGAGCGGGCCTCGCCGCGGACGGCGGCGTCGCTGGTGGAGCTGCGCCGCACGGTGGTGGCGCTGCCGCGGCTGGCGAGCGACTCGGCGCTGGGCGGCGCGGCGGTGGCGATGGCGGTGCGGCGCCTGGCGCTGGGCCAGCCGCTGCCCAGCGGGCGCCGCCACCTGGACCCGCACGCCGTGCTGGCCGACGCCGACCCGCAGGTGACGCCGATCTCCAGCGCCCCCGGGTGGCAGCCCGGGCGCGCGCTGGCCGGGGTGGACGGGCGCATCCCCGAGCTGGTGCGCTTCTGCGTGCAGCACGGGGTGCTGGCGCCGTCGCCGGGGAACCGGCAGCCGTGGCGCTTCAGCTGGGACGGCGAGCGCCTGTGGGTGCTGGAAGACCGCGCCCGCGCCGCCTCGCTGCTGGACCCGCACCAGCGCGCGGCGCACGTGGCGCTGGGCGCGGCGGTGGAGAACGTGGCCGTGGCCGCCGCGCACCGCGGCTACCGCGCGCGGATGGAGCCGTTCCCTCGCCCGCGCGACCCGCGGGTGGCCGCCGCCATCACCTTCGAGCCCGCCGGTGCCGACCCCGAGGACGACGCGGCGCTCTTCGCCCATCTCGCCACGCGGGTCACCAACCGCCGCACGGGGAAGCGCGCCCCCCTGGGCGCCGACGCGCTGACGGCGCTGGCCGACGCGGCGCGGGTGCGCGGCGCCCGGCTGGACCTGGCGACCGACGACGAGGCCGTCGCGGAGCTGGCGCACCTGCTGGGCGCGGGCGAGCGCATCCGCCAGCTCACCCGCGAGCTGCACCGCGAAACGATGCGCGAGCTGCGCTGGACCGCCGACGAGGCGCTGCGCGCCGGTGACGGCGTGCCGGTGGACGCGCTGGAGCTCTCCGCGGCGCAGCGGGCGGCGCTGAAGGTGACGCAGCGCCCCGAGGTGGCGGCCACGCTGCGCGAGCTGGGCGGGGGGCGCGTGCTGCAGGAGCGGGTGGAGAAGGCGGTGCTGCGCTCGAGCGCCGTCGGGCTGGTGACGGTGGGCGGCGGGACGGCGGCGTGCGCGCTGCGCGGCGGGCGGGCGGTGGAGCGGGTGTGGCTGCGGGCCACGGC
>DASSME010000559.1:0-2502 GCA_035689035.1 Longimicrobium sp. | reverse complement strand
AGGGGACAGGGGACAGCCTGCGATGCATTGGCCGGTAGCTTCTATTCTCCTCCGCGTGGCGGGCGTAATCGAGATGCGGTCCTCGAACCGTCAAGAAGATCCGCTTCCGCTCGGGGCTTGCGGTTGCCCGCTGTCCCCTGTCCCCTGTAACCTGTCCCCTATAACCTGTCCCCTGTAACCTGTCCCCTGTAACCTGTCCCCTTCCGTCGCACGCCCGTAAACACCGAGCCGAACTCGTGAGCACCGCTGAATACCTCTCGGTCCTGGTCTCCATCGTGGTGGGGCTGGGGATCTCTCACGTGCTGTCGGGGGTGGGCAACCTGCTGGTGGACCGGCTGCGCGTGCGCTTCTGGTGGGTGTGGGGCAGCGCGGTGCTGATGGTGTTCCTGGCGCACGTGCAGTTCTGGTGGGGCACCTTCAGCGTGAGCCGCGCGGTGTCGGCCAACTTCTTCGCCTTCCTCTTCTTCCTGCTCACGCCGATCACGCTGTACCTGAGCGCCGTGGTGCTCCTCCCCGACTTCGAGGGCGAGGGCGAGATCGACCTGCGGGCGCATTTCCTGGCGAATCACCGCTGGTTCTTCGGGATCATCTCGCTGGTGCCGATACTGAACGCGTTCCGGTCGGTGGTGATCTCGGGCGACCCGCCGTTCAACCTCGACCGCGTGTTCGAGGTCACCTTCTTCGTGCTCCTGCTCAGCGCCGCGGCGATCGGCCGCCCCGCGTACCAGAAGTTCATCGCGGTGCTCAACGTCACCCTGTTCGTCGCGATGGTGGTGCTCACCAGCCTCACGCCGGGCTAGGCCGCGGCGCAGGCATCGACCTGACAGACCAGCGAAATGGACGAGATCGCGCGCATTGCCGACCAGCTGCGCAGGGTGTGGGAGGGCGACCCGTGGTACGGGCCCAACGTGGTGGACGTGCTGCGCGGCGTCACCCCGGCGCAGGCGGCGCACCGGCCGATCCCGCAGGCGCACACGATCTGGGAGATCGCGCTGCACATGACCAGCTGGAACCGCGAGGTGCTGCGGCGGCTGAAGACCGGCGTCAGCCGCGAGCCCGAGGATGGCGACTGGCCGCCGCAGCCGGAAGCGTCGCCCGAGAACTGGCGCTGGACCACCGAGATGCTCGAGGCGTCGCTCTCCACCCTGATCGCCGAGGTGGAGCGCTTCCCCGCCGCGCGGCTGGACGAGTCGCTGGGCGAGGCGCGCGACCGGCCGCTGGGGGACGGCGTCTCGTTCTACGTGCTGCTGCACGGGGTCGTGCAGCACAACGTGGCGCACACCGCGCAGATGTCGCTGCTCAGGAAGGCCGTCCACGGCTGAGGGCGCTTCGTCCCACGGCCCTATGCGGGAACGCGGCCGCGGATGCATGTTGGAACGAGCGTCCCTTCGCGTCCGATCCCCCCGAACCAGCGGAGCCAGCCCATGCCTCGCAAGCGCATCTACCGCGACGTGACCGAGACCTTCGGCGACACGCCGCTGATCCAGCTCAACCGGGTGGCGGAAGGGCTCGGCGCCCGCGTGGTGGTCAAGCACGAGGGCTTCAACCCCTTCAACTCGGTGAAGGACCGCATCGGCGCGGCGATGGTCGACGACGCGATCCAGGGCGGGCGGCTGCGGCCGGGGATGACGATCGTGGAGCCCACCAGCGGCAACACGGGGATCGGGGTGGCGTACGCGGCGGCGGCGCGCGGCTACCGCTGCATCTTCACCATGCCCGAGACGATGACGGTGGAGCGCCGCAACCTGCTGTGCGCGCTCGGCGCCAAGGTCGTGCTCACCGAAGGGCCCAAGGGGATGAAGGCCGCCATCGCCCGCGCCGAGGAGATCCTGGCCAGGCTCGGCGATCGCGGGTGGATGCCGCGGCAGTTCGACAACCCCGCCAACCCGGACGTGCACTACCGCACCACGGGGCCCGAGATCTGGGAGGATACGAACGGCGAGGTGGACATCTTCGTGGCCGGCGTGGGGACGGGCGGGACGATCACCGGCGCGGGGCGCTACCTGAAGGAGAAGAAGCCCGCCATCCACGTGGTCGCCGTGGAGCCCGCGGAGAGCCCGGTGCTCTCGGGGGGCGAGCCGGCGCCGCACAAGCAGGCGGGGATCGGCGCCGGCTTCATCCCCGGCAACCTGGACCGCGGCGTGTACGACGAGGTGATCCGCGTGACCAACGACGACGCGATCGCCACCGCGCGGCGGCTGGCGCGCGACGAGGCGATCTTCGCCGGGATCTCGAGCGGCTCCATCACCTGGGCGGCGCTGCAGCTGGCCGCGCGCCCCGAGAACGCGGGGAAGCTGATCGTCTCCATCATCTGCGACTTCGGCGAGCGCTACCTCTCCAACCCCGTCTACGCCGAGCTGCCTGACCCGGACTGGAGCGACGTGGAGGACGCGCTGGCCCAGCCCGAGTCGGTGCCGGCCTGACGTCGCGCGTTCCGGTCGATCCTCCTGCGGTGAAAGCCGGCCAGGGGGTCACACGGAGCAGCGGAGAGCAACGGAGCAG
>DASSME010000558.1:0-4204 GCA_035689035.1 Longimicrobium sp. | reverse complement strand
CACGGACGGCCGGAGAGAGAACCTCGCCGCTAGCTTCCAGTTCGTCGACTCTGTTCATGAGCCACAATATGTAGTGGCGCTCGTGAACAAAGTCCACAATCTTCGTTTCCACCCCACTGAACGGTTACGCCGCGACTTCAGCCGCAAACTACCGGCGGATCCGCCGTAGTCTTGGTCATTCCGCCCCCGCGGCCCGCCGGATCTCCACCGTCCGCTCCAGCTCGTCGCGGGCCTGCAGCACCTTGCGGCGGATGTCGATCGGCAGCTCGGGGTGAGCGGCCAGCAGCTGGTCGACGGTCGCGAGCGCCTCGGGACTCGACTGCGAGCGGATGAAGGCGTTGATCCAGCTGGGGAGGAAGAAGATGCGGCGGTTGTCGCGGATCCACTCCAGGCGCTCCAGCGAGGGGCGCAGGAAGGGGAGCGTGAGCCGCGCCTGGTCCGGGTCGTTGAAGGCGCCCAGGCTCGCCGTGACCCACTCCTCGTTCAGCGTGGGGTCGTCCAGGTAGCGGCGGAAGTAGGCGGCCTTCACCGCGGTGTCGGGGGCGGCCACGGCGGCCACGAAGGCGCGGCGCGCGGCCTCGGGGGTGCTGTCGCGGCGCACCTCGGCGTCGAAGATCGCCCGCGCGTCCGGCTCGCCGAGCGCGAGCAGGCGCTGCACGATGCTCCAGCGCGTGGGCTGCTTCACCGCCGCGCCGTCGAACCAGCGCGTGCCGGACAGGTACTCGCGCAGGATCGGCCGCGCCTCGGGGGTGCGCGCGGTGGCGACCAGCATGTCCAGGCTCTCCTTGCGCATCCCGTAGCCCAGCCGCGCGTCCCGCGCCCGCTCGGCCAGCATCCGCTCCCAGGCGGGGTACAGCCGCGCCGCGTCGGCCGCGTTGGCGTAGCGGGTGAGCGCGGTGGCGCCGCGGTCCAGGATCAGCGAGGCGATCTGCTCGTCCTGCTCGCGCGGCAGCTCGCGCATCGCGATCTCGGCGAAGCGGGCCGGGGAAAGCTTCGTGTCGCGCACCAGGTCCCACAGCGCGCCCCAGAGCATCGCGCGCAGCAGCCCTTGGCGCACGTCGCCCACGTGGTCCGCGATCCAGGCGGCGCTGCGCTCGTCGGGGAAGAAGAGCCCATAGCCGTAGTCCCCGTCGTTCGGCCAGACGTAGTCCGGCACCGGCAGCCCCGCCGCGCCCTGGACGTGGACGGAATCGCCGGCGAAGGTGGCGGGGAGGACCACGTCCTCACGACCGTGATAGCCCAGGCGCACGTTCACCTTCATCGGCCACCACCCGCCGGGGTCGCCCTCGAGCGGACGGGCGATGCGCTGGGTGAGGACCAGCGAGCGGATGGCGCCGCCCTCGGTCTCGAGGTGCGTATCGACCCGCGGCATCCCGGCGCGCAGGATGTACTGCTCGCCGAAGCGCCGCAGCGGTGTGCCCGAGGCCTGCTCGACCGAGGCGAGCAGCTCCTGCCAGGTGGCGTTGCCGTAGCGGTGGGCGGTGAGAAAGCCGTGCAGCCCCGCGCGGAAGGCGCTGTCGCCCACCAGGAAGGAGAGCTGCTTGATCACCGACGGCGCCTTGTTGTAGACGATCGGGCCGTAGTTGCTCTTGGCCAGGTCCAGGTTGGCCAGCTCCTGCCAGACGGGGGTGGTGCCGCGCGTCACGTCCACGCCGTAGGCCAGCGGCTTGTTGCGCAGGTAGAAGGTCTTCCACGCCTCGCTGCCGGGGCGCAGCTCCTCCTGCATCCGCGCGGCCATGTAGGTGGCGAACCCCTCCTTCAGCCACAGGTCGTCGAACCACCGCATGGTGACCAGGTCGCCGAACCACTGGTGCGCCACCTCGTGGAAGATGGTGGCGTCGCGCCCCAGCTTCTGGGTGAGGGTGGGCGGCTCGCGGAAGATGAACGAGTTCTCGTTGTAGAAGATCTCGCCGACGTGCTCCATCCCGCCGAACGGGAAGGCGGGCGCCAGCAGGTTGTCGAGCTTGCTGAAGGGGAAGGGGATGCCGAACCACCCCTCGAGCCACGCCGCCGCCTCGCGGTTGGTGCGCGTGAGCGTGTCGGCGTCGACCTCGCGGGCGCGCGAGGCACGGGCGAAGAGGGTGATCGGCCGCCCGCCGGCGGGCGCCGACTCCCACGCGTGCCACGGCCCCGCGGCGAAGGCGGCCAGGTAGGTGGAGATCGGCTCGGTCTGGGCGAAGCTCCAGGTGACCCCGCCCTGCGCCGTGTCGGCGGATTCGGCGCGCGCGTTGGCCAGCACCCTCCACCCGCGCGGGGCGCTCAGCCGCCAGCGGAAGCGGGCCTTCAGGTCCGGCTGGTCGAAGCAGGGGAAGAGGAGGTTGGCGTCGGACGGGACGAGCAGCGTGTAGAGATAGGTGGAGTTGTCGCTGCGGTCGTCGAAGCGGATGATGGCCGCGCCGGCCGGGGCGATGCGGGTGGTGAAGCGCGCCTCGACGCGGTTCTCTCCCGTGCGCAGGTGGTGCTCGGGGATGCGCACGTGCCCGTTGCGCCACTCGAAGTCGCGCACGGGGTCGCCGTTGGCGCGCAGCTCGGTGAGGCGCTGCCCGCGAAAGTCGGCCACCAGGTCTCCGCCGCGCGCGGCGCGGGTGAAGGCGATCGCCACGGTGCCGGCGGCCGAGTCGCGCTGGGTGAGGTCGAGCCACAGGTCGTAGCGCACGGCCGAGATACCGGCGGCGCGCTGGCGGGCCAGCTCGCGCGAGATGCCGGGCTGCATCAGCGTTTCGGGCCGTGGCGCGGCGGAGGGCGGCGCGCCGCCGCCACAGGCGGCCAGCGGCGCCAGCGCGGCCAGCGCCGCCGCGCGAAGGGCGTGGGTCATGGGCGTGGTGTGCCGTGGATCAGGAGGAGGCCTGCTGGAAGGCGCAGGCGCGCACCGCCTCGCGCAGCCGCACCGCCACGCTCGCGCAGTCGACCCACTGCGGCAGCTGCGAGAAGGTGATCTCGAGCGTGCCCGCGGCTTCGTCCCACCGGTACTCGGCCGATGCGCCCTGCGCCGTCACGGTTCCGGATCCGTCGTGCGGCACCGGCACGCCGAATTGCCGCGCCTGGGCCTTGAGGCACTCCCACACCTGCGGGGTCACGCCGGGAAGGGTGATGGTCGGGCAGCCGGGCATCGTAGGTCCTTGGGTGAGAGGTGCTGGGTGCTGGGTGCTGGGTGCGAAATCTTCGGGCCCGGGACGATGCACGGTGCGAGCCGGGGGAGGGGGCGAATGAATTCGCTGCAACAACGACACGAAGTCCGCCTTCGCGGACTACCGGCTCCGGCGCGGACGCGGAGGAGGTGCGCGGTACAAGCCTCGGCGCGGCCGCGGCGGGACCCGTTCCCCGCGTTCCGCGGCGGACGGGGAGCCCGTCGCGTGGTACCGGAGGGCTTGCGCCGAAGTCCCGCGAAGGCGGACTGCGTGCCGTTGTAGCCGCGAGGCCGCGAGTTTACTCGCATACTGGGGAAATCATTCACGCATGCCTATCCTGGGGAAATCACCCACGCATGCCTATCCCCTGTCCCTTATCCCCTGTCCCCTGTCCCCTGTCCCCTGTCCCCTGTCCCCTGTCCCCTGTCCCCTGTCCCCTGTCCCCTCTCCACCAAGCGCCATCATCGTCGCCTGCATGGTCGCCACCAGGCGCTCGCTTTCGTCGCGAAGGGCGAAGACGTCGGCGGTGACCACGGAGAGCGTGCGGCCGGACTTCTTCACCCGCGCGCGGGCCACGAAGGCGTCGCCCAGCGCGGGGGCGAGCAGGTTCAGCTTGAACTCCACCGAGACCACGTCCGCGCCGGGCGGCATCAGCGTGTACGCCGCGTAGCCGCTCGCCGTGTCGGCCAGCGTGGCCACCATCCCGGCGTGCAGGTAGCCGTGCTGCTGCGCCAGGTCCGCCCGGTACGGCATCCGCAGGTCCACCTCGCCGGGCGCCACGTGCGCGATCTCGATCCCCAGCGTGTGCATCGCCGTCTGCCGGGCGAAGCTCGCGCGGACGCGGGTCGCTTCGTCGTCGGGCGGCGTCATCCCGGCGGCGGGGCAGGGGCGGCGGAGGTGCGGGCGCGGTGCGGCATCGGCGCGTGCGGGTTGGGTCGATGGTCGGGTGGGCGGCGTATCTTGCGCCGCGCGGCGGGGACGCGCAACCTGCGTCACGGCCGCCAACGTGCCCACGGTCCACCCGATCATCCGAGAGTGTGCCGATGTACGCCAGCATCCGACGCTACCGCACCCCC
>DASSME010000557.1:0-2947 GCA_035689035.1 Longimicrobium sp. | reverse complement strand
TGGAGGAGGTGTTCGTCTCTCTCCTGGCCGGGGCCACGCTGGTGCTGCGCGGGCCCGTCCTGTGGAGCGCCCGCGAGTTCGGCGAGCGGGTGCGGTCGCTGGGCGTCACCGTCGCCGACCTCCCGCTTGCGTACTGGCAGGAGATCGCGGCCGAGGCGGCGGGCGGCGAGGGCGCGCTCCCCACGGTGCTGCGGCTCCTCCTGGTCGGCGGCGAGGCGCTTCCCCCGTCCGCGGCGCGCGCCGGGGGCGGCACGCGGCTGGTCAACGGCTACGGGCCCACCGAAGCGGTGGTCACCGCGACGGCGTTCGAAGTGCCGCCGGGGTTCGCCGGGGCGAGAGTGCCGATCGGCCGGCCCCTTTCCGGGCACCGGGCCTACGTCCTGGACTCGTGCGGCGAGCTGGTGCCGCCGCCGGTGGCCGGGGAGCTGTGCCTGGGCGGCCCCCTGCTGGCGCGCGGCTACCTGGGGCGCCCGGGGCTGACGGCCGAGCGCTTCGTGCCGGACCCGTTCGCCGGCGTCCCCGGCGCGCGGATGTACCGCACCGGCGACCGGGCGCGGTGGCGCGCGGACGGGAACCTGGAGTTCCTGGGGCGCACCGACTTCCAGGTGAAGCTCCGCGGCTTCCGCGTGGAGCCGGGCGAGATCGAGGCGCGGCTCTCCGAGCACCCGGCCGTGCGCCAGGCGGTGGTGC
The DNA here is from genome assembly GCA_035689035.1 of Longimicrobium sp. Classification (GTDB taxonomy): domain Bacteria; phylum Gemmatimonadota; class Gemmatimonadetes; order Longimicrobiales; family Longimicrobiaceae; genus Longimicrobium. The sequence goes on along the minus strand of DASSME010000557.1, from coordinate 2,257 downwards.
TGGTGCGCGACGACGCGCCTGGCGACCGGCGGCTGGTGGCGTACTGCGTGGCGGAGGGGCCCGTGGACGCGGAATCGCTGCGGGCGCACCTCGCCGCGCGGCTCCCGTCGTACATGGTGCCGGCGGCCTTCGTGCTGATGGAGGCGTTCCCCGTCTCCACCAGCGGCAAGGTGGACCGCGCGGCGCTCCCGGCGCCCGGGGGCGACGCGTACGCCACGCACGGCTACGAGGCGCCGGTGGGCGAGACCGAGGCCGCGCTGGCGGAGATCTGGGCCGAGGTGCTCGGCGTGGAGCGGGTGGGCCGGCACGACCATTTCTTCGAGCGGGGCGGCCACTCGCTGCGGGCGGTGCAGGTGATCTCGCGGGTGCGGCAGGTGCTGCGGGTCGAGGCCGCGCTGGGCGAGCTCTTCACCCGCCCCGTGCTCAGCGACTTCGCGCGGGCGCTGGAGACGGCGGCGCGGGCCGAGCTGCCCCCGATCGAGCGCACGCCCCGCGAGGGCCGGATCCCGCTGTCGTTCGCGCAGCAGCGGCTCTGGTTCCTGGAGCAGCTGGGTGGCCTGGGCAGCGCCTATCACCTCGCCGAGCGGCTGCGCCTGCGCGGCGAGCTGGACCGGGCGGCGCTGGGGCGCGCGCTGGATGCGATCGTGGCCCGCCACGAGTCGCTGCGCACCACGTTCGCCGAGATGGACGGCGTCCCCGAGCAGCGGATCGCGCCGGCGGACACCGGTTTCCAGCTCGCCGAGCACGACCTGGGCGGGGGGACGGACGCGAAGACGGAGCTCCGCCGCCTGGAGGCGCGGGAAGTGGACGCGCCCTTCGACCTGGAGCGCGGGCCGCTGATCCGCGGTCGGCTGGTCCGGCTGGCCGCGGACGATCACGTGCTGCTGTTGACGATGCACCACATCGTCAGCGACGGCTGGTCGATGGAAGTGCTCACCCGCGAGCTCTCCGCGCTCTACGCCGCCCACCGCGAGGGGAGGGAAGCGGCCCTCCCCGTGCTGCCGGTGCAGTACGCGGACTACGCCGTGTGGCAGCGGCGCTGGGTCGAGGGCGAAATCCTCCACGCGCAGGCGGAGTACTGGACCGCGGCGCTCGCCGGCGCGCCGGAGCTGTTGGAGCTCCCCACCGACCGCCCGCGGCCGGCGCGGGTGGACCACGCGGGGGCGCTGCTCGGGGTGGTGCTGGACGAGACGCTCACCGCGGGGCTGAAGGCGCTCGGCCGGCGGCACGGCACCACGCTGTTCATGACGCTGCTGGCCGGGTGGGCGGCCGTGCTCGGCCGGCTTTCGGGGCAGGGCGACGTGGTGATCGGCACGCCCACGGCCGGCCGCGGCCGCCGCGAGATCGAGGGGCTGATCGGCTTCTTCGTCAACACGCTGGCGCTGCGCCTGGATCTTTCGGACGCGCCGGCGGTGGCCGAGCTGCTGGGGCGGGCGAAGGAGCGGGCGCTCGAGGCGCAGCACCACCAGGACATCCCCTTCGAGCAGGTGGTGGAGCGGGTCGATCCGGTGCGGAGCCTGGCGCACCACCCGCTCTTCCAGGTGATGTTCTCCTGGCAGAATGCTCCCGACGGCGACGCGGATCTCCCCGGGCCGGCGGCGGCCGCGCAGCCGGGGGCGCCGCCGGCGACGGCGAAGTTCGACCTTTCGCTCGCGCTCGCGGAGCGTGGCGGGCGGATCGTGGGGAGCCTCACGTTCGCCACCGCGCTCTTCGAGGAGTCTACCGCGGAGCGCTGGCTGGGCTACCTGCGGCGCGCGCTGGAGGAGATGGCCGCGGACGAGGCCCAGCCCGTGGATCGGCTGGCGCTGCTCTCGGCCGGCGAGCGGCGTCTGCTGCTGGAGGAGTGGAACCGCACCGAGGCGGCGGAGCCGGGCGAGTCGTGCGTGCACGAGCTCTTCGAGGTCCAGGCGCGGCGCACGCCCGGCACGGCGGCGCTGCTCTCGCACGGCGGCGGGGCACTCACCTACGCGGAGCTGAACGCGGCGGCCAACGGGCTGGCGCGGCGGCTGCGCGCGGCCGGCGTCGGCCCGGAGCGGGCCGTGGGGGTGATGCTGGAGCGCTCGGCCGAGCTGGTGGTGGCGCTGCTGGCGGTGCTCAAGGCCGGCGGCGCGTACCTGCCGCTGGACCCGGCGCTTCCCGCCGCCCGCCGCGCCGCGCTGCTCGCCGACGCGGGCGCGCCCGTGCTCGTGACCCGCGACCCGCGGCCGGAGGGCTTCACCGGGACGCTCGTCTCCCCCGCGGACGCGGAGGGCGAGGA
>DASSME010000556.1:0-8656 GCA_035689035.1 Longimicrobium sp. | reverse complement strand
GGACCCGCAGATCGTGGTGGAGACGCTCCGGCTCCTCTTCGACACCGCGCACCTCAAGCCCCGCCGCCTGGTCTCCAGCGTGGGCGGGCGCGACGTGATGGTGAAGAAGATCGCCATGGACCGGATGAAGGAGGCCGACGCCCGCGAGGTGATCCGCTGGGAGGCCGAGCAGCACGTCCCCTACGACATGGAGAGCGTGCAGCTCGACTTCCACATCCTGGACCCGCTCGACGACGGGCTGCAGATGAACGTCCTCCTGGTGGCCGCCAAGCGCGAGCTGGTGGAGGGGCGCGTGGGGCTGCTGCGCGACGCCGGCCTCGCCCCCACGGTGGTGGACGTGGACGCCTGCGCGCTGCACAACGCCTTCGAGTTCAACTACCCCGAGGCGCTCTCGGGGGTCACCGCGCTGGTCAACGTTGGCCACGAGGTGAGCACGGTGAACGTGCTGCAGGACGGCACGCTGATCCTGACCCGCGACATCCCCTTCGGCTCGCGGCGGCTGCGCGAGGAGCTGCGCCGCCTGCACGGCCTGAGCGCCGAGGAGGCGGAAGCCGTGCTGCAGGGGAAGAGCCCGCGCACGGCCGAGTTCCGCGAGCTGCTCCCGCAGGGGTGCGAGGAGCTGGCGGTGGGGGTGGAGCGGGCGGTGGCGTTCCTGGCGGTGAGCGACGCCGGGGGTGGGCTGCAGCGCGTGTACGTGTCGGGGGGCGGCGCCCGCACGCCGGGGCTGCTCGACGTGCTGGCCGCGCGGCTGCGCGCCCGCACCGAGGTGGCCACCCCGCTGCAGCGGCTCCGGGTCCGCCCCGGCGCCGCGCAGGGGATGCCGGTGGACGAGCTGGCGCCGATGCTGATGCTGTCGGTGGGGCTGGCCCTTCGCAACGCGGCCTGAGCGGCCACCCAACCACGGACCCCGAAGCCACGTGATCGAGATCAACCTGCTCCCCAGCGGCGCCGCCCGCCGCCCCGCCGCCCGGCGCGAGCGCGCGGCGATGTCGCTTCCCGGCGCCGACCCGCGCGTGGCGGGCCTCGCCGTGGCCACCCTGCTGCTGGTGGTGCTGGGCGCCTTCCTTTGGTGGCGGCAGAGCGCCCGCGCGGGCGAGCTGACCGGGCAGATCGAGCGCGAGCGCGCCGACTCCCTGCGCCTGGCGCGCACCATCGCGCTGATGAAGAGCATGGAGAGCCGCCGCGACACCATCGAGCAGAAGATGGCGGTGATCCGCAGCGTCGACGGGCGGCGCTACCAGTGGCCGCACCTGCTGGACGAGATCAGCCGCGCGGTGCCGCCGTACACCTGGCTCACCCGCGTGGCCGCCGGCGCCCGCGCCACCGGCCCGGCCCCGGCGCCCGCGCCGGCCGCCCCCCCCGCGGGGGGCGCGGCCAAGGCCGACTCGGGGAAGGCGGCGCTTCCGCCGCCCCCGCCGCCGCCCTCGTTCAGCGTGGAGGGGAACGCGGCCACCACGCAGGCGCTCACCCGCTTCATGAAGAACCTGGAGGCCAGCGCCTTCATCCGTGACGTGGCGCTGGTGACCAGCGAGCAGACGCAGGTCCAGGGGCGCAGCTACCTCAAGTTCACCCTCGAGGCACGCTGGGAGCAGCCCGACTCCACCCTGATCGAGACCGTTCCGGTCGTCCCGGTGCACTGATGGCGCTTCCCCCGCTCGACCCCAAGACCCGGAAGAACCTGCTGTACGGCGGCGTGCTGCTCGCCGCCGCGGCGGTGTACTTCTACCTGCAGGTGTACACCCCGCGCGTGGAGGCCAACCGCGCGCTGGAGGACGACCTGGCCCGCATCCAGGCCAGCAACTCGCGGGCGCGCGGGCTGACCCGCGGCGCCACCAGCCCCGAGGAGGCGCTGGAATTGTTCCGCCGCCAGCTGGCCGTGGTGGAGGGGCTGATCCCCAGCAGCGAGGAGCTTCCCGACCTCCTCGACGCGATCAGCGCCGAGGCGCAGCGCTCGGGGGTGGAGATCTCGCTGATCCAGCCCGTGTCGGCCACCGCCGAGCGCTACTACACGCGCCGCGTGTACGACATGGCGGTGCTGGGCGAGTACCACGCGATCGGCGAGTTCCTCACCCGGGTGGCCTCGCTCCCCCGGGTGGTGACGCCCACCGACCTGCGGCTGGCGGTGCCCAACCGGCAGGGCCCCCCGGTGCCGCTCACCGGCGACACCCCGCCCGAGCTGGAGGCCCGCTTCTCCATCGAGACCTACGTGATCCCCAGTGCCCCGGTGGGCGATGCGAATGCTTCGGAATGACCCGCGGGCCGCGCTGGCCCTCCTGACCGCGCTGGCCGCCGCCGCGCCGCTGACCGCGCAGGCGGCCCCCGCCCCGGCGGCGCGCGTGGCCGCGGCGGCCCCGGCCGCCGGGGCGCCCGCCACCCTCCCCGCGGGCGACGTGTACCGCCGCGAGGTGTTCCGCTACCTGCGCGGGGGGCGTCCCGACCCGTTCAGCCCGCTGCTCACCGCGGCCGAGCTCGGCTTCCGCGTCGAAGACCTGCGGCTCACCTCCATCATCTTCTCGCCCGACGCGCGCCGCTCGATCGCGGTGTTCGCCGAGGGCGACAGCGCCCGCCGCTACCGGCTGCACCAGGGGCAGCGGCTGGGCACCATGACGGTGCTGCGCATCTGGCCGCAGCGGGTGGACGTGCGGGTGGACGAGTTCGGCGGCAGCCGGCTGCAGACCATCCTCCTGCAGCGCGCGCAGCGGCTGGAGGCGGCCACCGCGCCGGCCACGGCCGCCGCGCCCGCGGGGGCGCCGCAGATCCCGGTGACCATCACCCGCGCGCCGCAGACCGAGCCGGTGCAGCGGGTGCTGCGCCGGGGCTCGGCCGCCGTGCAGAACGGGGTGAGCGCCGGCGCGCCGGCGCCCGCTCCGCCCCCGGCGCCGCCGGCGTCCGCGCCGCGGCCGGTGAACCCGCGCTCGCCCAACTACACGTCGCAGACGCGCCCCTAGGCGGCGCGCCCAACCTCAGACGCAAGGACTGGATACCATGCTGCGCTACCTGGCGACCGCGCTCCTGCTTCCCGCGCTCGCCGCCGCGCCCGCGGCCCGCCGCGCCGAGGGGAACGTTCAGGCGCTCCGGCTGGAGGCCCGCGACGGGCGCACCGAGCTGACCGTGCAGGTCACCGGCGGCGAGGTGCGCTGGAGCGACTTCGCGCTGCAGGGCCCCGCCCGGGTGGTGGTCGACATCCAGGGCGCCCGCAGCGACCTCTCGTCGGGCCGCTTCGACGGCATCAACCGCGGCGGCGTGCGCGGCGTGCGCACCAGCCAGCACAGCGACGACGTGGTGCGCGTGGTGGTCGACCTGGACCGCGACTTCCCCTACACCGTCACCAGGGTCGCCGACGGGCTGCGCATCACGCTGCAGGCGGGGTCGCAGGCGTTCGCGCCGTGGAGCTCGGGGGCGGCGTACGCGCAGGCGCCCGGGCAGCGCCCCGCCGCGCCGGCCCCCGAGCGGAGCGCCGTCTCCACCTCCACGCAGCGCCCGGCGCAGCAGCAGCCGCGCAGCCGCGCGCGCCCGATCACGGTGACCTTCGAGAACACCGACATGCGCGACGTGCTGGCCACCTTCGCCGAGCTCACCGGGCGCTCGATCGTCCCCGGGAGCGAGGTGGGCGGCATCCGCGTGGAGTACGTGACCTTCACCAACCAGCCGTGGGACCTGGCGCTGCGCTCGCTGCTGCAGGCGTACGGCCTGGCCGCCGAGGAAGACCCCGCCAGCGGGATCATCCGGGTGGACAAGTTCGAGAACCTGGCGGCGCGCGAGACCCTCGAGCCGCTGGTGACGCGCACCTTCCGCATCAACTACGTGCCGGTGGAGGAGATGCAGAACACGCTCACCGGGCTCAAGAGCGAGCGCGGGGCGATCTCCATCAACCAGTCCACCAACACGCTGATCGCCACCGACGTCCCCAGCGTGATCGAGGCCTTCGAGCGGCTGGTGGCGCAGCTGGACGTGCGCACCCCGCAGGTGGCGATCCAGGCCAAGATCGTGTTCATCAACCGCACCGACGCCGAGGCGCTGGGCATCGTGTACGACCTGAAGGACTCGCGCGGCAACTCGCTGAACGACGTGGTGACGGCGCCCGGCTCCACCACGGGGACCAACACCGTGTCGCTGGGCGGCAGCTCGATCGCGGCGCTGGGGAACGCCAACTCGCGCGTCTCGGACCCGGCGCTGCAGGTGCTCACCTCGCTGGTGCTGGGGCGCTACACCCTGGTCAACTTCATCGAGGCGCTGCAGACGGCGGAGCTCAGCGACGTGCAGGCCGCGCCGGTGGTGACCACCAGCAGCAACCACGAGGCGCAGATCTGGGTGGGCGAGCGCACCCCGATCCGCGTGGTGGACCTGGGCTCGGCCACCACCGGCGCCGCCAACGCGGGAACGCCGCGCGCCACCGCGCAGCTGGTGGAGACCGGCATCCGCCTGATCGTGACCCCGCAGGTGACCAACGACCGCCGCGTGCTGCTGCAGCTGCACGCCGAGCGCTCGAGCGCCGCCCCCGCCGCGGGCGAGATCGGCGTGCAGTTCCTGCAGCAGCAGGGCGACACGCGGGTGATGGTGAAGGACGGCGAGACGGCGGTGATCGGCGGGCTCACGGTGACCGAGGTCACCCAGAGCCGCACCGGGATCCCCTTCCTGATGGACGTTCCCTTCCTGGGCTCGCTCTTCCGCAGCAGCCGCAGCCAGGAGGTCAAGCGTGACCTGCTGATCATGGTCACCCCCCACATCGTCGAGGAGAGCTGATGACCTCCCGGCGCAGTTCCCACCCACGGAGGTTCATCGTGGCCCGTGCATTCAAGCGGCGCCTGGCCGCTCTTCTCGTCGCCTCCTCCGCCATGGTGGCGGCGGGGTGCGACGGCTCCAACCTGTTCACCCCCGGCACCGGCGGCGGCGGGGGCACGGGCGGAGGGGGGACCGGCAGCGCCGACGCGGTGCCGCCCAGCGTGACCGTGCAGTTCCCCGACTCGACGGGGAGCTCGATCGCGGTGGGCGACAGCGTGTACGTGAAGGCGCACGCCAGCGACAACGTGCGGCTCGACTCGGTGGTGTTCACCGGCTTCGCGCTGCGCGGCGACCCCAACCTGGGGACGCAGACGCGCGTGGAGCGCTTCGCCCGCAAGAGCGTGGTGCTGAAGGGGCTCCCGGCCACGGTGCGCGACACCGTGCTGCAGCGCTACCTGGTCCCCACGGGCGACCGCACCACCGAGCACGGCGTGTACATCGTGGTGACGGCCTACGACAGCACGGGGGCGGCGGGCGCCGACACCTCGCGGGTGAACCTGGGCGGCCCGCGGGTGTCGCTGCTGTCGCCGCTTCCGCCCGACACGGTCTTCCGCGGCGGGTCGCAGTTCCAGACGCACCTGCAGGCGGTGGACTCGGTGGACCTGATCCGCTCGGTGCGCATCCGCGCCACCGGCGCCTTCACCTTCGACAGCACGCTGACCCTGCCGCAGCCGCGGGCGGTGCTCGACACCACCCTCACCGTCCTCATCCCCAACGTGCAGGGGAGCGAGACGCTGCAGCTGACCGCCACCTCGGGCGCCAACCTGACGGGCACCTCGCGCCCGGTGACGCTGGCCATCACCGCGCCGGCGCCCGACACCACCGCGCCGCGGGTGACCTTCGACGCCACCGTCCCCCCCCGGGTGGAGATCGACGACTCGATCCGGGTGAGCGTGCAGGCGACCGACGAGACGCGGGTGGACTCGGTGGGCGTGACGGTGCTGGCCATCGTGCGCGGCGCCACCAAGCTCGACACCGTGGCCGTGCTCACCCGCAAGGTGCGCGCGACCGCCGACAGCACGCAGCTGGCGCTCAGCGCCATCCCGCTCACCGGGCTCGACTCGCTCACCCTGCGGCTGGACGTGACCGCCTGGGCCAAGGACCCGGCGGGGAACTGCGGCGCCAGCGTGAGCCCCAACAGCCAGCAGGCGCAGCCGTGCGCGCTGTACGCGGGCGCCCACGTCTCCACCGTGCCGGGTAAGCTGTACACCACCTTCGTGGCGCGCGGGCTGACCGTGGCGCCGCCCAACCAGGGCGACGTGCTGGCCGACCTGCTGGCCGACGGGAACCGCGTGTACCTGAGCAACTTCACGCGCAACCGGGTGGAGGTGCTGCCGCTGGGGAGCCTGGCCTACGGCGCCCCGGTGCGGGTGGGGTCGCAGCCGTGGGGGCTGGCGCTGGGGCGCTTCGGCGACTCGCTGTACGTGGCCAACAGCGGCGGCACCAACATCTCGGTGATCCCGCTGACCGGGCCGGTGCTGGCCGAGGCGCAGGACAAGCGCATCTTCACGCAGAACGAGCGGCTGTTCTCGGTGCTCTTCTCGCCCGACGCCGGGCAGGACGTGGGCTCGGTCACCCTCTTCGACTACAGCGACCGGCCGCAGTTCATCGCGCAGGCCAGCAACGGGCTGCTGGTGTACTCCACCCTCCCCACCGCCAGCGCGGCCGACGGCACGGTGCGCATCTTCGACCCGCGCAAGACGCGCTCGGAGATCTTCACCGGGTACGTGGACCGGCACACGGCGGGGAAGGCGATCGTGGTGAACGCCGACTCGGCGTTCGTGGTCACCGGCAGCAAGGACCTGATGGTGTGCCCGCGCAAACGCGCCGGTGACACCGCCACGCCGCAGTGCATCGTGGGCGACCCCACCGTCGTGAGCGACTCGCTCGAGGCGCTGCGCGCGCAGCCGGCCAACGCCTTCGGCGGCAGGTGGGACACGCGGGTCGACATCTTCGCCGACATCGCCGACGTGGGGCTCTCCGACACCACCTTCGTGGCGGCCAGCGGCGACCGCAACTACATCGCGGTGGGCGAGGGCGCCCGCACCAACGCGCGCATCCCGATGTTCAACGCTCCCGTGGGCGGCGACTCGCTGGTGCTGGTGGGCGACGTGCGCGACCTGATCAGCAACGCGGCCGAGCGGGTGATCGGCCTGGGGCTGAACCTGGACGGCTCGCTGGGCGTGGCGCGCGGGTCGCAGGCGTACTACTTCAACAGCGCGCTGCGCCTGCAGGGCGTGGTGGCGTCGGGCTCGCCCACCGGGGGCGTGGCCATGCACCCGGGGAACGCCGGCTACCCCGGCGGCAACTTCCGCCTCTCCTTCGTCTCGGGGATCGACGCGCAGGGCCCGTACGTGGACGTGATCGACAACTTCAACTTCTTCCGGGTGAAGCGGCTGTACACGCGCGACCCGGTGGTGGGCGCGCTGGCGGTGGCGCCGCGGGCGGGGACCGACGCCGCCTCGGTGGCGCTGCGCATCTACGCCATCACCACCACGGGGGTGCTGGCGCTGCCGGTGACCAGCACCGACCTGGTGCCGTAAGCGGCCGTCCGCGGTGGGGATGGACGGCGGGGGGCTGGCGAAGGCCGGGCCCCCGCTGTTCTTTTAGGGGGATGAGCCGCATCCGTTTCACCACCGCGGGCGAAAGCCACGGCCCCGCGCTGGCCGCCGTCGTCGAAGGGCTCCCCGCCGGCGTTCCCGTACACCCCGAGGCGATCGACCACGAGCTGCGCCGCCGGCAGGGGGGGTACGGCCGCGGCGGCCGCATGCGCATCGAGAGCGACCGCGCCGAGATCCTGTCCGGCGTGCGCCACGGGCATACGCTGGGCTCGCCGGTCACCCTCCTGGTGCACAATCGCGACTGGGCGAACTGGACCGCCGCCATGTCCGCCGCGCCGGTGGAGAACGAGGGCGACGACGAGGCGATGCGGCGCGTCTTCTTCCCGCGCCCCGGGCACGCCGACCTGGTGGGCGCGCTCAAGTACGACCGCGCCGACGCGCGCGACATCCTGGAGCGGGCCAGCGCGCGCGAGACGGCGGCGCGCGTGGCGGCGGGGGCGCTGGCGAAGGCGCTCCTCTCCGCCGCCGGGATCACGGTGGGGAGCCACGTGGTCTCGATCGGCGGGATCGTGGCCGCGCGCCCCGGCGAGCTCCCCGACGACCTGAACGCCGCCAGCGATCCATCCCCCGTCCGCTGCCTGGACGCCGCGGCAGAGGGGCGGATGGTCGACGCGATCGACGAGGCGAAGCGCGCGGGCGACACGCTGGGCGGCGTGGTCGAAGTCGTCGCCCGCGGCGTCCCCGCCGGGCTGGGCTCGCACGTCTCGTGGGACCGCAAGCTGGATGGCCGGCTGGCCGGCGCGGTGATGTCGATCCAGGCGATCAAGGGGGTGGAGATCGGCCTGGGCTTCGAGGCGGCGATGCGGCCGGGGTCCCGGGTGCACGACGCGATCCGGCTGGACGAGTCCGTGGAGCGGGGCGGCGGTTACGGCCGCGCCGGGAACAACGCGGGCGGGCTGGAAGGCGGGATTACCACGGGGCAGCCCGTGGTGGTGCGCGCCGCGATGAAGCCGATCTCCACCCTGATGCAGCCGCTGGACACCGTGGACCTGCGCACCGGCGAGCGCGCCGAGGCCGTGCGCGAGCGCAGCGACGTGTGCGCCGTCCCCGCCGCCGGCGTGGTGGCCGAGGCGATGGTGGCGCTGGTGCTCGCCGAGGCGGCGGCGGAGAAATTCGGCGGCGACTCCGTAACGGAAATGCGGCGCAACGCCCGTTCGTACCTGGAAAATCTGACCGTACGATGACGCCCCGATTAGTGGTGGTCGGCCCGCCCGGTGCCGGCAAGACAACCATCGGCGAGTCCGTCGCGTCGC
>DASSME010000555.1:0-19446 GCA_035689035.1 Longimicrobium sp. | reverse complement strand
GACGCCGGCCAGCGTGCACCCGGCGGCCAGCGTCCGCGCCATCTCGTCCGCGGTGTGGACTTCGACCAGCACGTCCATCCCCAGCTCGCGCGCCGCCCCGTGCAGCTCGGCCAGCTGCGCGTCGGAAAGGATGCGGACGATCAGCAGGATGGCGTCGGCCCCCGCGGCGCGCGCCTCGTGCACCTGCAGCGGGTCGATCACGAAATCCTTGCGCAGGACCGGGAGACCGACGGCCTGGCGGACCCGGACCAGGAAGTCCAGCTCGCCGCCGAAGAAGCGCCGGTCGGTGAGGACGGAGAGCGCGGCGGCGCCGCCGCGCTCGTACGCCCGCGCCACCTCCACCGGGTCCGCCCCCGGCCGGATCTCGCCCGCGCTCGGGCTGCGGCGCTTCACCTCGGCCAGCAGGCGGACCTCGCCGGGGCGGCGCAGGGCGGCGGCGAAACCGCGCGGCGGCGGGGCGTCGTTCGCCCGTGAAGAAAGCTCCGAGGCCCGGCCGGCAAGGGCGCGGACCTCGTCGCGTTTGACTTCCACGATGCGGTCTAAGATGTTTTCGCTCAATGTTCCAATCGTTTTCCTTGCGCTTCGGTTTGCCTTCGGGTATATTCGCTTCGGGTCCTGTTCGGAGCAACCCCTGAAAGCCTTACCGGAGACGCGCAATGGCGCTCACCAAGAAGCAGCGGCAGATCCTGGACTACGTCGAGAGTTTCGTGGACAGCTACGGCTACTCGCCCAGCTACGAGGAGATCGCGCAGGCGTTCAACTACTCGTCGCTGGCCACGGTCCACGAGCATCTCACCAATCTGGAGCAGAAGGGCTTTCTCCGGAAGAACTACAACAAGAGCCGCTCGCTCGAGGTGGTGCGCACGGACCCCAACTCGCTCGCGCTGGAGATCCCCCTGCTGGGCACGGTCGCGGCCGGCCTGCCGCTGGAGGTCTACACCGAGCAGGAGACCGTCGCGGTGCCGCACGACATGATCCGCCGCGGGAACAACTACGTCCTTCGCGTGAAGGGCGAGTCGATGATCGACGAGCAGATCCGCGACGGCGACTACATCATCGTCAACTCGCGCCAGACCGCCGACAACGGCGAGATGGTGGTGGCGCTGGTGGACGGCGAGGCGGCCACGGTCAAGAAGTTCTACCGCGAGGCGGGCGGCCAGGTTCGCCTGCAGCCCGCCAACCCCAACATGCAGCCGATGTTCTATCCCGCCGAGCGCGTGCAGATCCAGGGGATCGTGGTCGGCGTGATCCGCAAGTACTAACCGCCCTTTGGCCCAAACCTCGTGACCGTACCCCGCCGCCCGAAACGATCCATGCGCGTCCCCGGGCGCGCCGTGGGGCTGCGGCGGGGCGCGCCGGTCCGCTACGCCAGGAGACGTGCGATGGTGGTGAAGGACGAGCCGGTTCCGTTCGTTGTGGGCCGCATCAGCAAGGCCGACCGCCGCATGGTGGTGCTGGAGCCCGCCACCCCCTCGCCGATCCCCGGCCCGTGGGACCTGCGCGCGGTGTTCGGGCTGTAACGGCGGTGCGGGAGTGCTGAGTGCTGAGTGCTGAGTGCTGAGTGCTGAGTGCTGCGTGCAAGGATGAATTGGCGCCCGTCGGGATCTTCCCGGCGGGCGCTTCGGTTTGGTCGTGCGGATGGGTCATCGGGCGGTTGAACCGCGGCCCGCGGCAACAACGGCCCGAAGCCCGCCTTCGCGGACTGGCGCGCAGGGATCCGTGAGGGGGTCCGAGGGCCGTGCAGGGCGATGGAGCCGACCGGTGGGTGGTTCTCCGTTCTCCGTAGTTCTCCGCTGCTCCGTTGCCCTCCGCTCCTCCGTGTGACCCGCCGTTGCCGTCCTATCCAACGAGGATCGATCACGGCCGAAGCGGCAACGCGCGAACCCGTCGTGCACCGCGGCGGCGCACAGGGTGGTGCGGCGCCGTGGCGCGGAATGGTGCAGCGGCTGGGTGAAAACCAGGCGTGAACGGATGGATTGGGCACCGCGCGCTCCACCTCAAGTCGTTGGAGGGTTTCGACTTCGACTCCAAACGGAGTCGTGCGGCGGCGCATGGTCCGGGGATTGTATTGAACGGCGGCACCCACCACACCCCGTGGACATGCCTCCCACCAGGTGAGTCCCCGTTCCGCGGCGCCAACCGAATGGCGCCCCGGCCACCACCTTCTGGGAGGACCGATGTCCCGTATCCCGTCCCTTGCCCTGGCCAGCGCCGGGGCGCTCCTGCTGGCCGCCTGCAGCGACCTGGGCCAGCCGACCGCCACCCGCCCCAGCGACGCCGACCTGCAGCAGAACCCGCCGCACCTGGGGATCGCGCCGGTGCGCGGACCCGGCGGGCCGATGTTCGACAACAACGGCAACGAGCTGAACCACGGCGCCGCCAACCCCAACGGGCCCAGCACGCAGGCCACCGGCACCGGCATCACCTACCACGGCGGCCCCGTGCTGCAGGCGGCCACCAACGTGGCGGCGGTGTACTGGGCGGCGACGGCCATCTACCCCGGCGGCCCCACCCCCGGCAGCACGGGCCTGGGCTCGGCCGACGGCAGCAACGTGGGCTTCTTCATGAGCCACGTGGGCGGCTCGCCGTACTTCAACATCAACTCCACCTACACCAACTCGGCGGGGCTCGCCATCAAGAACCTCGTCAACTACACGCAGTACTGGGCCAACAACAGCTACAACGTGCCCAGCGGCACCACCCGCGTCAGCGACTCGCAGATGATCTCGATGCTGCAGTACGCCTTCAACAACGGCAAGCTGACGTACGACCCCAACACGCTGTACGCCATCTTCACCGGCGGTAGCGTGAACCTGGGCGGCGGCTTCGGCACGCGGTACTGCGCGTACCACACGCACGGCACCGTCACCGTCGCCGGTGTGTCGCGCACGGTGCTGTACGCCGCCATGCCCGACGCCTACGCCAAGCCCAGCGCCTGCTCCAACGGCACCAAGAGCCCCAACAACGACCCGCACGCCGACGCCGAGGTGAGCGTCCTCGTCCACGAGATCGAGGAGACCACCACCGACGAGATGGGCAACGCGTGGTACGACAGCTCAGGCTACGAGAACGCCGACAAGTGCGCCTGGAACTTCGGCACCACGTACACCACCTCGAACGGCGGCGTGGCGAACGTGAACCTGGGCGGCAAGGACTTCCTGATCCAGCAGAACTGGATCAACGCCGGCACCGGCGGCTGCCGGATGAGCTGGTAAGGATCTCCATCTCCCGATGACGCGAGGGGCCCGCGTGCGACGCAGCACGCGGGCCCCTCGTCCCTTCTCGCGATCGCCCGTGCTGCCCGGCTCCGGCGCCTCGGGCTGCCAGCCTCGCATCCGCCGCCACGCCGGCGCGAAGCCCGTCCACGCGCAGCGCCGGCATCTTCTCCGCCTTTCTCCGCCAACCCGAGAGAAACACCTCTGCTCCAGCGCCCATTGCGTGCGGCCTGGTGCAAACGTATGTCTTTTGCGCGATCAAAATCGCCCGGAAGTGTATCTCGCGCCGAATGGCGTGGAGCTGACGCTTTCGAGACCACAGCCGTGGAGGATGCCGTGAAGAAGCTCTCGATGAAGGTCGACGAACTGCGCGTGGATTCGTTCACCGTGCAGGGGGGGGAAGCACCAGGTGCGTGGCACCGTGCGCGCGAACCAGGAGAACAGCAACATGTGCTGGACGCCCAACTGCTGGATGGGCACCGACTCCGGCTGCTACGAGACGATGGGCTGCACCTTCACGGCCGACTTCGACTGCATGGAAAGCGGGACCTGTCCGTGACCGCCGCGCATCGCTGAGAAACCCACGAAGGGCGGAGACCCGGCACCGGTCTCCGCCCTTCGTGCGTTCGCGTGCGCCGCCGTCAGGGCTGGCGGACGAAGTTGAACGGCTGCGAGTCGGTGTCGGCGATCTTGAGGGTGCCGGAAAGGGTGTCGCCGCGCAGGGTGCCGGCCCAGCGCTCGCGCACGCCGGTGTCGCGCAGGATGTCGAGCCGGAGGTCGGTGCCGCCGTGCTCCAGCTTGCCCACGATGGTGGTGTTCCCCTGCCGCCCGGCCTCCATGCTGTACGTCCCCTCGCCCAGCACGCTGTCGCCGCGCACCTGCAGCGTCATCGCCTCCATGTAGCGCACCGGCATCTCGCGGTGCAGCCAGGTGCCGCTCACGTGCCCCGCCGCCGTCTGGGTCGACGGGTTGCGCGCGCGCGGGCAGGCGGCGGCCGTGAGCGCCAGCATCGCGGCGGACGCGAGCGCGATCGTTCGACTGCGGAAGACGAGGTTCGTCATCGGTCTGGTCCCATGAAGGTTACGCACTCACACACCTGCGCACTGGAGTACCCTTCAGCCGTTCCATGGTGTCACCCCGCGGCCGCGCGCAGCTCGCGCAGCTTCTCCCAGCCGCGGCCCGCCTCCAGCGCCTCCTCGGCCACGCGGACGCCGTCGGCCAGCGTGGACGCCCGCTCGGCGCAGTAGATGGCGGCGCCTGCGTTGAGCGTCACCGCCGCGCGCGCCACGCCGCCGAGGGTGCCGCGCAGCACGCCCTCCACCTTCTCGGCGTTCTCCGCCCGGTCGCCGCCGGCCAGCCCGTCCGGCGTGAACGGCTCCCACCCCAGCTCGGCCACGGGGTCGAAGGTGCGCCGCTCCAGCGCGCCGCCGCGCACCTCGATCACCTGCGTGGTGCCGACGGGGCTCAGCTCGTCCATCCCCGGCTCGCCGTGGACGACCAGCGCGCGGTCGTGCCCCAGCTCGGCCAGCGCGCCGGCGATCAGCTCCAGCAGCGCGGGGTCGCTCACCCCCACCACCTGCCGCCGCGCGCCCGCCGGGTTGGTGATCGGCCCCAGGACGTTCATGATGGTGGGCATCCCCAGCTCGCGGCGGATCGGGCCTACGTGTTTCATGGCGGGGTGATGCAGCGGGGCGAACATGAACACGATCCCCGTCTGCGCCAGCACCCGCGCCTCCTCGTCGGGCGAGAGCTCCAGGCGCACGCCGAGCGTCTCGAGCACGTCGGCGCTGCCGCAGCGGCTGGTGAACGAGCGGTTGCCGTGCTTGGCCACGCGCACCCCCGCGCCCGCCGCCAGCAGCGCCGCCGCGGTGGAGATGTTGAAGGTGGTGAGCGCGCCGCCGCCCGTGCCGCAGGTGTCCACCAGCCCCGCCGCGTCGCCGGGGACGGGGACCATCGCCCGCCGCAGCGCGCGCACGCCGCCCGCCACCTCGTGCGGGACCGCGCCACGCACGCGGATGGCCACCAGCAGCGCCGCCATCTGCACCGGCGTGGCGCGCCCCTCCATCACCTCGGTGAACGCCGCCTCGGCCTCGGCGGCGGTGAGCGGGCGGAGCGCGGCCTGCCGGACCAGGTCTCCCAGGTCGGCCTGGGGGTTCGCCGCCGTGTCGGTCACGCCGCGTGCTCCACGAACAGGCGGCGGTTGAGCCCGGCGTGGTCCACCAGCAGCCCCACGCAGAGGGCCACCAGGCGCAGCTGCTCCACCTCGTAGTCGTCCACCGTCCCCGCGCGGAAGTTGCTCAGGTTCAGCACCCCCAGCAGCTGCCCGCGGCAAAGGAGCGGGAGCGAGACGAACGCCGGCCCGGTGTACCACGCGTCGCGCATCAGCGGGTGGGTGACGCCCTCGTCGGGGTCGCGCACCACCAGCGCGGTGCGCGAGCTGGCCACGGCGCCGCTGATCCCCCGCCCCAGCGGCACGCGCACGCGGTCCGAGTCCACCATCGGCGGCAGCCCCACGCCCGCGCAGAGGCGCAGCTCCGGCACGCCGCCGCTCTCGTCGATCAGCAGCAGACTGCAGCGGTTGCCGCCGAACGCGTCGCTCACCGTCTTCACCACCTCGTCGGCCAGCTGCTGCGCGGGCATCCCGGCGGCGCTGCGCTCCAGCAGCTTGCGCAGCAGGTACAGGACGCGCGTCTGCCGCTGGTGGCGCTGCGAGCGGCGGTCGATCTCCACGTGCGCGTCCATCAGCATCTCGGTGGCGCTGGCGGCGGCCCGCTCCAGCGCCTCCATCCGCGTGCGCATCTTGGCCAGGTCGCGCAGCGACGGGTCGGCCGCGGCGGTCGCCGGGGGAAGCTCCACGGCGGCCGCCGGCGCGGGGGTCGCGGCGGGCGTGGCCGTCGCGAGGGACCGCAGCGCCTGCACCCGCGCGTCCTCGGCCTGCTGGCGCTCGCGCAGCAGCAGCGCGCGGCTCAGGCACAGCTCCAGCACGTCGGCGCCGGCGTCCATCCCCTCGTCGGTCTTGCGCGGCAGCATGCGGCGGCGCGGCTCGGCCACGAGAAAGACGCCCAGCCAGCGCCCGTCGTGCGCGATGGCGCGGGCGCGGATCCAGAAGCGGTCGGGCTCGATCCCGGGGATCAGGTCGCGCAGCACCCAGGCGGCGGCGCTGTCCACGGGGCGCAGCGGGCGGTCGCCGCCCGCGTCGTCGCCCAGCAGGGTGTGCAGGCGCTCGGGCTCCAGCTCCACCCCGGCCTCTTCGAGCCCGTCACCCTCGGCGGGGGTGGCCCAGCGGTGGTCCAGCACGCCCGCGGAGGCGTTGTACGACGCGTACGCCACGCGGCGGCCACCGTGCGCCAGCACCGGGAGCAGGCGGTTGAGCACGGTCTGATCGTCTACCGCGTCGTGCAGGCGGACCAGCAGGTTCATCGAAACCGCGGGGGACAGGTGACAGGGTACAGGGGACGGCCGGCGTGCGGCCGGGATCCTGTGGCCCGCTTACGGGTGCGTGGGGAAGGTTGAACGGTATGCTGCGCGCCCCCCGCTGTCAACGCGCGAAACGCCTTTCGCGGCGCGGGGTTCGCTTGACACGCCGAACGCCGCCGGGCAGCTTGTGTCCCCGTGAACGAGCCCCCTCTCCATCGCATCCGCCTGACCCTGCACTACGACGGGCGCGCCTTCCACGGCTGGCAGGTGCAGCCCGACCAGCGCACCGTGCAGGGCGAGCTGGAGCGCGTCCTCACGAAGCTGACGAATCGCCCGGCGACCGTCGTCGGCAGCGGCCGCACCGACACCGGCGTGCACGCCACCGGCCAGGTGGCCGCGACGGACGTCCCCACGCGGTGGACGGCGCACGCGCTGCGCCGCGCGATGAACGCGCTCCTCCCCGACGACGTGTGGGTGGCCGACGCGGTGCTGGCGGCGCCCTACTTCCACCCGCGCTACGACGCCACCGCCCGCAGCTACGTCTACCGCATCGGCCTGGCGCAGGTGGCCGACAGCCCGTTCCACGCGCCCTGGTGCTGGCCCCTGCTCCGCCCCGTGGACCTGGGCGAGATGGAGCGAGCGGCGGAGATGATCCTGGGCGACCACAGTTTCAAGGCATTCGCCAAGGCGGGCCAGGAAGAGCGCGGCGACCGCTGCACCGTCACCGAGGCGCGCTGGACCCCGTGGGAGGGGCTGGGGCTGGAGTTCCACGTCACCGCCAACCGCTTCCTGCACCACATGGTGCGCTACCTGGTGGGGACGATGGTGGACGTGGGGCTCGGCGAGCGCCCCGCCGAGCACCTGGCCGACCTGCTGGACGGCGCCCCCGGGCTGGAGACGAGTCCGCCGGCGCCGCCCGAAGGCCTCTTCCTCGCCGCCGTCGCCTATCCGGCCGACGCGGGTGAGAACCCGCCGCCCCGCAAACCACGG
This sequence comes from Longimicrobium sp., assembly GCA_035689035.1. Classification (GTDB taxonomy): domain Bacteria; phylum Gemmatimonadota; class Gemmatimonadetes; order Longimicrobiales; family Longimicrobiaceae; genus Longimicrobium. The sequence goes on along the minus strand of DASSME010000555.1, from coordinate 11,824 downwards.
CTGCGGCTGGTGGAGTGAGGATCATCCCGGTTGCGGCGTTCCTCTCGTCGGCCCGGACCATGGCATCACGCGCGACACGCTTCACTCCCTCGGCCCTTGCGAGGTTTCGGCGCCGCGGAGCGCCTGCGCCATGGGCGTGGGCGATCCGGACGACTCGCGCCGGACCGTGCGTGCAGTCCGCGCAGGCGGCCTTCGTGTAGTCGTTGCCGCGGAGCCGCGGATTCATCCGCCCGGGCCGCGGTGCCGGCCGAAGCGGGCTGATCCGCCTCATCGAACCTGAAGACGAATGGCTTCCGACCGATATTCCAACCCGCTCACCGAGCGGTACGCGTCGCCCGAGATGAGCTACATCTTCTCGGCGAAGTTCAAGTTCGGCACCTGGCGCAGGCTGTGGCTGGCGCTGGCCGAGGCCGAGCGCGAGCTGGGGCTCCCGATCCCCGACGCGGCGATCGAGGCGATCCGCGCGCACCTGGACGACTTCGACCTGAAGCGCGCCGCCGAGCTGGAGCGCGACCTGCGCCACGACGTGATGGCGCACGTGCACCACCTGGGCGAGCAGGCCCCCGAGGCGCGCGCCATCATCCACCTGGGCGCCACCAGCGCCTACGTGGGCGACAACACCGACCTGATCCAGCACCGCGAGGCGCTCCGGCTCGTCGCCAGCCGCATCGCCAGTGTCGTCGCGTCGCTGGCGGACTTCGCGCGCGAGCACCGCGACCTGCCCACGCTCGGCTTCACCCACTTCCAGCCCGCGCAGCCCACCACCGTCGGCAAGCGCGCCACCCTCTGGATCCAGGACCTGCTGCTGGACCTGGAAGAAGTGGAGTTCCGCCTTCGGACGCTGCGCTTCCGCGGGGTGCGCGGGACGACGGGGACGCAGGCCAGCTTCATGGACCTCTTCGAGGGCGACGGCGAGAAGGTGGAGCGCCTCAACCGCTTGGTGGCGAACAAGATGGGGTTCGAGCAGGTGTACGGCGTCACCGGGCAGACGTACACGCGCAAGACGGACTACGCGTGCCTGGCGACGCTCGCCGGCGTCGGCCAGAGCGCCAGCAAGTTCGCCAACGACGTGCGCCTGCTCAGCCACCTCAAGGAAGTGGAGGAGCCGTTCGAGGAGCAGCAGATCGGCAGCAGCGCCATGCCGTACAAGCGCAACCCGATGCGGTCCGAGCGGATCAACGCGCTGGCGCGGCACGCAATCGTCCTGTCGCTGGACCCCGCCTTCACCGCCGCGCAGCAGTGGTTCGAGCGCACGCTGGACGATTCGGCGAACAAGCGCATCGCCATCCCCGAGGCGTACCTGGCCATCGACAGCACGCTGCTGCTGATGCACAACGTGGCGGGCGGGATGGTCGTCTACCCGGAGATGATCCGGCGGCGGCTGATGGAAGAGCTCCCCTTCATGGCCACCGAGAACCTGATGATGCGCGCGGTGAAGAAGGGTGGCGACCGGCAGGACCTGCACGAGCGAGTGCGCGTGCACAGCATCGAGGCCGGGCGCCAGGTGAAGCAGCACGGGCGCCCGAACGACCTGATGGACCGCATCGCCGCCGACGCGGCGTTCGGCGTCACCCGCGTGGAGCTGGAAGAGGACCTGCGCCCGGAGCTGTACGTGGGCCGCGCGCCGCAGCAGGTGGACGAGTTCCTGGCCGAGTGGGTGGCCCCCGTGCTGGCGCGCTACCCCGACGCCGCGCGCGAGTCCGCCCCCGAGCTGCGCGTCTGACCGGCCCCGTGCCTCGCCGCCGTCCCCAGGCGATCGCGCCGCCGGCCCTCGCGCTGGCGGCGCTCGTCGCGCTCGCCTCGTGTGGGCGCGACACGGCTCCGCGCGCGCACGCCACCACCGCCGGCGTCCCCGACCCCGCGCGCGAGGCGCTGGTGCGCACGCTGGAGCCGCGCGTCGCCGCGCGGCTGCGGCCGATGCTGCGCGACAGCCTGCGCGTGGTGGTCACACCATCGGCCGTGATCCCCGCCTTCCGCTACCACTGGGGCACCTGGACGCCCCCGGGCGCCGACTCGGCCCTCCACGCCGTCGCGGCGATGGTGGGCGCCGAAGGCTACCCGATCCGCAACGCGCACGAGTGGTCGTACGCGGTGAGCCGCGTCCGCTGGTCGCCCGCCAGCGTCCGCCAGGCGGCGATCGCCTGCGCCGAGGCCGCGCGCGCCGGCGGCGCGCACCCCCGCGAGGAGAACGACCTGTACCTGGGCCCGCGGAGCCTGCGCGGCTGGGCCGTTCGCGACACGGCCGCGCTCCGCCGCCTGGGCCGGCCCGAGGTGACGCGCGTCCGCGCCGTGTTCAACCGCTTTCGCGCCGACGTCTGGATCGGCGAGCCCGGCCAGAGCAGCCGCTACCGCTGCCTGTTCACCCCCCGCACCGGCCGCCGCGGCCCCCTCGCCGAGTTCGCCCGCACCGATTCCGTTGCGGGAACAGGACTTCCGTCGCCCGACCCACGGTGACTGTCCCCCCGCTGGCCGCTTCCGCGCGTTTCGCGCCGTTGCCCTTGATCCCCCGCCCGAACCGTTATACCTTTCGTTCACCTCGAACGGAGCGCTGAAATGAAGGCACCGGTCCAAATGCAGTCGCCACCGCCAGGTCATCACCCGGCCGAGCCTGTCGATCAATCGTGGACGGAAGAAGACGAGGAGGAGCTTCAGCACTTCCGCGAGATGTCCAGGATTGCCCGTCAGGTGAGCCGGGAGTGGATTGATGAACTGATCAGACGGCCCGAGTAATCCGTTCTCGATGGTACACCAACGGGGCTGGACAACGTGTCCGGCCCCGTTTGCATTCCCCGCGACAGCAGGTCATCCCAAGGAGCGCACGGGAGGGTAAAGACGATGTCGCCAGCCAACTTCCACCGAGATCGAAGAAAGCTCGACGGCTTCCGGCCCGGACACATTTTCATGCTTCAGCCGGGCGCCACCTGGCTGAACCAGGACAAGCCGCGGCCATACGTGCTGGTCACGCCCTGTGATCTCGCAAGGCGTGGTACCCTGGTTTACGGGAGCACTCGCCAAACCGAACGCGCGGCGGCGGCATCCTCCATCGAGGTTGCACCACGCGCGCTCGGGGTGAACGCGAACGGGCTGTTGGCGCGCACCTTCTTCTATCCCGGGGTACTGTTTCCAACCCGCTACGATGCGCTGCCGCCTCACATCGGCAACCTCGGCACCGCGATGGAGGCTCTGCGGCACGCGCTTGCGTACGCATTGGGGATCGGATCGGGAACGTGTCTGAGTCCAGACGCTCCCGCCCGCTCTCGCCGAGGCAGGATCGTATTGCTCGATCCCGTATTCGAATCTGCTTTCGACACGCGATTCGCAGTCGTGCTGACTCAACATCAATACTCCAGCGAGCAACGCTACCAGGCCATTGTCCCGATCCTCCGCGGTGACGGCGCGGTGGTGGCTTCGAACATCGTGCGTGTGCAACGGCAACCCTGGCTTTCGATCTTCCCGAAGCCCACGGCCAGCGCCCTCCTCGTTGCACCAGTGATCCAGTCCGTGTGGCATCCGGAACACATCGCCGCCGAAACTCAATTCGTGGTCGACGAGGGCTCGCTCCACGCGCTGGAGGAGCGTCTGTGCGCGATGCTCGCGATCGAACCACGAAGCGACTAGGAGCGATACGAAACAGGGCTCGACGACGTCGAGCCCCGGAACGTGGAAGTTTGCGGGCGAGCTTCCGAAGCGCCGTCGCTCAATCCCCCGCCACCGCCATCTCCCCGGCGCCATCGGCATCCGCGTGCGCCGACAGCACGGCGCCGAGCGGGACGGCGGGGGGCGCGGGGGCCACGCCAGCGCCGGTGAGCAGCGCGCCAAGGCGGGCCATCACCTCCTCGGCGCGGGCGCGCTCGGCCTGGTAGCGGGCCTGGGCCTGGGCCACGTCGGCGCCGCAGTGGGGGCAGGCGGTCTCGTGGGCGTAGATGTGGCGGTGGCAGGCGCGGCACAGCTCCAGCCGCGGCGGGACGCGGCCGTGCTCGGGCGAGGGGCCGCGGCCCATCCCCGCGATCGGGTTCTTCATCAGCTGCACCAGCACCTGGTCGGTCTCGGTGGTGCCCACCACGCGGCCGGGGGCGTCGCTCCCGTCGGGCGGGATCTCCTCGGTCACCACCTCGAAGCGGCCGATGGCGAACGAGGCGCCCGGCGCGTCCTCCACCTTGCGGATGCGCTCGCGCAGCCCCTGCTTCGCCAGCGTCTCCACGCGGTGGTGGCAGTACGGGTTGTTCCCCGGGCGGCCGATCAGCGAGTGCGAGGTCCAGGTGCACCCGGCGCGGCAGACGTCGGCGTAGTAGCACGTCCTGCAGAAACCCCACAGGTCGTCCTTGCCACGCAGCCGCCCGAAGTGCAGCTCGGGCGCGTGGTTCCAGATGTCTTCCACCCGCATCTCCTTCACGTTGCCGCCCGCGTAGCCGCGCGTGGGAAGCGACGGGCACCCCTTCATGGTCCCGTCGGCCTCGAGCCCGATCACGCTCTGCCCGGCGGCGCAGCCGCCCCAGTGCACGCCTTCGTCCAGCACGGCGCGCAGGCGGTGCTCGTAGGGGCCGAAGTAGCCGATGTTGTTCCCCACGATCATGGTGAAGTCGCGCCGGGCGCCCTCGTCCAGCAGCTCGGCCAGCAGCGGCATCAGCTCCTGCAGGCGCCAGGGCTGCAGCAGCAGCTCGGGGTGGTCCACGGCATTGCCCATGGCCACCGTGAGCTGGATCTGCCACTGCTGCGCGCCGGCGTCGATCACCGTGTGCATCAGCTCGCGCAGCTGCGGGATGGTCTCGGGGCCGATCTGCGTGTTCACGCTTCGGTTGATCCCCGCGTCGCGCGCGCGGCGCAGCACGTCGAGCGCGTTGTCCCACGCGCCGCGGACGCCGCGCACCCGGTCGTGGTAGTCGCGCAGCCCGTCGATCGACACGCCCACGCCGCGCAGCCCGGCCGCCATCCCCTCTTCCAGCCGTTTGGGGGTGAAGGCCCAGCCGCCGGTCTGGATGGCGCAGTACATCCCGTGGCCGCGCACGGCACGGACGATCTCGGTCCAGTCCTTCCGCAGGTACGCCTCGCCGCCGATCAGCGTGACCTCGCGCGTGCCCAGCCGCGCCAGCGACTCCACCACCTCCAGCGCCTGCTCGGTGGTCAGCTCGCCGGGGCGGCGCTTGCCGGCGCGCGAGCCGCAGTGCTGGCAGTGGAGGTTGCAGGCGAGCGTCAGCTCCCACACCACGTGCACCGGCACCTGCCGCACGAAGTCGTCGGTGGTGCGCATCCGGGCGGGCCTGCGTGCGTCCATGCTGTCTCTCTCCGGAAAGGGCGGTGCGTTGGGTGCTGAGTGCTGAGTGCTGAGTGCGAAGTGCTGCGTGCCAGGTGCGAACCGCCGAATCGTGCCGTCTGCGTCCGTTTCCGCCGCGCATGCAACGTTCCGGCGTGCCGCCGGATGCCTGGTGCCGCAATGCTTTAGCCCCGCACTCAGCACTCAGCACTCAGCACTTTTTTTTCAGCTGTTCCGCTGCCCCAGGTGCTGATGGAGCTGCTCCAGCGCCTCGCGCACTTCCTTGAGGTGCTTCTCGGCCTCCTGGGCCACCTGCTGCATGCGGGCGGTGTCGCCCGAGCGGATGGCTTCCTGGATGGCGACGCCGTACGGGGGAACCGGGTGCATGGGAGTGTCCTCGGACGTGGTTGGGTGAGACGGTGCGTGCCGGACCGCCGCGCGGCCCGGCACGCCCGGGTGAAATGCGCTCGTCAGCTGTTGCCGAGCGCCGCGCGGAGCTTGTCGAGGGCTTCGCGGACCTCGCTCACGTACTGGCTGGCCTGCGCCTCCACGGCGCGCATCCGCTCACGGTCGCCGCCGCGGTTGGCTTCGTGGATGCAGCCGGCGTACAGCGCCGTGCACGGCTGGTACGACTGGGATCCCTGGTCGGACATGATGGTCCTCCGGTGGCATGAAGGGGACGGTCGAGCGTCCGCCGCCGCGGGACGGCGGCGGGCCGCGGCGTCAGCTGTTGCTGCCCAGGGTGGAGCGCAGCTCCTGGAGGGCGCCCTCCACCTCCTTCAGGTGCTGCTCGGCCTGCTGCGCCATCTGCTGCATCCGCGCCCGGTCGCCGCTCTGCGTGGCTTCCTGGATCGACACCGCGTACAGCACCACGGGTCCGCCATAGCTCGATTGATCCGACATGGCTCATTCTCCCGGTTGGATGAAAGGGCGGGGTGCGCCCGCACCCCGTCACGCCGCGCTTCCGGCGACCTAGCCGTTGTGGCGGCCGAGGGCGGCGCGCAGCTCGTCCAGCGCGCCACGAACTTCGTCCAGGTGCTGCTGCGCGCGCTGCTCCATCTCGCGCATGCGCGACTCGTCGCCCGAGCGGGTGGCGTCGTGGATCGGCCCTGCGTACAGCGGCTGCGGCTGGGTGTGAGCGGATTCGGCCATGAAACGCGCTCCGGGTGAGGAAGGTGAGCGGGAGGGGGCACTGTCCAGCACGAAGTATCGGATTGGGAGAGACGTGTAGCAAGACTTTTCTGCACCGCGTATGTGTAGCAGATCCAAGTGTTTGCTGGCCTCGGCCTTGCTATGGCGCCGCGCCCGCATCCCCGAATCGGCACATTTCGGCTGTTCTCACGGTGGCGTGTTCAGGCCGTCTGCGTGGACCGCGAGCCCTTTTCGTTCGATCCGCTCTGGCGTTCGCGGGCTCCGCCGTCGATCTTCCCCCCGCTGAACGCCGTCCGCGCGAGCGTTCGCCTGGCCCGTGGAGGGGTGAAGGCGATCCGCGGGGGCGGGCTTCGTGCAGTCCTTGGCGTGGAATCGTCCGCCGCTCCCCCGGAGCGGGCCCGGCGCGGCCCGGGTCCGCGCGCCCGAAACTCTTCCCGTCCACCCATCCGATGACCGATACCGCCGCCCCGCCGCACGCCGGCTATGGCGAGCTGATGCGCCTGATGCGCGAGGCCGCCACGCTCCGCTCCACCAGCGCGCTGCTGGGGTGGGACCAGGAGACCTTCATGCCGCCCGCCGCCGCCGAGTTCCGGGCCGAGCAGATGGCGCTGCTCTCGTCGCTGATGCACGAGCGCGTCACCAGCCCGCGCGTGGGCGAGCTGCTGGCGCAGTGCGAGGCGGACCCCGTGCTGGCCGAGGACGCGACCGCCGCCGCCAACCTGCGCGAGCTGCGCCGCGACTACGGCCGCGCTACCCGCCTCCCCCCCGACCTGGTGCGCGAGACGGCCGAGACCAGCTCGCGCGCCATGCACGTGTGGCGCGAGGCCAGGGACCGCAACGACTTCGCGGCCTTCGCGCCGTGGCTGGAGAAGGTGGTGGGGCTGGTGCGCCGCAAGGCCGAGGCGTACGGCTGGCCCGCCGGCGGCGAGCCGTATGACGCGCTGCTGGACGAGTTCGAGCCGGGGATGACCACCGCGCGGGTCACCCGGACCTTCGACGCGCTGCGCGCCGGGCTGGCGCCGCTGATCCGCGCCGTCGCCGAGAGCGGCGTGGAGCCCGACACGTCGTGGCAGGGCGTGCGGGTGCCGGTGGACCGGCAGGTGGCGTTCAACCGCGAGATCGTGCGGCGGATGGGCTTCGACCTGGACGCCGGCCGGCTCGACGTCTCCGCCCACCCCTTCTGCGACGGGATGGCCCCCGGCGATACGCGCCTCACCACGCGCTACGCCGAAGACCAGTTCGTCAGCGCGCTCTCGGGCACCATGCACGAGACGGGGCACGCGCTGTACGAGCAGAACCTTCCCAAGGCCGGGCACTACGGGCAGCCCGTGGCCGAAGCGGCCAGCACGGGCATCCATGAGAGCCAGAGCCGGATGTGGGAGAACTTCGTGGGCCGCTCGCGCCCGTTCTGGGAGTGGGTGCTCCCCGAGATCCAGCGCGCGCTGGACGTGCCGGGGCTGCGCGCGCTGGACGTGGAGACGGCGTACCGGGGGATGAACGTGATCCGCCCCTCCCTGATCCGCATCGAGAGCGACGAGGCGACCTACAACCTGCACATCATGCTGCGCTTCGACCTGGAGCGGGCGATGCTCTCGGGCGACCTGAAGGTGGCCGACCTGCCGGCGGCGTGGAACGAGCGGATGCGCGCCGACCTGGGCGTGGAGGTGCCCGACCACGCGCGCGGCGCCATGCAGGACATCCACTGGTCGATGACGGCGTTCGGCTACTTTCCGACCTACACGCTGGGGAACCTGTACGCGGCGCAGTTCTGGGCCGCCGCGCGCCAGGCGCTCCCCTCGCTGGACGGCGACCTGCGCCGCGGCGAGTTCGGCGGGCTGCTGGCGTGGCTCAAGAAGCACGTGCACGCCCACGGCCGGCGCTACACCGCCCCCGAGCTCTGCGAGCGCATCACCGGCCAGCCGCTGAGCCACGAGCCGCTGCTGGCATACCTGCGCGAGAAGATCACGCCGATCTACGGATTGTGATACCGGATCAGATCCGAAAGCTCAGTCGTCATACCGGCTCGGCGAAAGGCGTCACACGGAGCAGCGGAGTGCAACGGAGCAGCGGAGAACTGCACGCGAATCTGACGCAGTTCTCCGCTGCTCCGCTCTTTTCCGCTGCTCCGTGTGACCCCCTTCAGCCTGTCATTCAACCACTGTAGATCCGGAGATCCGGATTCGGCAGTACGGATCATCGCGGGTATCCCGCCGCTCAGCCCGCGGGCTGCGCCGGGATCGATTCGAGCACCTGGGCCAGTTGCTCGGGGGTCGCGCCGTGCAGCACGATGCGGTGGCCGTCCGCGGTCTCGACCACCGCTTCGATACGCCTGCCGCCGCCCGCCTTCAACCACTTCTCCCGCCAGTCGAGGACCGCTGAAACGATCCCCGCCACACCGCCCGTGACGCCGACGATCTGGGCGGCCGCCGCCAGCAGTCCCGCGTCGCGGTAGACCACCTTGGGCGGTGGCGGCGTCTGGCGCGTGGCCTGGAGGCCCGGGATGGAGAGCAGCTCCTCGAGGGCGCGAGACGCGCCGTGGCCGCGGAGGGTGACGCTGGCGTGCTTCTGCATGGTCGTTGCGGGAGGGAGGCGTGAACGGACGCGACTGCCTCTGTTGGACGGACACGATTGTACGTAATCCCCCCGTCGGCCCCGAACAAGAGTTCGCCTGTGCCGCCAGTGATCAGCTTCCGCCTGCCGGAGGATAGAAATGGGCATCGGTCTCGGAATCAGCACCCTTTGAGTCATCACAGTTAGCGTAATGAGGAAGCTCGTGCTCCATGGACGGTTTCAGTTCCTCCTGAGACATTCTTTCTTCGATTCCATCCATAAACTCGGCGCTCGTTTTCATCAACTCCTCCGTGTTGGTGAGAGACGATGTATGGAGAGGCTTGGCGTTTGCGCTCGAACGCACTGCCATGATCCGGCGACCGATCACCCGACAAATGGGGGTTGCCACGGCCGTGTGATACACTTCGGCGCCGCAGGGAATCATCCGTTTATACCTCTTGTGCATCTCACCTTTCCCGCTCTATTTTATTCGAGGTTGGTCCAGACACATCGCTCCTACACCCACACGAGAGGACGCAGATGAGGTACAGGAAGACGGTTCCCGCCGCGGTGCTCGCGCTGCTGGCAGCGGCCGCGTGCGACCGGCAGGATTCGCCGGTGACCCCGCAGGCCGGCACGCCCAGCGCCCCCACGGCGCCCACCCGCATCCCCAGCACCGACGACGAGCTTGCCCGCGTGGCGCGCGAGGAGATCCCCGGGTTCGCCGGGTACTACCTGCAGAACGACGGCACGCCGGTGGTGCGCCTGGTGGAGGGGTCGCAGAGCGCGGCGGCGCAGGCGTACGTGGAGCAGCACCTGGGCGTGGCGCGGGCCAGCCACTCGCCGCTGGCGGCGCTGAAGGCGCGCACGCTGCCGCTGGTGCTTCCGGCCGCGTACGACTTCGCGCAGCTGAAGGAGTGGGCCGACCAGCTCACTCCGCTGCTGCAGCAGCGCGGCGACGTGTACCTGGTGGACGTGGACGAGGTCAACAACCGCGTGCTGCTGGGCGTGGGCAACACGGCCGGCGCCGACGCCGTCCGCGCCGCGGCCCAGCGGCTGGGGATCCCCGCCGAGGCCGTGGCCACGCAGACGCAGGCCGCCCCGCAGACGCGCGCCACGGTGCGCGACCGCTTCACCACCTTCGTGGGCGGGATCCAGATCGCGTTCGGGCAGTACCTGTGCACCGCGGGCTTCAACGCGAAGCGGGTGTCCAACGGCGCCAACATCTTCGTGACCAACTCGCACTGCACCACCACGCAGTACGCCAGCGACGGCGTGGCCGAGTACCAGAACACCGTCGCCAGCGGCAACCAGGTGGGGAATGAGGTGGCCGACCGCGCCCTGTACGCCTGCGCCACCGGCTACACCGCCTGCCGCCGCTCCGACGCGGTCTTCATCAGCCACAACGGCACGCGCACCATCGGCCAGGGCGGGATCATCCGCACCAACTGGAACACCGGCGCGGCCGGCGGGCTCACCACCATCGGCGAGTTCGACATCATCGGCCGCTACACGGGCACGCTGCCGGTGGGGAGCTACCTGGACAAGACCGGCCGCACCAGCGGCTCCACCTACGGCCAGGTGACCAACTCGTGCGTCACCATCGGCAGCCTGATCTGCCAGGACATCTCCAAGGTGTGGAGCGAGCCCGGCGACAGCGGCTCGCCGGTGTACGTGTACATCGGCGGCAGCGGCACGGCCGAGAACGACGTGCAGCTTCACGGCGTGATGTGGGGCGGGCCGGGAAGCGACTACACCACCACCTACTCCAGCCGCCTCTCGGGGATCGAGGCCGACCTGGGCGCGCTGAACACCCTCTGCCGCCCCGGCTACGGCTGCTGAGGACGCGGGCGTGACGGGATGATCCCCATCGCGCCACGGCAGGAACAGGACAGGGCGGCAGAGATCTTTCTCTGCCGCCCTGTCGCTCATCGTCCGGTGTCAGGCCGTCGGTCACCGCGAAAAATGCCCGCCGCCGGCCGATCGTGACGGCGGACGACCCGCTTGGGACGGATTGGCTCCAGCCCTGCCCCAACGTCGAAAGGCACGCGGCCGGGAACGGCTCGCGCGCGGCGGCACGGCGGACCGGGTGCAGCGGCCCGTCCGGCGAAGATGATGGCGATCTCTCCCGGTGCGTCGTCGGCGTTACACCTCCGCCACCTCCGTCGCGACGATGGAGCCGGCCAATGCGATGGCGAGTCGCGGCACCCGGCGCGTCCGCTTCACCCACACGCCGTGACCGAGCCGGCCGAGCGCCCCGGTGGCCGGGAACTCGCCGGGGGACGGGCGCGCCTCGTCGATCGCAGCGTCGCGGGGCGGTGCGAGTGGCGCCGCGGCGCGGCGGGCGAGGGTCGTCCGCAGCGCCAGCGCCAGCAGCGACACGCCGGCCGCCGCGGCGATCCACCAGAAGACGGAGCCCGGCGCGCCCCCCGCCCGCTCGCGCACCTCGAACGACGCCGTCAGCGAGGTGCGGGCGAGCCACGCGGCCGAACCCTCGGCGATCTCCGCAGCAGAACGGACGGCGGGCGCGCGGGCCGGCGCGGCGGCCGGGGTGGCGAGCTCCAGCGCCACCACGGTTCCCTCGGGCACGCGCTGCCCCGCGCGCGGCCACTGGCGCCGCACCGGCGAGGTGTCCAGGTCGCCCGGAGCGGACGCGGCGTGCCGCGGCACCAACCCCACGTTGGCCACGCGGACGGCGGCGCCGGAGAGCGTCTGCCCGCGCACGTCGGGCACCACCACCAGCGCGGGGCGGATGTGGGCGGCGGGCATCGCCAGCCCCAGCGCGAGCGCCTGCGGCCGCGCGGCGGTCGGGATCGAGGCCAGCGCGAACGCCGCGCAGAGGGCGGCGGCGGATCGGAGAGTGGAACGGCT